>NZ_RKRE01000002.1:362542-725084 GCF_003815015.1 Thermodesulfitimonas autotrophica
CCCTGCTGCGGGAACACGGGATTCAGCAGGCGGATGCCTATGCTCACTTTTCTCTGCCGCCGCTGCATACCGATTTTCTCGTTTTTGCGGCTGGTGGGGAAGAATACTTCATTCCGCTGCTCCACGGCGGCGTCCACGAGGCGTGGGGCTTAAAAAGCGGTAAGCTTTATCCGCGCAGCGCAGTGGCCAGTACGGTCGGTCCGGTCCTAAAAAAGATGCGGGCCCAGCCTGATAGGGAAACAGGTATTCCAACTGTTGCGAGCCGGCACTCGCCGCGCCCTGCCTGGCCCGCTTACACCGTCGGGGCTTTGCTTGCCGTTATAGCCGGTTCGGTCTTCTGGGTGCGGCGCACCCGCAGGGGATAAAAAAACTGACGCTTCCTAAAAGGAAGTGGTATGGTTCTATGAAAAAGGCATTGAAAATCGGCTTGTCAGTTCTTATCCCCGTCACAGTGGTTTTGGGCTTGGCTCTTATCTGCTCTCCCAAACCAAAATTTAATGATACTGTTCTGGTTGCTGGGCAACCTTTAGAAAAAATTGTCAAGGATTCAGAGGTAATCCTTACAGGCGAAGTGACCAATATTTCTGGTACCAAGCTGGCTTCTGAAGGAAACCGTTGGTTTGAAGATGCGTTAGGTTATCGGGAGGTGACTATCAAGGTAGAACGCTTTCTTTATAATTCCATCGGGTTAAATGATGAGGTCAAGATCGTGGTCCTGGGGGGACAGATGAGACCACCGTTAGACGTTGCCTTAAGAAAGGGGAATCCCTTCTTAGTAAGGCATTTTGCTGATGAGGCACAGTTTGAAGTTGGAGAAAAGATGCTGGTTTTCTTAAAGAGAGGATATATTGGTTACAAAAAGGCTAATGGAGAAGAAGGGAAAATGAATCGTCTCGGGCTTGTGGGTTGCTGGCAGGGAAAATTTCGGGTTGAAGGAAATGAGGCCGTAAACTATCTCCCTGAATTATCACGAGACATATCCGAAATTGAAAAAATGGTTAGGCAAAAGGCCTTATAACCTTTTCCTTATTTTTCTAAGGTCCAGATGATATCTGCCAGGACAAGGTCGGGCAACCAGACTTCTTCGGCACCGGCTTCAACCCGCTTTAATAGCTTAGCGCAACGGTTTGCCTGCTCTGGAACATCGTTAGTCAGAAAGCGGAGAATAACGTTAGCGTCGAGTGCGCGCGCTTTTTTCACGGCTGCGTTCCTCCATTGCTTTGTGGCGGGCGGCTTTGAAATCCTGCGGCGCTGGAACCCTAACGGCGCCTTTGAGCGTCTCGATTCCCCCTTCGACGGGGAGAATCCGGGCGGCATCCTTCTCGACCACAAACCGGACGCGCGCCCCGGGACGGAGGTTCAAAAGTTTCCTAACCTCGGCAGGTAAGGTGACCTAGCCCTTTCTTGAAAGCCTGGCGAACATTACGGTTCTCCTCTCCCCTACTTCAGGCCTTCATTCCTCCGTTGCTTGGCGACCAATATCTAAATCCGCCCCCAGCCCGGCGACGAAATCCCGGATCATATCCCGCACCCGGCGGAAAGCAGCGAGCACCTCTTCCTCCGAACCTTTAGCCTTTGCGGGGTCAGGGAAACCTTGGTGGATGACTTTCTTGGCCCGCGGCGGCACGGGGCAGCTCTCCAGCGCGCTGTCGCAGAGAGTAACCGCCAGGTCGAACTCAATCTCTCGCAATTCGTCCACGTGCTTCGCCCGCTGCCCGCTGATATCCACCCCGGCCTCCGCCATCACCCGCACCGCTAACGGGTGGACGGCGGCCGGCGCCGTTCCTGCCGAATAGGGTTCTAACACCCCTTTTTTGAGGTGGCGCGCCCACCCTTCGGCCATCTGGCTGCGGCAGGAATTCTGGGTACAGAGAAAAAGCACTTTAAGCGGTTTTTCACCCATTTCCCGAACCCCCATATTAAATGAGCACCCCTACCGCCCTTTGAAGAACGAGGTAGAGCAAAACGCCGCCCGCTACCGCCCACAAGGGATCAAGACGCTTAAAACGCAAAAGACCCAAGACTGAGGTCGCTACGATCCAGGCGGGAACGTTACCGAGCGCGTAGCGTCCTAGATTAAAAACCACCAGGACCATCAGCCCTACGAAAGAGGCTACTAAGCCCTGCTCGCCCGCCCGCACCCAGGGGCTCGACCGGAGCCGCGCCTGCACCGGGGACGCGGCGAGCACCAGGAAAAGTGTGGGGGCGAAAACACCGATCGTTGCCGCCAACGCCCCTAAAACACCAGCAACGCGATAGCCTATGAAAGTGGCGGTGATCACTACCGGACCAGGAGTAACCTGCCCAAAAGCCACACCGGCGGCGAAATCGCGCGCTGTTACCCAGTGATGAAGGTCAACTACCTCCTGCTGGATAAAGGGCAGCATGGTGTAGCCATTACCGAAAACCAGCAGGCCGATTTTGAAAAAGGTAGCCCCCAGGCTCAAGAGTGGCGGGTGAAAACCCGCCAGGGCGGCCAAAGCTCCTAACACCACCGCCAACACCGCCAGGGCCTGCAGCGGAAAGCGCCGTCCGGTGTCTTCCGGGGGCGGGCCTTCAGCAGCGGGCGGTGTCCGGAATAGCACGAGGCCCGCAGCGATTCCTATCGCCAGCACCGCCACCAGGTTTAGGTGCAACAGCGCCGCGGCAAAGGCAAGCCCGGCTATGAACACACCCCGCCAGTCCTTGAGCGCTGTCCGGCCGATATCGAGCGTGGCGTTGGCCACCAGCGCAACCACCACCGCGCCAAGCGCCGCAACCACTGCAGCCGCTCCCGGCAGGTTCCCGTAAGCGAAGTAAAGATACGATACCAGAAGCATTATCGCAAAAGGAGGTAGCAAAAGCCCGCTAAAGGCGGCCACCGCCCCCGCCGCCCTCCGTAACCGGTTCCCCGCCCATACGGCAAGAGAAACAAACGTGGCTCCCGGAAGCACTTGCGCCAGCGCCAAGCCTTGCAGCAGTTCCTCCTCCCGTAACCAGCGGTATCTCTTGATAACCTGGCGTTTCATCTCCGCCAGCATCGCCGGTCCGAAGGCCACGAGCCCAACACGGAAAAAGATCCGAAAGATCTGCACCAGGCTTACCGAAACCAGCCCGCTATCTGATCTGCCCGTATCCGCTTTATCAGCCACCGCACCGCCCCCTTTTCTTTCACTATGCCAGGTGATGCAGATAGACCAAACAGTTAGTAAATCCCTGCGGCCACAAACAAAGCGCCCGTGACGCGCCGCGCTGCCCCGGCTGCCACCCGACACCCGCGCTACTCTTGGAGCCACCTTTTAATCTCCTCCCGCGACGGCACCCGGCCGCTCACCACCACCCGGCCGTCGACCACCAGCGCCGGCGTCAGCATCACGCCGTAGTTAACAATCTCGCGGATATCGGTAACCTTTTCTACCCTCGCCGGCAGCCCCAACTCCGCCACCGCTTTCCGGACCTCTTCCTCCAGCGCCCGGCACTTGGGGCAACCGGGACCCAACACTTTTACCTCACGCATCGCCTTCACCCCCTTCGCGCTTGAATCTGCCCCTCGAAGCGTAATTCGCTCCTTAAAGAGCGCCAAAAATCTTCCCGGTCAGCGTGGCCATCACGACCACCAGAAAGACGTAGGTGAATGTTTTCTTCGGTCCGAGGAAACTGTTGATTACCAGCATACTGGGCAGGCTCAGGGCCGGCCCCGCCAAAAGCAGGGCCAGCGCCGGCCCCTTCCCCATTCCAGCCCCTAAGAGCCCCTGCACAATCGGAATCTCGGTCAAGGTAGCGAAATACATCAGCGCCCCGGCCACGGAGGCGATCAGATTGGCCGCCAGGCTGTTACCGCCAACGGTACCGGCGATGTACTTCGCTGGAAGCACGCCCGCATCAGTGCCCGGCCGCCCCATCAGGAAACCGGCGATCAGGACGCCTAAGAAGAGAAGCGGGATGATCCGCTTCGTGAAATCCCAGGTGCTCTCCAGCCAAAGCCGCAACTCCTCCCTATCAAACCACCCCTTGAGCATCAAGGCCAGGACCAGGAGGAGAAAGCCGACCAGGTACCATTTCACCTGGTAGACGGCGTACCAGAAGCCGGCCCCAACCGCGGGTCTGCCCCAGGCCGCAAAAACTAGAATCAGCACGAGCACTAAAAAGTAGAGCACCGTCTGGCCCAAAGACCTTCGCCCCGGCAGAAGCTCCCCGGCGGCCAGCCCGCGCAAGCGTTCTCCTTCCTCGTGGCGGAAGAGAAACGCCATGATCAGGCCGATGACGACCGAAAAAAGGACCGCCCCCAGCGCCCGCGCAAGGCCGATCTCCCAGCCGAGCACCCTGGCTGTCAGGATAATCGCCAGCACGTTGATGGCCGGCCCGGAATAGAGGAAAGCGATTGCCGGCCCGAGCCCCGCGCCCCTTTTGTAGATGCCGCCGAAAAGCGGTAGCACCGTGCAGGAGCAGACCGCCAAGACCGCGCCCGAGACCGCCCCAACCCCGTAAGCCGCCCACTTCTTGCTCTCCGGCCCGAGGTACCTGATAACCGCCTGGGACGAAAGAAAGCTGGCCATAGCCCCGGCGATGAAAAGCGCCGGCACCAAGCAGAAGAGAACGTGCTCCCGGGCGTATTCGTGCAGCATGGCAAACGCCTCAAGTACCCCGCTTGCGAACCGCGGGTGAGATACGGGCAAGAAATAAGCTGCCAAAAAGATGCCGCCAAGCAACAAAAACCGCTGCCGTTCCGTCAAAACGCGCTAACCTCCCGGAATTTTAATAGTCCGCCTCGTTTCCTATTCGGCCTTGCTCCCGCGCCTTTCCATCTCTTCCTTCACCGCCTCGCAAACCCGCGCCACCGCCGCCGGGTCCGGTACGAGTACGCCCAAATCCTTCTTAACGCCCAGCGCCATCACCTCAACGTGGCAATCCACCTTCACCCCGGCTTTTTCCAACATTCCCTTAGCGCAGGCGACCGGGCAGCCGTCGATCACAACTACCTTCTGCGCCTGCGCCAGCTTTTTAAGCGTGTTTTCCGCCCCCGCTCCTACCCCGGCCAGACAGGCGAGATAACCCAAGCCTGCCTGCGCTAACTTTACCCCGGCGGCATTAGCGGTCTGGCCGGTGTTCGAACCCCCGGCGCAGGTAAAAATCGCTACCCGGTGCCCGTCTTGCTTTTCCATAGTTTTGTCCCTCCCTTAAGAAGTCACCGGTTTGAAGTACCTTTCTCTGAACCGAAGCGCCACGTTAACCAGACTGATCAGCACCGGCACCTCGATGAGCGGCCCGATTACCGTGGCAAAGGCCTGGTCGGAGCCGATGCCGAAAATCGCCACCGCCACGGCTATGGCCAGCTCGAAGTCGTTGCTGGCCGCGGTAAATGATACCGCCGTGGTTTGCGGGTAATTGGCCCCGAGCCGCCGGGTAATAAAGAACGTCGCGAACCACATCAGGAAGAAGTAGCAGGTAAGCGGCACAGCCACCCGCACCACGTCCAGCGGCAACCGGATGATGTACTCTCCTTTCAGCGAGAACATCACGACGATGGTGAAAAGCAGCGCCACCAGCGTGATCGGGCTGATCTTAGGCGCGAAGACGTTCTCGAACCACTCCCTGCCCTTCAGGCGTAGCAGCGAAAAGCGGGTGGTAATGCCGGCCAGGAAGGGAATCCCTAAGTAGATGAAAACGGTCTTCGCCGCCTCCCACATGGAAATGCTCACATTCAGCCCCTTGACCACACCAAGCCAGTTAAGCAGCACGGTGATAAAGAACCAGATGTAGACGGCGTAAAACAGAACCTGAAAAACGGCGTTGAAAGCCACCAATCCCACCGCTAACTCCCGGTCCCCTTCGGCCAGTTCGTTCCAGACGATCACCATAGCGATACACCGGGCCAGCCCCACCAGGATTACCCCGATCATATATTCGGGGTGGTTGCGGAGCAGGAGCACCGCTAAAATGAACATCACTACCGGCCCGGCAATCCAGTTTTGAAAAAGAGAAAAACCCAAGAGCTTGGTATTCTTGAACACGGTCCCCATTTCTTCGTACCTCACCTTGGCCAGCGGCGGGTACATCATCAGGATCAAACCCACGGCGATGGGGATCGAGGTCGTACCTACCTGCAGCCCGGCGATGAACTCGGTCACCGAAGGCGCAAAATACCCTATGCAAACGCCTGCAACCATAGCGAAGAAAATCCACAAGGTTAAGAACTTCTCCAGCGTCGAAAGCCTCTTGACCGTAACATCCATTACTCCACCACCTCTCTTTACCCGACCCTGCCGCGGGAGGGAACCGCTTTGCCCTCACGCCGGGAACCCGGCCGCTCTGAGCAACCGCGTCAGCCTCTCCCGCGTTTCTTCCCGTCCCGGCTCGGTAAGCGGCGGACAATCTGATAGAACCATCTCTTGTTTGAGCAAACGTGCCGCAAAGGCCAGGCAGGTCCGCTCCCCGCACCGCCCGCAGTTGCTCCGGGGCAAAAGTTTGTAAACGTCAAGCGCCGTTAGCTCCGAGCCCCGCCGGTAACTGGGCTCGATTTCCGTGCGCCGCGCCCAGGTCTCCGTCAACAGTTGCCGCAGCGCCTCAACCATCCGGTGCGCTTCCGCCTCGTCGGCCAGACCGGTAATGCCGATCGTGTTGGGATAGAGGATAACGCCCTTACCCGACCAGGAAAAGCGGAGAAAGGGCGTCTCGGGGTTGAAAAAACAGTTGCCTAACTCCGCGTTCAGGTACGGAAATACCTCCCGGATGTCGGTATCTATCTCGACCAGCGCCGCTACTACCGGCCGGTTGAGGGCGCAGATCGGGCGCACCATTTTAACGGTATAGCCACCGAACACCTGTTTATCCTCCTGCAGCTTAAATGGCAATACCGAAGTAGATTAGGATGTACTTGGCCGCCACGTAGATGAAGATCGCCCCGAAAAGCGCCTTCAGCGTCGCCGTCTTCACCCGGGCCACCAACTTCGCGCCGTAAAGCGCTCCGATCACGGCGCCGATACCAAGACACACCGCCGTCGGAATATCTACCACGTGCTGGTAGAGCTTAAAAATGGCCCCGACCAGCGCCATCCAGATGAAGGAGGCCATGCTAGTGCCGATGGCCAGCTTCATCGGGCCTCTCAAAACGTACAGGAAAGAAGGAACCAGAGCATAGCCGCCACCAAGACCGATGATTCCCGTGAGGAAACCGATTACCGAGCCGAGGATGCTTTTGCTCACCGGCGAGCCGGGCACCATTGGCGGTGCAGCGCTTTTACCGGGTGCTCCGGTAGCCTGCCCACCGAGCCGCGCCTGCCGTGGCGCCAGGATGAGCCCCTCGTAGAGCATCCGGACCGAAGGCAGCAGAAAGGCGAGGCCCACGATAAGGTCGATCAGGTGGCCGTACGCCTTGAGGTAGCCGAAAACGATGCTGCCGATAATCACGCCCAAGACCCCGCTGTACCCGGTGAGCGCCGCCGTCTCACCATCCACGTTCCCCATCTTGAAGTGCTGGTAGGCACCGGAGCCGGCCGTGAAAACCACCGCCGTAAGCGTGGTACCCACCGCCACCGCCGGGTCGAAGTGAAAGCCGAAACGGATCACCGGCATCATGAGCACGCAGCCGCCGGTTCCTAAGAGCCCGCCGATGATGCCTGCGGGAATCCCCACTAGAAAGTAGATCAGGTATTGTAACATCCCCGAAGACCTCCTTTATTCATTTTTTTGCCGGGTGAACCCCTCAAGTGTGGTGACCAACTCGGCCAACTCCCCGAGCCGCCGCGCCATGATCTCCCGCGCTAAATCACAAAGATCCGGCACCGCCGGGTCGCGGATGCGGTAAATTACCCGCAGCCCATCCTTCCGCGCCTCAAGGATTCCGGCCTGCCGCAGCACCGACAGGTGTTTCGAGACCACCGACTGCTCCGCCCCGACCGCCGGAATGATCTCGCAGACGCACCGCTCGCCTGCCCGCAAGAACTCTATGATCTTGAGGCGGAGCGGATGGCCCAGCGCCCGCAGCACTTCCGCCGCCAATTCCAGCTGCTTATCTTCCATACCCCTATCTCCTTTCCTATATGCCTATATTAGCATATACTCCCGCAATAAACAACCCCGAAAAAGATTTTTTCCGGGGCCGTCACAAAATTTTCTTAAAAAGCAGCGTCGCCAGGCACCGCCGCTTTTTCTACCGGGTGAACCCCTTAAAGGAGACCTGCATCCCGCAGCAGCTGGCTCAGCCTCTCCTTTTCTTCCGCCGTCGCCTCCACGAGCGGCAGCCGCGGCGCACCCACGTTCATCCCAAGAAGGTTGAGCGCTGCCTTCACTGGCACCGGGTTCGTGGTGATGAACATTCCTTTGATGAGCGGGAAGAGTTCCTTGTGAATTTTCGCCGCCAGAGTTACGTTCCCGCTCGCGTAAGCGTTAATCATCTCCTGGAGGCGCTTGCCGGCAATGTGGGCGACCACGCTCACCACGCCCTTGCCGCCCACCGCCAGGACCGGCAGCGTCAGGGCATCGTCCCCGCTGTAAATCGCGAAGTCGTCAGGAAGGACCCGCCGTAACTCGCTCACCTGGTCCAGGCTGCCGCTGGCTTCCTTGATCGCCTTGATATTCGGGACATCTTTCGCCAAACGCGCTACCGTGGCCGGGAGGACGTTTACCGCCGTCCGCCCCGGGATGTTGTAGAGCATCACCGGCAGGCTGGTGCTCTCCGCCACCGCCCGGAAGTGCCGGTAAAGCCCCTCCTGCGAGGGCTTGTTGTAATACGGGGCCACCAGCATCACCCCGTCGGCGCCGGCCTTTTCCGCCGCCCGGGTGAGGGCGATGCTGTCGGCGGTAGAATAGCTCCCGGTGCCCGCAATCACCGTAGCCTTTCCGCCGACCTCCTCGACAACCGCCTCAAAGAGAGCGATCTTCTCTTCTTTGGTGAGGGTCGGTGACTCTCCCGTAGTGCCGGCAACTACCAGCCCGTCGGAACCGTTTTCCACCAGGTAGCGGGCCAGCTTCTTTGCCTGAGCAAGGTTCAGGCTGCCGTCCTTGTCAAAGGGCGTTACCATTGCGGTAAGTACCCTGCCGAAATCCGCCATCTCTTACACCACCTCCAATTTTAGAAGTTACCCAGCACTCAACTCAAAAAATAACTTCCTTGACCGCCAACGTGCAAATCCTCTTCGAAACTTCCACTTTTCTGGCAACCGCCGCTATTCCCCTTGGTTGAGTGCTGGGCGGCCTCCAACCTCTATTTTACGCAGCTATACTTGATGGCCAACTCCGCAATCTGCACCGCGTTCGTGGCCGCGCCTTTGCGGAGCTGATCCGCCACCACCCAGAGGTTTAAACCCTTGTCCAGCGAATTATCGTCCCTAATCCGCCCGACAAAAACCTCATCCTTGTCGTAGGCCAGGATGGGCATCGGGTATTTCTTAGCCGCTGGGTCATCGACGACCACCACCCCTGGCGCCCGCGATAGAATCTCCCGCGCCTCTTTAGCAGTAAGTTTTTCCTTTGTTTCCACGTTTACCGACTCAGAGTGGCACCGGATCACGGGCACCCGGACTGTCGTCGCGGTAATCGATAGAGAATCGTCGTGGAAAATCTTGCGGGTTTCCTTGACCATCTTCCACTCTTCTTTGGTATAGTCTAGCTCTTGAAAAACATCGATGTGCGGGATCAGGTTGAAAGCGATCTGGTACGGGAAGACTTGCGGCGGGTACTCTTGCCCGCTTAGCACCGCCCGGGTCTGCGCCTCAAGTTCCTTGATGGCCGCCGCCCCCGCACCGGAAACCGCCTGGTAGGTGGAAACCACTACCCGTTTGATCCCTGCGGCGTCGTAAATCGGCTTCAGGGGCACCACCATGATAATCGTGGAACAGTTAGGGTTAGCGATTATCCCTTTATGCCATTTAACATCTTCCGGGTTGACCTCCGGGACCACTAAAGGAACATCGGGTTCAAGGCGAAAGGCGCTCGAGTTATCGATCACCAGCGCCCCCCGTTCTTTCGCGGCTAACGCGAACTCCTTGCTCGCGGCGCCGCCCGCAAAAAGCGCAATCTCCACGCCCTCAAAACTCTCCGGTCGCGTCTCTTCTACCGTATATGCTCCGCCCTTGAAATAAACGACCCTGCCGGCCGACCGGGCGGTGGCCAGAGGACGGAGCTCCCGCACGGGAAAGTTCCGCTCCTCCAGCACCTTTAAAATCTCCTGGCCGACCGCCCCGGTCGCGCCTACCACCGCTACGTTAAACTGTCGCAAAGGAGGCCTCCTCTCTAAAGCCTTATTTTCCCCTTACGAAGCGTTCGGGTAGCTAATTACGATGGGCTGGATCTGCTTCCCCTCGAGCGCGTACAAGATTGTGTCTAACAAAAGGTCCATCCGGGCAACCAGTGAATTCGGCTTTTCTTTCGGGTTATCCTGACCAAAGGGTACCATGTAAATGTTCTTCGCGTTTAGAAGCACACCCAAGTTGCGGGCGTTCATCCCCAGACCGTCGTTGGTTGCGATCGCCAGAACCACCGGCCGCTGGTTCCTGAGCTGCGCCTTGATTGCCATCAAAACCGGCCCGTCGGTAATCGCGTTAGCCAGCTTCGCCAGCGTGTTTCCGGTGCAGGGTGCCACCACTAGAAGATCGAGAAGCTTCTTCGGACCGATCGGCTCGGCGGTGACAATCGAATCGATCACCGCGTTGCCGGTCAGCTCCTGCAGCGTACTCTTCCAGTGCGCCGCCGTTCCGAAACGGGTGTCGGTGGTGGCCACCTCACGACTCACTATGGGAATAACCTCGGCCCCTTCTTCAATCAACTTCGCTATATGGCCGACAACCTCCTTCAAGGTGCAGAAAGAGCCGGTTAACGCAAACCCTATGCGCCGTCCCTTAAGCCGCACCGCAAGCACCCCCCTGAAATACTGGAAAAGATTACCTGTCCACCAGAAGACCGCTCTTAAGGTCCAACCGCAAGCGCGAGACCCTTTTCTTCTACCAGCAGATCAGCAACCACCTGGGCGAATATCCGGCCCGCTGTTTTGGGCGCCACCCTTCCCGGCAACGAAGGCGCTAAGATGGCCTGCCGTTTCAAACGCTGGGCGGCATCGAAATCGGTTCCGCCCGGCCTGGTCGCCAGGTCGATTATCAACACGTCGGGCCGCGTAGCCTTCAGGATTTTTGCGGTCAGCACCAGCGCCGGCACCGTGTTGAAGATTACGTCGGCTTCGCCAGCCAGCACCGGCAACCTGCCGAAGTCGGCAACCCGGCAGCCCATCTCCATCGCCCGCGCCCGCTGCGCCGCGTCGCGCGCCACGACGGTGGTTCGGGCACCGAGAGCGGTAAGCATCCGCGCCAGGGTCATACCGACCCGCCCAAAGCCCAGCACAAAAGCGGCTGAACCGTGGATGGTTACCGGCAGGTGCTCCATTGCCAGTTGAATTGCCCCTTCGGCCGAAGGGATCGCGTTTAAAATGGCGAAATCGTCCCGTTCCGCAATCTCGACCAACTTTAGCCCGCGCCGGTTAGCAACTTCGCGCAGGAACTTTCTGGCAAAGCCAGTAAAAACCGGCGTTCCCACGGAAAGGACCGCCAGGTCTTCCTCGCTGAGCGAAAGCGGCTTACCCGGCGTCGCCACGTAACCATCGTCGCTTACCCCCGGCAGGGGGAAAACCACAGCATTCGCTCCGCGCAGCGCCGCCTCAACGGTACCTGCCGCCTGAACGCCCGCAACGGCCACTTCGTGCCCGGCCAATCTTACCTGTGCGCCTTCTTTCAGGAACTCTTCCGCCACAAAAACCGCCCGGTGATCGCCGCCTACAACGCTTACGGTGATTCCTCTGAGTCTGCCTTTCACTTTTCTCGCCCCCCGCGGCTTATAACCAGTATATGACCCCGGGGGGAGGGAGGTGCGTTTTGGAAGTTGGCGGCCAGAAGCCTCAAGCGAATATCAGCTTATCAAGCCCGTAAACCATTTCCTTCAGCTCCAGCACCTTTTTGATCGCCATTATCACCCCCGGCATGAAGGATTCCCGCGAGATTGAGTCGTGCCTGATGGTGAGCGTCTGCCCTAAGCCCCCAAAAATAACCTCCTGATGCGCGATGAAGCCCGGCAGGCGCACGCTGTGGATCCTGATTCCTTCCAGCGAACCGCCCCGGGCTCCACTCAGTTTCTCCAGTTCCGTCCGGTCCTCAACCGCCTCGTTCGTCCGGTTGGCCGCGATAATCTCTGCCGTCTTCAGTGCCGTTCCGGAAGGCGCATCGAGCTTCTGGTTGTGATGGAGCTCGATGATCTCCGCTGCCGGCAGGTACCTGGCGGCTATCCCGGCAAAGTGCATCATCAATACCGCCCCGATGGCAAAGTTTGGTGCGACCAGTCCGCCCACGCCTTGCTCCCGGCACAGCCGGCTCAACTCCGCCAGCTCTTCCGCCGGGATGCCCGTCGTGCCTACCACCGGACGGACCCCGCAGGCGATAGCGGTCCGGATATTCTGCACTGCTGCCTTCGCCGCAGTGAAGTCCACCATCACCGCCGCACCGGTTTCCCGCAGCACACTTTCCAGGTCGGACCGGACCACAACTCCTATCGGGCCTACGCCGGCCAAAACACCGGCGTCTTCACCCACATGATTCACATCAACCGCACCAACTACCGTCATCCCGTTGGTCCTGCTCACTGCGCGGACAACTTCCCGGCCCATCCTGCCGGCCGCGCCGGTCACCACTACGCCGACCAAAACCCCACCCCCTTACTTTTACCTTATTGTGATACAACAAGTCTCCAAAGTCAAGCTGTCGCAAAACGTTAGCCCATCCATGGTGCACCGCCCGCATTCGCCGTCAAAAAGTAATCTTCAAACTCTGGCCGGGCGGCGCAGAGTGATCAAAAAGGGCCGGGCAGACGGATTCTTTTGTAGGCCACAGGCGGGCGAGCTGATCGCTAACCAGAACGCACTCCAGCCCGAAAGGAAGGTACCCGGCATACCCTAACAGCGGCATCGCGAAGACCTGGAAGCGGTGCACGAAAGGAACAGCGTACTCCCAGCGGGCCAAGCTATAGTAGTTCCACATTTCCCAGAAAAAGCCGCAGATCAAGCCCGCCGCAGCAGGCACCAGAACCGGGCGCCAGTCCCCTTCCTTGAGCGGCGCGAAGACCGTCTCCTCGCCGAGCAGGGTCTGAAGCGAAATAATAACTGCCAGGGGAGCAAGCCAGAGGAGCGGGAAAAGGTACCGGGGCCAGATGCCGAGACCCGCAAGACCCGCCGCAGCAAAGAGCAGCAGCAGTCCGGCGACGCGGCGCGGGCGTTCTATCCGTGGTGCCCAGAACCCGGCGCGGCGGGATCCCCAGAAAGGGTAGCTTGCCAGCCACTCCGCGGTGCTGAGAACCGCGGGGAGAACCGTGGCAAACGGGGGCGTCGCCAGCAAAAAGTACTCGAGGGGACCGAGTTCGCCGAGGCCTACATAATACCAGTTCGCGACGAAGCGGTTGAGGTACTCGAAGTACCACCAGAAGAAAGCGCTTAAAGGAAAGAGGGCGAGGAAATAGCCGGTCCGCTCCGTCAGCAGGCAGCGCCCCGTTCGCCGGAAGGTGAGGGCGTTCACCACCACAATGTAGCCGAGCCATAGAGGGCTGAAAGTGTACCGCTGCCACGGCGCAAACCACGGAAAGCGGGTCCAGGCCAGCACCCATGCGCAGCCCAACCAAAGAAGACCCGCCACGCCCCACCAGGGCAGTCGCCCCGGCCGGGGCGACTGCGAATCAGCCGGAAGCGACGGGCACCGGAACCAGGCCCAATAAAGCGCTGCCGTGGCAAGGGGGAGAAGGGCAAGCAAAAAGAAGGCCACCCAGGAAAAAGAGGGCTGGGCTACATCGCGGGTTGCCGGCGGAAAAGATAGGTACGGGGTAACTGCGCCGCCGGTAACCTTTACTCCCAAGAGAGGAAGGCCGAGGAGGAGCAGCGAAAGAATCCCGAGCTTCAAGAAAGCTCGCGCCAAAAGAGCCACCTACCGGACCGAGTCTTTTCTCGCAGGATTTTTCGCCGTCCCAGAACGAAATCCCTTCTGGAAAACATTGCGCGCCGCCACAACCAGAATCCTGCCACTACCTACCGCTCGCAAGCCAGCGCATAAATCAGGAAAGGACCGGTCAGAATAGTTTACGAGCACCGAAAAACCGCATCCTTTGCGAACCGCTATATAAAATGGCTACGGAGGGAAAGGCAGTGGAAATAAGGCAGACACCCAGCCCTGAAGTAACCGGCGCCATCTCTACAGGGATGCCTTCGTGGATGGTTCCCCCAGGCATCATTCCCCGGGCGGATATCCTCGACACCGGGGAGCAAATCGTCTACCTGGTGGACTTGGCCGGAGTGGACCCCGATAAGCTTGTGCTGGAGGTTTCTCCCACCGAAATTGCGATCAACGGGCCGCTGAGCGAAAACTTTCCCCGCGGCACGCTTCTGTACGCCGAACGCCCCCGCGGGGCTTACACCCGCCTCCTATCCCTGCCGCCCCAGGCAGATCCAGAGCGGGTAAGCGCGGACCTCACCAACGGCGTGCTCGTGATCCGCTTCGCGAAAAAAGGGCGGCCTGAAGCTTAAAACGCGGGCCGTTACGCGATTTCACCTATCCACCTCCCGGATGATGAAGCCCGTCTCGCTCACCTCCTGGTAAGGAAAACGGTACTCCGCTGAAGGGTAGCCGCTGCTGTTCGTCAAAAGGTAGTAGCGATTCGAAAGCGGGTACCTGAAGCGAACGGGCAGAATCCTCTGTTCCGGCTGTTGCTCCTTTTCCGGCATCCGTTTTTCCTCCCTGATAAAAAGTCGGCTTTTGAGCCTCCCGATCTTCATCCCCGGTCTCCCGCCCCTTTTCCCGCAACGCTTTTCGCTCAAATCCGGCTGTGCCAGCCCTGTTTCAGGATGTTGACGCTGATCTGGCCCGCTTCCGGGAAGTCGCGACGTTCAACCACACCCGTAAAGACGAAGGCGTCCTGACCGCCCTCAGACTCCACAAAGCCCCCGGTCACCTCGAACTCGGTCCGGGAGCCGCGCAGGATTTTCGCGGGGTTAAAGGGCTCCGTCATCACCAGCTCGGCAACAAAGTCCTCGTAAAGCTCCCACATCAGCGCTTCAAGCCGCTCCGAGGGAAAAATGACCGGCAGCATTATCTCCCGCAGCGCTTCCTGACGGGAAATCATATGGTTATGCGCGTAAAGCTTTTCGGTCAGGCTGTCGATGATGTGGCGCACCCGCTCTTCGGGGAAAGGCTCCCGGCGCAACTCTAAGAGCCGCCGCGCCAGAGAGCGGACTAACAGGTAGTTGCGGTGGACGTTGCCGAGGGCCAGCGGGTGGATTCGCTCCGCCAGCAGGAGGAAGGCCCGCGCCAAGTGCTCCTCGCTCGTAATCCCGCCCTGCTCGCGGGCGAGGGCCAGATAGGAATAGACATCCTCAACGTTAACCGGGATGCGCGCTGAAGGGTTATGCGGGTCCTGCGGGTTAAAGGCATTCACCACACTCGGGTCGATCGGCCCTAATTCCCCCATTTTCGTCATCACAATCTGGTCGGCCCCAAGACAAACCAGCGTTCCCGCACTGTAGGCCCGGAAAGGTATCAGGACATCGAAGTAAGGCGCAAACTCCCGGATAAGGTGGACCAGACGCCAAGGAGTCAGAACATCGCCGCCGCGCGTATAGAGAAAGAGGGCCACCCGTTCGGGGTTCCTGAGCGAACGCAGGTGCCGGTAAAGAACCGGCAGAACGTCGGGGGCTATCCGCGTCGAAACATTCTCCCGGTCACCGGTAAAATAGCAGATTACCGCCGCGTTATGCAGTTTCCCGATTTCGGCAATTATCTCGCGCCTCTCTAAGTAGGGCACAAGACCTCTCCTCTCGGTACCGGGCAGCGCTTTAAAATTTCGCCTCTCGAAATAGTATCCGCGAAAAGGGGGAAAAGTAAACCGCCAACGCAGTCCGCCAAAGGATCTGGGCGCAGGTATAAAAAAACGCGGGAACTCAAAAAATATTCTCCGGTAACCTTAAAACTTAAAAAGGAGGCTGATGTTTTGTACATCCAAACCTTTAACCCCAACCAAGCCGTAGCTTTGAGCCAGGGATACCGCGCTGCCACCACGGCAATCCCCGTTGCGGTCCGGCCAAGCCCGCAGGGGAACACCGTCGTTTACTCCTTTAACCCCGCCTTAGCTCAGGGTTTCACCTTTAATCCTATGGTCAATCCGGCGCTCAGCCTGGCCTACAATCCGGCTATGCTGAGCAGCGCCGCCCTGGCGAACCCGTTTCTGATGAGCACCGCTTGGGCAAACCCGGCCCTCACCACGGGCATGATGACCCCAACCATCAGCCCGATGGTAAGTGCCTGGAATCCGGCCGCAAGCGCCATTAATCCGGCCGCGACGGCCTTTGCCAATCCGGCGCTCCAGCAGGCTTATATCAACCCCTTCTTAAGCGGCCAGTTCATGATGGGAATTCCGGGAGCCACGATCCAGTCATCGGCAGGTTTGGCGCAAATGCGGGTTGACCTGCACGAGACAAACAGTGACGTTGTAGTTGCTGCGGAGCTTCCGAACGTAAGCCTCAACGACCTTAACCTCACCGTAACGGACGACTCCCTCTCGATTTCGGCAACGGCCTTTGCGGGCGGCCAAGTCACCAGCCTCTTCAGGACGATCGCCCTGCCATGCAGCATTAAATCGGAACAGGTGGAGGCTACCTACTCTAACGGCATCCTGGAGATCAGAGCCCCCAAGGCCGACGTGGCCACCCGGCGCCGCGTGAAGATCAACGTCGTGTAGGCTCTATACCGGAAAGATACCAGCATGAAAGGGGCCGTCCTGAAAGCAGGACGGCCCCTTTTTCTCCCCTATCCGCTCAGGGCCCCGGTCTCCTTTTAACAAGCCGATGGGAACACTGCCCTTCCCACCGAAATATCCAAGACAAATTTTTACGCGGGTCATAAACGCCCCACTCAGGAAGGCATCTCACCGGAAACGGGGGGTAGTTTGGTCGAGCTCGACCACGATCACCTCAGAGCCGATCTTTTTGACCGCCTCCCAAGGGATAACGAGCTGCGGGCGCTCGACCCATAGGTTCAGGAGACTCTGCCGGCGCGGGAGGATAATGCTATGCACCTGCCCTGTCGCAGCGTCGATAGTGAGGTCGGATTCCCCGACCACACCAAGGCGCGCACCGTCGTAAAGGTTGACAATCTCCTTGCCGATAAGTTCGCCAAGCCTCACCTTTTGCCACCTCGCGTAGCGATTATTTCCCGCCGGGCATAATCTTACACCGCCCAACCCGGCACAGGCGCAAAATAAAGGGTTGTAGCAGGGCGAGCGTAATAGCGATGGTCGCGAGCGGATCAAGCTCCAGCCCCAAAACGGCAATCCGGGAAGGGATGTTCACCTCTAAGAAATCGACCAGGAGGGAAAGGGACAGGTAGATGCCGCCTGCAACGCCCACTAAATAGGCCAGGGCACCCGATAGGGGCGAAGGCGTCCCGTTCAGGCTTTTTTCCCGCAGGGAAAGCTGGTGGGCCTTCTCTTTAACCGATAGCACCATGAGGGCAAAAACTCCGGCGCAAAAAAGAATGGTCGCGAGCACATTGTCCACCCCCCGTTCATTACTTATGACGGACCAACCCCCGGTATACAAAAAAAAATCAACCGCCCCAATTAGCGGTTGACCTGTTTGAAGCCGGCTTCACTTTCCCTATCCCGTATGGCCGAAGCCACCGGCGCCCCGCGCGGTGGCGTCGAGGCGAGTGACTTCCCGCCATTTTATCCTACTGACCGGTTGAACGACTAATTGGGCGATCCGGTCCCCCCGGCGGATAACGAAGGGTTCGCGGCCGAGGTTAATCACGATCACCTTGATTTCGCCGCGGTAGTCGGCGTCAATTGTCCCGGGAGTGTTGAGCAGAGTGACACCATATTTTAACGCCAAGCCACTCCGGGGCCGGACCTGCGCCTCGTAGCCCTCCGGCAACGCGAGGCTAATGCCCGTCGGGACCAGCAACCTCTCGCCCGGAAGCAACGTTACCGGTTCCGTGACGGCCGCATAAAGGTCAACCCCCGCTGCGCCAGGGGTAGCGTAAGCCGGCAGCGGCAGGTCGTCTGCTCCCGGCAATCGCCGGACGGGGACCTCCACTTCCGCCATTAATTGAGCCTCCCGAGCGCCTCGCGCCAGACCATACCGTCCTCCCAGGGACCAATCGAAGCGAGGGCGAAGTTCTCCGGACGGAAGAAGCTCTCCGCCACGGCAAAAACGTCTTCGAGAGTCACTGCTTCAATCTTCGCTACAACCTCCTCCGGCGGCACCACCCGGCCTAAATAGAGCTGCGACTTCCCCATCCGGCTCATCCGGGCAACAACGCTTTCCAGGCTTAGGAGAAAGTTCCCTTTCAACTGGTTTTTGGCCCGCAGGAACTCTTCCTCGCTTATGCCACGGCGCCGGACGCTGGCAATCTCGGCCGCGATCATCTCTAACGTCTGGGAAACGTTCGGGGCCGCCAGACCGGCGTAAATGCAGAACAGACCCGTATCGCGGTAGGAGCTATGGTAGGAATAAACAGAATAAACCAGGCCGCGGTCTTCCCTTATCCGCTGGAAGAGGCGCGAACTCATCCCACCGCCGAGAATCGTGTTGAGGGTCTGAAAGACATAACTCAAATCGTCGCCTAGCGCCACTCCGGGAGTGCCGATGCAGAGGTGAACCTGCTCCGTATCCCGGGGGCGGTGGGTTATCTCCGCATGAGGAGCGGGACTGGCGAGCAACCGCGCTTCACTCTTCCCCCTTACCCGCTCGAAGGCGGGCAAAATCGCGGCGAGCACTTCCTCATGCCGGATGTTACCCGCAACCGAAACCACCATCCGCCCCTGGAGGTAGTGGCGTTCGTAAAAGCGGAGGAGATCCTCCCGGCCGAGACTTTTAACCACCTCCTCCGTACCGACAATGGGACGACCCAAAGGATGACCCTGCCAGAGGGTGCCGGTGAAAACATCGTGAACCAGCTCGTCCGGCGCATCCTCATACATTTTTATCTCTTCGATGATCACGTTTTTCTCGCGTTCGAGGTCCGCCGGGTCAAAACGCGAGTTGAAGAGCATATCGGTCAAAAGGTCAACGGCTAACCGGAAATGCTCGTCGAGCACCCGGGCATGAAAGCAGGTGTATTCCTTGGCGGTGAAAGCGTTGAGCTGCCCACCGACAGCGTCGAGTTCCTCGGCAATCTGCTTCGCCGTTCGGGTCGATGTACCCTTGAAAAGTGCGTGCTCGATAAAGTGGGAAATCCCGTTCTGCTCCGGCGCCTCGTCCCGGGAACCGACGTCCACCCATACCCCGATGGCCACCGAGCGCACGTGGGGTATCTCTTCCGTCAATACCGTAACGCCGTTGGGCAGTTCTTCTGTGCGGATCAACATTTCACCCTCTTTTGCCGTAATTGTAGTCATTTTCTACAAGAAGCTGCGGAATCCTCCCTCAGATTAGCATTCCCAGAAAAAAGAGGCCTTTAGCAGCCGACCGGCGCCCAGAGTCACCCGCAGTTGGCGCCAACCGCTACATTCCGGAAGAAGAGGCTTCCCCAAAATAACGCACCACACCCCTGAAAATCGCCCAGCTGAGCCGCTCCTGGTAAGTACCGTCACAGAGAAGGGCCTTTTCCCGCGGGTTGGAAAGGAAGCCCGCTTCGACAAGAACGGCAGGCATCCGCGTTTCCCGCAGCACAAAATAACGGCCCGGAAGCGGCATCCGTTCCTTACCGATATAACGCCACATTTCTTCTTCGATGTAGCGAGCCAGCACGTCGCTCCCGGGCTTTTCGGAATAGTAAACGTGCACCCCGGCCTTGCCCGGATCCCGCGAGGTGTTGACGTGGATACTCAGGAAAATGTCGGCGCCCGCGCAATTGGCCAGTTCCACCCGGGCCCGCAGGTCGTAGCGTTTTCTGGCGGCCAGTGATTTGATCTCCGGGGGTGCCAGGTCGTAGTCGCCGGTACGCGTCATGATAACCGTCGCTCCGGCATTCTCCAGAAAGCGCTTGAGCCGCCCGGCAATCTGAAGGACCAGGTCCTTTTCTAAAATCTCCTCCCGGTAATGCGCTCCAGGATCCACACCGCCATGCCCCGGGTCAAGGACGATCGTCCGCCCGGCAATGGCCGTCGCATACCAGCCGGTCGCCTCCGTCGAGCGGGCCCGGAAAGCCGCTGCCCCCACGATTGCTCCCGCCGCCAGCACTAACAATAGAAATGATAGGCACCATCGCTCAACGCAAAGGAAAAACCTTGGCAACCCTCATCGCCCCGGTTGCGCTTCCGCTTCGGATAGAAGCTCCGAGATGGTGACAAACTCGAAACCCCGCCCCCGTAGTTCCTCAATTATCGTCGGCAGCGCCTCAAGAGTGGGCGCTGTAGGGTGAAGGAGGACGATGGCCCCGTTGTGCGCGCGGCTGACCACCTTGCTGCTGATCGCCGCCGCCGGGGGATTGCGCCAGTCAACCGGATCGATGCTCCAGAGAATCACCCGGTAGCCGGCCTGAGCCGCCGCTTCGAGAACGGTAGGACCACAGTCGCCGTAAGGCGGCGCAAAAAAACGGGGCCGCTTCTTGGTCACACTTTCGATGATCGCCTCCGCCCGCCTGATCTCCGCCAGGTTATCCGCAACCGAGAGGTGATTCGGCTCCCGGTGGGCGTAGCCGTGGCTGCCCACTTCAAAATCCCGGGCGATATCCTGCGCCAACTCCGGAAACTTTTCCACCCATTGACCGCCGAGGAAAAAGGTCGCCTTTACCTTTTTCCCCCGCAGCAGCTTCAAAATGGCGGGCAGGTATTCCTCACCCCAGTAAACGTTAAAGGTCAGGGCGATAAGCCGCTTCGCTGCCGACCCCTGATAAACGGGGCCGGGGGCAGCAGTCAAAACCGTTTTTTCGCCACCCGACATCAGGTAGCCGGTGACAGAGGGAATACCGAGAGCGAGGAGAAGAAGAGCGAGAAAGCGCAACGGCCAGCGGAGCCGCAAGACCAGGTAAGGCACGCGGACAACCCCCTTTAAAAGGCAAAATCCCCTTGACGGGGATCGCTTTGTAAATCCTTATGCGGCTCGCCGGGAAAATATTTTCGGGTCAGCCGGCTACTTCGAGGACCGGATCCTGATCCGCTGCGAACGCCTGTCAGGGCGTTTATTCTCCCGCTGCTCTACAGCCCGCATCGCCTCTTTTTTCGAGAGCTTTATTTTGCCTTGATTATCGTAGCCGATGACTTTGACGAGGATCTGGTCACCTTCCTTCACCACATCCTCTACTTTTTCCACCCGCTGCGGCGCGAGCTGGGAGATGTGCACGAGCCCCTCTTTACCGGGCAAGCCGAGGACACCGGGAATGATCTCTACAAAACACCCGAAATCGGCCACCCGCGTCACCCGGCCCAGGTAAACCTGCCCCACCGTAACCTCCGCGGTGAGATTCTGGATGATCTCCATCGCCTTGCGACCGGCTTCCTCCGTTGGCGCGGTGATGTAAACCCGGCCGTCATCCTCCACGTCGATCTCGGCTCCCGTAAGCTCGATAATCTTCCGGATGACTTTACCGCCGGGACCAATAACGTCGCGAATCTTCTCCGGATCGATTACCATATGGAGGACGCGCGGCGCATAAGGCGAAAGTTCCGGACGCGGCGCCGCAATGGTCTGTTTCATCGTTTCCAGGATGTAAAGCCGCGCCTCGCGCGCCTGCGCGAGCGCCCGCTCTAAGATTTCCCGCGTAACCCCGGGGATCTTGATGTCCATCTGCAGGGCCGTCACCCCTGCGGCGCTGCCGGCCACCTTAAAGTCCATGTCCCCAAGGCGGTCTTCAACTCCTTGGATGTCGGTCAGGATACTGACCGTATCACCATCCTTGATCAGCCCCATGGCGATCCCCGCTACCGGAGCCTTTATTGGTACGCCCGCATCCATAAGCGCAAGGGTGCTGGCACAAACACTCGCCATGGAGGTGGAACCGTTTGATTCGAGAACCTCCGACACGATCCGGATTGTATATGGAAAGACGTCTTCCGGCGGGAGAACCGCTTCGAGCGCCCGCTCGGCAAGCGCGCCGTGTCCGATCTCCCGCCTCCCGGGGGAGCGGATCGGCCGGGCCTCGCCCGTGCTGTAGGGCGGGAAATTGTAATGGTGCATAAAGCGTTTGGTCTCCTCGATGCCGAGCCCGTCCAAGATCTGCTCGTCACCTACCGGACCCAGCGTAACCGCAGAAAGAACCTGGGTCTGCCCCCGGGTGAAAAGCCCGGAGCCGTGCGCCCGCGGCAGCACCCCGACTTCGACGCTGAGAGGACGAATCTCGCGCAGCCCCCGACCGTCAATCCGGATCTTCTCATCCCGGATCAGCTCCCGGACGATCTTCTTCTCCACCGCTTCGAGCTCTTCCCGGATTAGGGCCTCCGCCTCCGGGTATTTTTCTAGGAGAGCAGCCGTCAACTCTTTCTTCGCGTTTTCCACTAGCTCTTCGCGGGCCTTCTTGTCTAACCGCGCGTCAACACAACGCCGGATCGCGGCCGCGAGGGCCGTCTGGCCGGCCTCCCTGACTTCCTGGACCATTACCGGATCGGGCTCCGGGAATTCTATTGCCAGTTTGGGCGATGCTAAGCCCAGGGCCAGTGCCTCTTCCCGGAAGGCGGCGATGAAATCGACAATCTCCCGCACGACCTGGTGTCCGCGGTCGATGGCCTCCAGAATCTCGCTTTCGGGCACCTCTTTCGCCCCGCACTCCACCATCATAATCGCGTCCCGGGTACCGGCCACCACGAGGTGGAGCTTATTCCGCTCCTCCTGCGCAACCGTAGGATTAATCACGTATTCCCCATCAACCAAGCCGACGATAACGCCACCGATCGGCCCGGCGAAGGGAATCTCAGAAAGAGAAAGGGCCGCCGACGCCCCGATCATCGCCGTGATCTCCGGGGCGCAATCCTGGTCTACCGACATGATTGTAGCCACCACGTGCACGTCCCGCCGCAACTTCTGGGGGAAAAGCGGCCGGATGGAACGGTCGATAAGCCTTGCTGAGAGGACAGCTTTCTCGCCCGGTTTCCCTTCGCGCCGGAGAAAGCCTCCGGGTATCTTTCCTACAGCGTAATGGCGTTCCTCGTAATCCACGAGAAGCGGAAAGAAGTCTATCCCTTCCCGCGGCTCCGCAGCCATCGTCGCCGTCACTAACACCACGGTATCGCCGTAACGCGCCAGAACCGCGCCCGATGCCTGCCGGGCAACCCGGCCCACTTCGAGAACCAGTGGCCGGCCGCCGATAACCATTTCTTTTTTGTGAATTACCCTATCCTGCATAATTGAAACTTGCCTCCTGTATTACCTCCTGCAAACCAGGTTTTCGCCTATAAAAAAGGGGGGGCTTACCCCCGCCTACTTCCGCAAACCTAACTTTTCAATCAGACGCTGGTAACGTTTAAAATCATAATCGCGCAGGTAGTTTAAGAGCGCCCGTCGCTGCCCGACCATTTTCAAGAGGCCTCGCCGCGAGTGAAAATCCTTTTTGTGGACCCTCAAGTGCTCGCTTAGCTGGTTGATCCTCTCGGTCAGGATGGCTACCTGCACTTCCGGCGAACCGGTATCGTTTTCGTGAATCCGGAAACCTTCGATGAGCTCCTTCTTCCTCTCCGCCGTCAGCGCCACCAACCTTCACCTCCCTCTAATTGCCGTAAGCCCAGTCGCACCGTCCCCAACGGTCCCAACCGCGCCTACGGTTCATTTCCCGATCACGGTAATTACCAGGCGCCCTTCGGGGATATCCTTAACTACAAGGTCGAAAACCCTGCCCGACCGGGCCACAAAGCCCCGGAAACGGGTGGCCGTTAAGACCGTCCCCGGCACCGCCTCCGCAGCGGCAATAATATCCCGCATGGTAATCTCCGCCTGGCGCGCTTTACGAAGCCGCCGTGCAGCATGCTCCGTAACGATGACCCGCATCGGTGCTTCCCTATCCGGCAGGCCTCGCCGCGCTTTCCTCAGCTTCGCTCAAAAAGGCGTAAAGCGCATCGGCAAATGCCTTGACGCTTGCTCCCGCGGGATCTGAACGCTTATAAAAAGACTCGAGCTCGGCCCTTAACCGCTGGAACTCCTCACTGAGACAGATTACCGCAATCTGGTCAAGCCAGATCTTGAAATCCGCCAGCTTTTGCGCCGCACCGGTCAGCTCCACGCGGGCGCCTCCTCACGCGATCAAACCCAAGTTTGATTTTAACACAAAGAAGAAGCGGTGTAAATTATTCTGCGGCTCACCTGTGATAAGTATTGGCCCCACCACGCCATTATCATTATACAGAGCATATAACTTTTTTATTATCGTCCGCCCGCGGCAAACGCCCTTATTTAGCAAGCGCGCGGGCCGCAGCCACATCCCGCCGGATCTGCTCCACAAGCTCCGCGACCGACCGGAAACAGCGCTCTTCGCGGAGCCGCCGGGTAAAAGATACTTCCAGCCGTTTACCGTAAAGGTCGCCGTGGAAGTCGAAGAGAAAGACCTCAACCCGCCGCCCAGCCGGAGCATCGCCCGCAAAAGTCGGGCAGACGCCGATGTTGGCTACACCAAGAAAGACCTCCCCGTCGACCACCGCTTTCACCGCGTAGACCCCGTTGGCCGGGACCAAAACCTGGGAATCAACCTCAAGGTTCGCTGTCGGAAACCCGAGCTCGGTTCCCCGCTTCGCGCCAGACACCACCGTTCCGGCGAACACGGGATAATAGCCAAGGTAACGCTGCGCCTCCTCCACCTTTCCCGCCGCAATCAAACCGCGAATGAGGGTGGAAGAAACGGGCTGGTCGCCCACCAGCACCGGTGGGATCACCTCAACCGTAAAACCGTACCGCGCGCCAAGTTCCCGCAGGGTCTCGGGTGTTCCCGCGCCCCGGTGGCCGAACGTATAGTTGTAGCCGACAAAAACCGCCGCCACACCGATTTCCGCGCAGAGAACCTCCCGGATAAACGCCTCCGGCGATAGCAGCGCAAATTCCCGGGTAAAAGGAATAGCGAGCAGGATATCCACGCCAAAACTGCCGATCAAGCGCTGCTTGAGTTCGGGAGCAAGCAGGAGCGGCGGTGCCGCGTCCGGGCGCAGAACCATGGCCGGATGAGGCTCGAAAGTGAAAACCGCCGCGGTCCCCTGGTTCTCCCGCGCATACTCCACTAGTCTTTTGATGATGCGCTGGTGGCCGAGGTGAACCCCGTCGAAATTGCCGAGTCCTACGCAAATCTTCCGGTATGAATGCCGTAAGCCTTGATAACTGGTCAGAACCTGCAAGATCGAACCTCCCCTGCCCTGAAGTCAGGAAGTATAAACCCAAACCGGTTTGAAGGTGATTTCTTCGTTTGCGGTCAACTCCAAACGGGCAACGGCCAAAAGGTCCTGCCCCGCCACGAGTCTGACCAGCGTACCTGGTTCTAAAGCCCCGCCAAAATCCGCCGTACCCGCAGGGTAGAGCCGGCTCCCACAGCGCACCGCCTTAACGGCCGAAGGCTTTACCGCTACTGCGGGAAGGTGGGTCAGAGCCTCAGAAACCGGAATAACAGCCTCCTTAAGCCTCCCCTCTGCTTTAAGCGCAGCCAACTCTTCCAAGGCGTGGGCTGCCCCCACCTCAAAGCAACCTACCCGCGTCCGCAATAGAAAACTTAAAGTCGCGCCACACCCTAAGACCCTCCCTATCTCTGCAACCAGGGTCCGGATGTAGGTCCCCTTGGAACAGGCAACGTGAAGAAGGGCGCGGGGGTGCTTTTGTCCCCATTTTCCGTCCAAAAGCCGCAGTGAATAAATCTCAACCGTCCTGGGCGGCGCCGCCACTATCGCACCGGCCCGGGCCAGTTTGTAAAGCCGTTCGCCCCGGTAGTGCACCGCCGATACGGGCGGCGGCACCTGACTTATCCGCCCCGAGAAGGACGGGAGGACAGCGGCAACGTCCTCCGGTCTCAAACCGGAGGCATCCCGGCAGGCGGTAATCCTGCCCCATGCATCCTGCGTATCGGTCTCAATCCCGAAGATGGCTTCAGCCCGGTACTCTTTATCGTCCGCGATAAATTGGGCCGCCCGCGTCGCCCGCCCGAGCAGGAGGATGAGAACACCAGCCGCGCCAGGATCAAGGGTCCCCGTATGGCCAACCCGCTTCAACCCAACCAGCCTGCGCATCCAATCTACAACATCGTGCGACGTCATCCCCGGCGGTTTTAAAACGTTAACCACTCCATCCACCGGTGCCGTCACTGCCCTTCTTCCCGGACCGCAGCGACCGCCGCCTCGATTACCGCCGCTTTAATGCGCTCCAGCTCCCCTTGCACCACCGCACCGGCCGCCCGCGGGTGACCGCCCCCGCCAAACTGAGCGGCCAGCCGGCTCGCGTTAACAAAATTCTTCGAGCGAAAGCTCACCTTTACCCGGCCATCGTCCATCTCCCGGAAGAAAAGTGCTACTTCGACCCCCTCGATCATCCGGCCGTAGCTTACGATCCCGTCGGTATGCTCGTCCGCGAGCTGAAGCCCCGCCGCCACCTCCCGCGTCAGGCTCATCCAGGCGACCCTGCCGCAGGGGCTGAGTTCGAGCGTGTTGAGCGCCGCCCGCAGCGCTTCAATGCTTTTGAACGGTTTCTCCTCAAAGACCCGCAGGCTGATCTCGCGTACGTTGGCGCCAGCCTCGATAAACTCCGCCACGCGCCGGTGGGTAGCCGCAGTGGTCGTCTCGTAGCGGAAGCCACCCGTATCGGTCGCCACTGTAACGTAAAGACAGGTGGCGATCATCCTGTCGATTTGCCAGCCAAGAAGCTTCAACAGGTCGAAGATGATCTCACCCACCGCCGCTGCCCCGGGATCGACAAAATTAAGATCCGCGTACGCCGCTGCTGATACGTGGTGGTCAATCAGAATCGCCGGTGTTCCGGAGGCCCGCAATTCGTTGATCACAGGCTCTAAGTTCCCGAGCCGCTCCGGAACCGAAGTATCAAGAATCACGACGGCGCTGAAAGCGTCCGTGCCGCGCTGCAGCAGCGCAGGCTCCACGCAAATCCGGTCGACGGCCGGTAAGAAGGAGTAAATCGACGGCACCGGCCCGGGTAGAGCAAGGACCGTCTCCTTTCCCGCCCGCTCGCACGCCAGACTCAGCGCCAGCATCGAACCGATGCAGTCACCGTCCGGCATCACGTGCCCGACAATAAGAAACCGCCGTCCCCGCTTAAGCTCCTCGGCTACCCTACTTAGGCTGCTCACTGGCCCCATCCTTCTTTAGTTCATCTATCAGGCGCGCAATCTTTACGCCGTAGTCGATAGAGGGGTCAAACCGGAAACTAATCTCCGGAACATGGCGGAGTCTGATCCGCCGGCCGAGCTGGCTGCGGATAAAACCCTGTGCTCTTTCGAGCACCCCGAGCGTGCTCTCGCACTCCGCAGGCGAACCATAAACGCTCAGGAAAACTTTCGCGTACCGCAGGTCGGACGATACCTCGACCCTAGTAATCGTGAGAAAACCGAGACGCGGATCTTTCAGCTCGTTTTGGAAAATATCGGCCAGCTCTTCTTTAATCGCCTCGGCCAAACGCGCTGCGCGGTGTGCCATCGATTTACCTCCGTTTACTCAAGCTGGCGCTTGACAGCCTCGGTCACAAAGAACTCCAGTTCGTCTCCTTCCTGGATGTCGTTGTAATTCTCGACCATCAGGCCGCACTCGAAGCCCTGCGCCACCTCGCGGACATCGTCCTTAAACCGCTTAAGGGAGGAAATCTTGCCGGTATGCACCACAACACCGTCCCGGATTACTCTGACACTCGCATCCCGGCCCACCTTGCCCTCGCTAACGTAGCAGCCCGCAATGGTACCCAGCCGGGAGACGTGGAAGACCTTCCGCACCTCCGCCCGTCCGGTCACGACCTCGCGGTACTCGGGCTCGAGCAAACCGGAGAGGGCTGCCTTCACATCGTTGATCGCGTCGTAGATTACCTGGTAGAGCCGGATATCGACCTTTTCGCGCTCCTGCGCCTTGCGTGCGTTCACGTCGGGGCGCACGTTGAAACCGATGATAATCGCACCAGAAGCCGAGGCCAGCATGATATCGGTTTCGGTGATGGCCCCTACGCCCGTATGAATCAGGTTAACCCTGACCTCGTCAGTGCCTAAGCGCTCGAGGGCCTTACTCAAAGCCTCAACCGAGCCCTGAACGTCAGCCTTGACGATCAGCGGCAACTCCTTGATCTGCCCTTCCTGGATGCGTCTATAGACATCCTCAAGGGCAATTTTCGCCCGGGCGCGGGCCTCTTCCTCACGCTTCTTTGCCAGGCGCTTCTGCGCGATCTGGCGGGCCAACCGCTCCTCCACAACCACAAAGGCCTCGCCCGCCTCAGGCACCTCTGAAAAGCCGAGCACTTCTACCGGTGTCGAGGGGCCCGCCTCGCTCACCCGCCGGCCACGGTCATCGATCATGGCCCGGACCCGCGCGAACTGCTGGCCCGCAACGAGGGTATCGCCGACGTTGAGGGTACCGTTCTGCACCAGCACGGTGGCAACGGGACCGCGTCCCTTATCGAGGCGCGATTCGATGATTGTCCCCCGCGCGGGACGGTCCGGATTGGCCTTGAGTTCTAAAATATCGGCTACCAGCAGGATCATTTCCAGAAGGTCTTCGATCCCCTGTTTCTTTAAAGCCGAAACCGGAACCACAATCGTATCGCCGCCCCAGTCTTCCGGAACGAGGCCCTGGTCGGCAAGCTCTTTTTTCACCCGGTCGGGGTTGGCGTTCGGCTTATCGATCTTGTTCAGGGCAACCACTATCGGCACGTTGGCTGCCCGGGCGTGGTTAATGGCCTCAACCGTCTGCGGCATGACACCGTCGTCGGCCGCCACCACCAGTACCGCTACGTCGGTTACTTTGGCGCCCCGTGCCCGCATCGCGGTAAAAGCTTCGTGGCCGGGAGTATCGATGAAGGTGATCTTCCGGTTATTCTTTTCGACCTGGTAAGCACCGATGTGCTGCGTAATGCCCCCTGCTTCCGTGGCGGTCACGTTGGTCTTACGGATGGCGTCCAGCAGCGATGTCTTGCCGTGGTCCACGTGGCCCATCACCGTTACTATCGGCGGTCGGGGTTTCAGCGCCGCGGGATCGGTTTCCGGTTCTTCGGCCAGCAGCGATTCGATATCGAACTCCGGCTTGACCTCGACCTCGTAGCCGAACTCTTGAGCCAGGATCGCAGCCGTCTCGGCGTCGATTTCCTGGTTTATCGTCACCAGCATTCCAAGCATCATCAGCCTTTTGATGAGGTCGGCGGCCTTTACGTGCATCTTCTCGGCCAGATCCTTGATGGTGATCGTCTCGCCGATCTGGATTGGTTTCCTCTCAACCGGTCTTAGGGCCTGAGCCGCAGTCTCCTTCCGCCGCTTGACCAACTTATTCTTGAGTTTTTCGCCTTCTTCTTCCCACTCAGGCAGGAAACGGTCCGTAGCCCGCTCTTTGATCTTCTTCTCCGGTTTGAACCGTTCCGTTTTCTGCTGGACCTTGGTCTTATCCACCTGCGGCGGTGGCGGAATCACGCCGAGCTTCGGCGGCCGCCGGTCACCCGCAGGGCGCCGGTCACCCGCAGGACGGGTCTCCTTTTTCTCCCCGGGCAACTCGCGCCGTCCGGTATGCGGACGTCCTTCTCTTGGCTGTCTGGCTTTGCCAGTCCCGGTTGCCGGCCGCGAAAAGGGCTTGTGCCCCTCCGGCCTTCCTATGGCTTCCCGCTCGCGCCGGGGTTCCGGCAGGGTAACCATTCCTTTCCCGACGGCACCCGTCACTTTCTGCACCTCTGGTGGTTTCCGTACCGCCGCCGCTCCCGCGGCCTGCTGGGGGACGGGTGCCACAGCTGGTGCCGCATCAGCCGGTTTCTCGGAGGCGGGCGCCTCGGTGACTGCCGGTTTAACCGGCGCAGCAACGGTCGCCTGGCCCTGCTCCCTAGCGACATCCGCTGGCCTGGCTTCGGGAGCCGCCTTGGGTTCCGGCCGCACGGCAGGAGCGGTAATTCCACCTAAGATACCTTTGCCTATCTTTTTCTCGAAGGTCAGCGGGCGCTCCGCAAACCTCCTGTCGGGAGGACGTTGCGGCACTCTATCGACCAAACCCGGCCCATACTTCGAAAGGGCAGACGCATCTTTCGCTACCGCCTCCGGCTTCGGTTCTTTTGCTTCCGTCCGCGGCGGCGGCGCCGGCCCCCCGGAAGCTTTCTCCCCGCCTGCATCCGGTGCTTCCCGCTCCCCTCTGGGTTTCGCAGGGGAAGGGTTCACCACAACAGCGTGCTCACCCGCCGGCCGCGTAGCTCTTGCCGCAAGTGAGGCCCGTAATTTCATCTCTTCTTCCTCGGTCAAAGCCGAGAAATTACATTTGACTTCAATGCCTAAATCGGCAAGCTTTTTTATCAATTCTTTACTCTCCATGTTTAGCTCTTTCGCCAGTTCATGCACCCTTTTTTTCGCCATTCCATCACCTCCGCCTCTAAACGAAACAAGCCTATTTCTCGCCTCCCCCTATCAGGTTAAGAATGCGCGCCGCGAGACTTTCATCGAGAACGGCTACCACCGCCCGGGGCGGCCGGCCAAGTGCCGCCCCCAATTCAGCCTTCCGGCCGTAAACAACAACCGGAATTCCCGTCCCCCGCGCAAAGCGCTGGAAATCCTTGGCAGTCTGACCGGCGGCGTCGGCAGCAACAATAACAAGGCGCGCTTCCCGCTTCCTGATTTTAACCCGGACGACGAAATTCCCGGAAGCCACCTGGCCAGCTCGCTGCCCCAGACCCAAGAGCTGGACTATGTTTTTGGCGGGCACCGCCGCATCAACTCCTCTCGAATGGCATCGATTACTTCTGCGGGTATGTTTTGTTCGAAAACGCGCTCGAGTTTCCTGGTCTTAATCGCTGCGGCCATGCAATCTGCCGACGGGCAGATATAAGCCCCCCGGCCCGATTTTTTCCCGGTATGATCAACCAGGATCTCCCCGTCAGGGGTACGTACCACCCGGATAAGCTCCCTTTTCGGCTTCATCTCGCGGCAGCCAACGCACTGCCGTAACGGCACCCTCTTACTCCGCGCCAAACCCATACCCCCAAGCGCTGGCACGAGCGACTCCGGTTACCAAAGCCGGTGTTCCCACCTGTCAGCTCCCACGTTCCGCATATTCCTCTTCCTGCTCCTTGTAAAAAGCGGCGTATTCCTGGGCGTAGATTTCCTCCATCTGCGACTCACTCTTGATGTCGATCTTCCACCCCGTCAGCTTCGCCACCAGGCGCGCATTCTGCCCCTCTTTCCCAATAGCCAGCGAAAGCTGGCTGTCCGGCACGATGACGCGGGCAATCTTTTCTTCCTCCCATACCTCCACCGCCACAGCCTTTGCCGGGCTCAAGGCCTCGGCTATAAAACGGGAGGGGTCGGGGTCCCACCGAACAACGTCGATCTTTTCGTGGCGTAGTTCGTTAACCACCGCCTGCACCCGGACTCCCTTCGGGCCAACGCAGGCGCCTACAGGATCAACGTTTGGGTCGCGGGAGTAAACCGCGATCTTGGAACGGACGCCCGCTTCACGGGCTACCGCCTTCATCTCCACCAGCCCCTCCTGGATCTCCGGCACCTCGATCTCAAAGAGACGCCGCAGAAATCCCGGGTGCGTCCGCGAAACGATGATCTGGGGGCCTTTAGGCGTCTTCCGCACCTCCAGGATGAACGCGCGGATCCGGTCACCCGGCCGGTAACGCTCGCCGGGTATCTGCTCCGCCGGCGGGAGGACCGCCTCGGTCTTGGCCAGCTCGATATAGACGTGGCGCTGCTCCACCCGCTGGACCGTCCCCGTGATTATGTCCCCTTCACGGCTGGCGTACATCTCGTAAATCATGTTGCGCTCGGCCTCGCGAATGCGCTGGACCACCACCTGCTTTGCCGTCTGGGCCGCGATCCGGCCGAAATCTTTGGGGGTAACTTCTATCTCCACGATATCGCCTACCTCGTAGCGCGGGTCAATCGCCTTAGCTTCCGCGAGGGAAATCTCCGCCCGCGGGTCGCCAACCGACTCAACAACCACGCGCTGGGCAAAAACTCGGCACTCGCCCGTTTCCCGGTCGATATAGACACGGGCGTTTTGCGTCGAGCCGAAGTGGCGCCGGTAAGCCGAAAGGAGCGCCGCCTCAATCGCCTCCAACAGCATCTCGGTCGCAAGACCTCTCTCTTTCTCTAAGTCGCGCAGTGCTCTTAAGAACTCTATGTTCAACCGTCAGCCCCCCTACTGCCAGTGAAATACCAAGTTGGCCTTTTGAATTGCCGTGTACGGAATCTCCAGTTCGGCCCCCTCGACGAGTAACCGCACCTTCTCCTCACCCGCCGCGATAATCCTGCCGGTGAATTTACGCCGTCCTTCAAAAGGAGTTGCGGTCAAAATACGCGCTTCGTGACCGGTAAAACGCAAAAAATCGGCCGGTTTTTTGAGCGGCCGTTCGATCCCAGGAGAAGATACCTCTAAGGCGTAGGCGTGGGGAATGATATCCTGACGGTCAAGCTCTTGACCTAGCCGCTCGGAGAGGGCCTCGCAATCGTCAAGTCCCACCCCGTCCGCCTTATCGATGAAAACCCGCAGGACCCAGCGGCCCCCTTCCTTCCGGTATTCCACATCAACAATTTCCAGACCGAGCGCCGCCGCTAACGGGCCGGCAACCGCCTGCACCCGGTCGGCAATCCTGTGTTTTACCTGCACCGTAAAAACCCCCGCCCAACAAGTCTTCAGGCATCCCTTAAATTAACACGAAAGAGTGGGAACTACCCACTCTTTGCCAGGACTTAAACGTCACCACCGCTACCAAACGTAGTATAGCACAGAATCAGGTCCCTGTGCAACTGAAATTATGCCGCAACTCCTGCCGCGAATGGTCCCTGAATCCCCGACCTCGCCGGGAGCCCTGCGTGGCTGGCACCAAAACCGCCACTCGCCGGCCTACTCAACCCCGAGCAGGCGGTGCAATTTCTGCACTACGGTTTCCTTGGGCGTATAACCTACCTCCTGCGCCACCACCTTGCCGTGCTGGAAAAAGAGGAGGGTGGGAATACCCTTGATCCCGTAGCGCTGGGTAAGCGCCTGGTTCTCGTCAACATTGAGCTTAGCTACTTTCACCCGCCCGGCAAACTCATCAGCCACCTGGTCCACTATCGGTGACATGCTCCGGCAAGGTCCGCACCAGGCCGCCCAAAAATCGACTAGCACCGGCAGTTCGCTCTTTAACACCTCTTCCTCGAAATTCCGCTCGTTAACCTCAATTACCATCAAAGCTTCACCCCCGCGTTTTTTCAAGCGTGCGCGGGCCCACGGCCCGCCAGTATCAGATCCTTCACCCACCTTCGGCCGTCGGCCGACAACCACCAGCTTCCGAACCCCGGCCTGGAGCGCTGAAAGGACTCCAAATCTGTTTTAGATCGCTGCTCCCGCACTTAGGGCAACGGACACTCTCCTTCTCCGCCCAGCTGACCAGCACTGTAAAGCGGTGGGCGCAACGCCGGCACTCAAATTCGTACTGCGGCACGCAACTCACTCCTCCATCGTCCTGTACAGGCGGTCCGGCTGTCCGTACAAAAATAGTATAACGCACCGGGGGCACCCTTTAAACGGCAACCGGTAACGGGCAGTCCCCCGAATAGCGTAACACTTTTATTTTAACTTTTTTGCCGGGAAAGATGAAGTGGTATTTTGCAAATTTTCTTGAGAAAGGAGACTTTTTACAATCTCCTTGAAAACCGGCGCGGCAGATGCGGCCCCGCTCTCGCCGTTCTCCACCATTACCACAACGATATACTTAGGCCGTTCGGCCGGTGCGTACCCGGCAAACCAGGCGATCTTCCTTTTGCCCCCGGTTTCGGCCGTCCCCGTCTTCCCCGCACAACTCCATTCTTCTGTACCACCCTGCCGACCGGTGCCTTCGGCCACCGAAAGCGCCATCATTTCCCGTAACTTGGCCGCGGTTGCGGCCGAAAAAACCCGCCTGCCGGCATCTGGCGGCAGTTCCTCCAAAACGCCGCGCCAGCGGAAGCCTTTTACCAGGCGCGGCCGGACATAGACCCCGTCGTTAACGACGGCGTTGACCAGGGCCGCGACCTGAACAGGCGTCACCAGAAGGGGGCCCTGGCCCACACTCAGGTTGACCAGGTTATGGGGCTGCAGGTAACAGCTCACTTCTTGCCGCGCATCCCGGGGCAGGGGGTAGCCTACCACTCCCCGGTCGGTGAAGCCGCAGCGCCGGTAATAGGCAAGCAACCGCGTCTTCCCGAGGGCCAGCCCCACCTGCGCAAAGACCGGGTTGCAGGACTGGGCAAAGGCGCGGGCGAAGGTTATGGCACCGTGACCGGCAGGTAGCCAGCAGGGGATGAGGGGGTCTTTAGCGCCCCGGCAGAAAAAGCGGCTTTCCGGTTTTACCACACCCTCCTCACAAGCCGCCGCAGCCACCAGGATCTTAAACACTGAACCCGGCGGGTAAGGGGCAAAAGCCCGGTCCAAAAAGGCGGCGCTGTCACCCGCCTGCTCGCTGCAGGGATGCGCCGGTGCAAAGGCGGGCCTGCTGGCCACAGATAGGATGTCGCCTTTCCTCGCGGCAAGCACCACCACTGCTCCCCGGGCCACCTGCGCATCCATCACCGACTCTACCGCCCGCTGCACCCGGCTGTCGATAGCCAGAACCAGGTCGGACCGCCCGGCATCTTTGAACCTTTCGACGCGGACCCCAAGGCCGCCGATAACCCTGCCCCGCGCATCCCGGTAAATCCCAGCGACAGCACAAGGCACAGTACCTTTAAGGAGGTACTCGTAGTAGTACTCGCACCCTTTCCTGCCCACGTAATCGTCAAAGGCGTAAGGTTTTCCGGTGCGCGCCAGCTTCCGGTATTCCGCGCCCGAACCGATCCGGCCCAGATGCCCTACCACATGGACCGCCAGGGGTCTCGTGCCGTAGCGCTCCCGGTAGGGAACAACCGCAACCCCCGGCCAGCCGGCTTTCGTGATCGCCGCCGCCTGCCCAGCCGTCAGACGGTAGGGGAGGCAAACCGGGTCGCGCCCGATTTGCGCCGCCACCCGCTCTGCGGGAACACCGAGCAACGCCGCGAGGCCGCCTGCCACCTGCTGTTTTTCCCGCACCAGCGCCGGGAATACCGCTACCCGCTTTTCCCAGTGTTCACCCGTCAGGGAAATACCGTGGGCGTCGAGGATACTCCCCCGGGGGTATTCCTCAAGCGGCAGCACATCAGCCTGCTGTCTGAAAGCGGCATAGGCGTATGCGGCACCGCGCACTACCTGAAGGTGGGTCAACCGCAGCAGCAGCCCGCCGTACAACAATCCCGCGCAGAGAAAAAAGATCACGATTCGCCGTCGGTACCGGTACATCCTCTTCCCCGCTCTTTTTATGGAAGAGTTACCAGTTACGACGCGGCTTATACCTATGGGCGTGGCTGGTAACGCTGCTTGTTGGCGTTGTGTTCCGTCAGGGTGCGCGCGAAAGCGTGGCTGCCGTCCGGTTTGGCAACGTAGTAAAGATAGTCCGTTTGCTGCGGGTGAATCACGGCAAGGAGAGAGGCCTTGCCGGGGGCAGCGATGGGACCCGGAGGAAGACCGTGCACCCGGTAAGTGTTATAGGGAGAATCGACTTCCAGATCGCGGTACAGAATCCGTTCGCGGTGCTCTCCCAGCGCGTACTCTACCGTAGCATCGACCTGCAGGAGCATCCCGCGCCGGAGGCGGTTATAGAGCACACCGGCGATAAGGGGCCGCTCCGTTGCGAGCTTTGCTTCCCGCTCCACCAGGGAGGCGAGGGTTACCGCCTGGTGGAGCGAAAGTCCCTGCCGCGCCGCCCCGGCAGCAAGGTCGATTTCTTCGGCCACAGCGGCGAAACGGCGGAGCATCCGGTCGATAATCTCCGCCGCGCTAATGCCGGGAAAGACCTCGTAGGTATCGGGGAAAAGGTATCCTTCCAGGCGTGCCGGACCCTTGAGCCCTTTTGGCAAAAAGGGATAGGCAAACCGGCCTTCGGCCGCCGCCCGGAGAAAATCCTCCCGCCGGACGATTCCTTGTCGCTCCAGCCGGAGAGCAATTTCGTCTAACGTGAGTCCTTCCGGAATGGTAAAACGCACGCTGACCTGCCTGCCGCGCGTCAGCAGTTCGAATATAACGGGCACAGGCATGTCGGAGGAAAGGCGGTAGGTGCCGCTAACAATCTTCTTATCGAAGTTGTGGAGGTAGCTGTAAAAGCGAAAACTGCCCGGGCTTCTGATAATGCCCTGGCGGTGCAGCTCTGCCGCCACCCAGGTGGTGCTGACCCCTTTAGGCACGGTGAAGAGGAGTTCCTTGCCGCCGCCGGGTGCCCTAAGCCCCCAGTTAAGATAAAGGCCCGCAAAACCGGTACCGAAAAACGAGACGCTCAGCAGCAAAAGGACGGTGAGCAACCGGCGTCCCGCCCTTAAAGCACCGAGCCTCTCCCGAATTTTCAACCGGCTTTTAAACCGGATTATCTCCCGGATTCTCCCCCAACCCGGCACAAACTCCTAACGCCCACTTTCGTAAACGGTCTCTCCAGGAGATTCTACCCCTGACGGTAGTTCTCCTTCCGGGAAACCCGTACCCTGCGGATAAGCCTCTTCAACAGTCGTCTCCGGCTGCGGTTCGGGCTCCGGTTTTGGTTTTGTTACCCCTTCCCTGGGAGCAATTACCGTAGGAACAGCCTTTGTCCCGACGGCCACAATCTCGTCCAACGGGTGGTAAAAGCTCGGCGGCAATTCTTCGCGCACCACTTGTTCCCCGTCGTAGATCAACCGCTCCGCCCGCGCCCGGCAACCGCGGATGCCTTTCTGCTTCACGACCCTCTTTCCGACTTCAAGGTTGGGGTCGCTCTGCTCAATCCGCTTGGGCTCGATCACCTCCGTGACCCAGCTCCGGACCTCCACCCGCCGCTTAAACCGGTTGTTCCCGAAAATCTTGACCACCAGACGGTTTCCCTGGATCGCCGTGCGAAGGTAAAGGTATTTATCCGTATTGTTCCGGAACTTAAAGTCCGCCCCGCCGTACGTCACCGTTGCGTCAAGGCCTGCCGGCACGTAACCCACCGGAAGCGAATGGTTGTGGCGTTCCACCACCGCCAATCCGGCGCGGAGCACCGCGTTGTAAAGGGTCGTGGAAACCTGGCAGACGCCGCCTCCCAAAGCATCCACAAACTCGTTGTTAATGATCATCGGCGCCGTCTTATAGCCGGCTTCGCTGCTGCGCGGGCCCACCACTTTGTTAAACGAAACGACTTCTCCCGGCCGAACCACCAACCCGTCAAGCGCTCCGGCAGCAACGCTGATATTATAGACCCGGTTAACTTTTTCCGGGGCGAAAGTAGTAGCGTACTCACCTAAGAGACAATTGAGCCCCATGGCCAGGACTTCTTCGGTGGTGTACTCGGGAGAAAGCGTCCGCAGGGCCACCCGGATGACCGGCTCCCGCCCCGGGTCGTTGAGGATAGCGACCATCTGGTCGTAGGCCGCCGGCGCGTCCACACAACGCCCTTCCCGGGCCGGAATCACGATGATTCTATCGTCAGGGAGCACCCTAAAACCCGCGTTCTGCGGCAGGATGGTAAGCTCCTGCGTCAATTCGGCGATCAGAGAGGTCAGCTTCTGGCGGTCCACATGCACCCGGATGGGAATCTCTTTCCCCTCCCGGGCAACCCGGTACCGCTCCAGATAACGGTGGAGCAACCAGCCTCTGTGCCCTACGGATAGAGCCTCGCTGATTACCTTCGCGTGCTCGACACCGACACCCGCGCGCGCGAGCGGCAGTGCCCACGCCCGCCCGGCGCATTCTAACCGCACCGGCCGCAGCAGAAGCCGCGCCTCATAATCCCTGAGTCTGGCCAGCGCCTCGGCAGCGGTAAGCCCCTCGAAAGCCATCCCGCCAACCGTAACCCCAGGAACGATAACGTCTGGGGCAACGCAAACCCTCTCCGCCGCCCAGAGGCCAAGCAGCACCGCAAAGACCGTACCTAAAAGGGCGACTGCCGCAACCTGAAGCGACTTGCGGCGCAAAAAGCTGCCCCCTCCTACCTTTCGTCATCACCTAATTCCTGCATCTCTTCCCAGAGGTCCGCGACCTTTTCCCATTCCTCGTCTTCTGGGTCAACCAGGATTTCGTTGCCTTCCTCGTCCTGGCTGTACTTTAAAATGATGACCTCGGCAACCTCCGCATCATCCTGCCCTAAAGGAAAGAGGATCGCGTACTCCGCTCCGTCAACCTCCAGGACATCGAGTAATTCGAAATCGTGCTCTTCCCCTTCTTCATCGACCAGCGTGATGATTTCGCCCGTTTCTTCAGCCATCGTATCACCCTTCTCCTTCTCGTTTATTCTCCTTAACATGAGGCAAAGATACTGGAATTATATACCTTCGCCAAGAGGACGTCAAGCCCTGCCGGGATCGGTCAGCCGCCGGTGGTCAAGGTAATTCTGCAGGATCAAGACGGCGGCGAGCTTATCGATCACCCGGCGCCGCTTTTCCCGCCGCACGTCCGCCGCGATCAAGTGGCGTTCCGCAGCCCGCGTAGAAAAACGCTCGTCCCACAGCTTCACTGCCAACCCTTCTTTTTCCAGCCGGGCCGCGAACTCTAAGACCTTCCTGGCCTGCGGGCCTACCCTCCCGTTGAGGGAACGCGGTAGCCCGACAACCACCTCGCAAACGTCGTGCGCCGCCACCAGCGAAAGGATTTTTGCCACATCATCATTTATACTTCCCCGCTCTAAGACCGTTAACCCCTGGGCCGTGATGCCTAAGGGGTCGCTTAGCGCAACACCTATCGTCCGGTCCCCCACATCAAGCCCTAAAAAGCGCACGCAACCACCTGCTTTTTGATAAAGAAGGCCAGAGCAACCCCTGGCCTTTGGCTTCTCTTATTTATTATCTTGTTCTGCCACCAAGGCCAATTAACCTGGCCAGCGCAAACCACAAGCTACTTTTGAAGGTAAGCCCGCACCAGCTCCTCGAGGAGTTCGTCGCGCTCCAGCCGGCGGATTAAGTTGCGGGCGTTACGGTGGCTCGTGATGTAGGCCGGATCACCGGAAAGAAGGTACCCAACAAGCTGGTTGACCGGGTTGTAACCCCTTTCCTTAAGTGCCGTAATGACCTCTATAATAATCTCCCGGATCGTCTGGGGCTCTTCCCGCTGAACTTTAAAAGTAACGGTTCTCTCGCCGTAATCGCCCTGTCCCACGCCCGATCCCCCGCGATCTGAGATAACACTCCTACATAAGATATTACACCTCTTATATCCGTTTTCCCTCCTGAGTAAAGAGGAATTTTTGGTGGCGCTGTCATCTCTCCCCTATCTTTGTCCTCTTAATTTCTCCTGAACCAGAGTCCTGCCAAAGCGCAACGCCTCTTCCAGCCCTGCCGGGTTCTTGCCGCCCGCCTGCGCCAGCTCCGGTCGCCCACCACCGCCGCCGTCAACCAGCTTGGCCAGCTCCTTAACCAGCATCCCGGCATGAAGACCGCGCTTTACCAGGTCCGGCGTTACCGCAACAATCAGACTCACCTTGTCTTCCGCCACCCCGCCTAAAATAAAAACCCCTGAGCCGAGTCGCTCCCGCAAAACATCGATCAGGCTGCGGAGCCGAGGCATTTCGGCGGTGCCAACCCTGCTCGCCAGCACATTCACGCCGTCGATTACCTCCACCCGCTGCAGCAGGTCCTGCACCTCCCCGGCAGCAAGCCGGTCTTTGAGCGCCTCGTTCTCCCGCGCGAGCTCCTTTACCTGGTCGGCAAGCGCTTTTACCGCAGCAGCGAGGTTGCGCGGCGCCACCTTTAAAATTGCGGCTATCTCCTGGTAATCGCGAAGGATGCCGTTGATGTAAGATAAAGCCGCCTCCCCGGTAACCGCCTCGATACGTCTGACGCCTGAGGCGACACTGCCCTCGGTAACAATCTTGAAGAAGCCGGCTTCGGCTGTATTTTTCAGGTGGGTACCGCCGCAGAGCTCAATGCTGAACTCGCCGATCTTGACGACCCGGACCCGCTCCCCGTACTTCTCACCAAAAAGGGCGACGGCACCCATCGCCCGCGCTTCGGCAAGCGTGGTTTCGAAGGTTTCCACCGGAATCGCGGCCAGGATCGCCTGGTTCACCATCGCCTCCACCCGCTCAAGTTCTTCAGGCGTTAGCGCCTCGTAATGGGTAAAGTCGAAACGCAGCCGGTCCGGCGCAACCAGCGAGCCAGCCTGATTCACGTGCGCGCCCAGGACCGCCTTTAGTGACTGGTGAAGGAGGTGGGTGGCCGTGTGGTTGCGCGCCGTCTGCTTGCGACGCGGGGCATCAACAGATGCGGTCACAATATTCCCCTCCGTCAGCGTGCCCGCAACTACCTTGACCCGGTGAACGATTATATTTTCCACAGGGCGGTCGACATGTTCGATCTCCGCCAGCAGGCCGGGCCCGGTAAAAACACCCGTATCGCACACCTGGCCGCCGGCCTCCGCGTAAAAGGGCGTCGCATCAAGCACCACCTCCACCGTTTCCCCTTTTTCGGCAGCGGCGACGCGCCGCCCGTTCTTCACCATCAGGAGCACCCGTGCCGGCTCCTCCAGCGCGTAGTAACCGGTAAAGCGCGACCCGATTCCGGCATCACGTGCTTCCCGGTAAAAACGCTCGCGCTCGCCGAGATACTCCGTCGTCTCCCGGGCCTGCCTCGCCCGTTCCCGCTGCTGGGCCATTGCCGTCGCAAACCCCTGGCGGTCAACCGTTAGCCCCTCTTCCGCGCAGATCTCTTCCGTGAGCTCGAGCGGAAAGCCGTAGGTGTCGTAAAGCTTGAACGCCGCCTCGCCGGAAAGCGTGCGCTGCCCCTGCGCGCGGGCGTCAGCAATCATCCGGTTGAGAATCTCCGTCCCCAGGCTCAGCGTCTCCAGGAAGCGCCCCTCTTCGATCCTGATCGTGCGCAGGATATGCCGTTTCTGTTGTCCCAGTTCCGGGTAAACCGCACCCATTTTATCGATCACCCGCACCGCCACCCGGTCCAAAAAGGGCTCCTCACAGCCAAAAAGTTTCCCGAACCGGATGGCCCGGCGCAGGAGCCGCCTGATGACGTAGCCCCGGCCCTCATTCGAAGGCAGGGCTCCATCCGCAATCGCAAAAGTTACGGCCCGGGTGTGGTCGGCAATGACCTTCACGGCCCGCCCCACGTCTCCACCGGCGCCGTAGTCCACTTTCAAGACTTCGGCAATCTCCTCGATCACGTCCCGGAAAAGGTCGGTATCGAAAGCGGTCTTGCCCCCCTGGAGTACGGTAGCGATGCGTTCGAGCCCCATGCCGGTATCAATTCCCTTCTGCGCGAGGGGTGAATAGTTACCGGCTTCGTCCCGGTAAAACTGGATGAAGACCAGGTTCCAGATCTCCAGGAAGCGGTCGCAGTCGCAGCCCACCCCGCAGTCGGGACCACAAGAATGCTCCGGGCCAAAGTCAAAATGGATCTCGGAGCAGGGACCGCAGGGCCCCACCCCGATCTCCCAGAAGTTCGTCTCCTTCCCTAACCGGACAATTCGTGCCTCTGGGACGCCGACCTTCCGCCACAAGTGGTAGGCCTCATCATCATCAAGATAAACAGAAACCCAAAGCTGCTCCGGACTGAGTCCGAACCTCTTGGTCACCAACTCCCACGCCCAAGGAATCGCTTCTTCTTTGAAGTAGTCCCCGAAGGAGAAATTGCCGAGCATCTCAAAGAAGGTGAGGTGGCGGGCGGTTTTGCCGACCGACTCGATATCCGGCGTCCGCAGGCACTTCTGGCAGGTGGCCACCCGCCGGTGCTCTGGCTCCGCCGTTCCCGTGAAGTACGGCTTGAAAGGCACCATCCCCGCCGCCGTCCACAGCAGGCTGGGATCATTCGCCGGGATGAGGGAAGCGCTTGGCAAAACGCGGTGTTCCCTTGCAGCAAAGAAATCAAGAAAGAGCTGGCGGATTTCCTCGCTTTCCATCAACAGGCAACCCCCACTTAAAAAGTCAAACGCTGCCACAGCCTTTATCGCTTCATTATATAGCGGAACCAAAGATAGGGTCAAGCACCACCGGCTCCGGCGCCCTCTCCCACCACCAGAAATTTCTCACAGCCCAAGCAGGAAGCTCCGGGCCGGAGGGCGAATCGCCACTCAAGGAGCGAAAGAGGCAAGAAGAAGTACCGGTTATGGTAATGATAATGAGTGGCGTTGAGGAGGTAGAGCGGCATGTTTATCGTCAGTGTAAAGCATGTGGCCCCAGACACGGTCTTTAACTTCGAGGAGCTGGCGCAAGGGATCACTGTGCGTCACGCGGATTGCGGCAGCAGTGAAGTCGACTGGGCGCCGCCCGCCGAATGCGGCTGCCCCTGGAAGTTCACCTGCAGGAGATGTGGCAGCGAGGCGGTCGTCCCTTCGATTCTCGACGGGAAGCTGAAGATTACCGAAACGGCACTCGACGGGGTAGAAAGAGAGATTACCCCAAGCATAAAAGTGGTGCCCGGCACCCGTTAGACTCAAGTTTGAAACCCGAAGTCACAAAACCTACAAGACATGCCCATTTTTCAAGGCTTCCCGGTCCCGTGGCAGCCCCCAATACGGGTTAGCTGCCATACTTGAGTTAGATGGGGAGCGTGCCTCAAAAGAAAGGGTAGAGGCACGCCCCAACGGTTTATAGAGGAAGGGTGAGTGTTGGCATAATCCCAGCAAACAACAGAAACAATGCAGACGCCAGACTAACACCCTGATTCAACTGATTCAACTTGGTATCCAAAACTATCTGAGGATCGACGTGGGCGTCTCTATACATAAGAAGAACAATCCTTAGATAGTAAAAGGCTGAAGGGATGCTTAAAAGAACAGCGAGAAGTGCTAAGAAAGGATAACCTGCCATGAACACATTCTTAAAGATGTTGAACTTCACGATAAATCCAGCAGTGGGGGGGATTCCAGTCAAAGAAAACAAGATCACGGTCATGCTAAAACCAAGTAGCGGACGTATCTTTGCAACTCCTGAATAGCTCGATAGTTTTTCTCCCTCTTTTATGCTCAATACTACAGCAAAAGCACCAATGTTCATAAATGCATAAGTGAGTAGGTATGGCATGATTGATGATAGGAAGGCGTCTTTTGTTAAGAGAAATGCCATAACAATATATCCTGCATGAGCTATTGATGAGTATGCAAACATCCTTTTAAGGTTAGTCTGTCTTAAGGCAAGGAGATTACCTATGAACATAGAAAGCACAGAAAGTATAATGATCACGACTGTAAGGTCTATCTTCCCAAGAGCGTACATGAAGATCCTGCCAAGTGCAGCGAATGCAGCCGTCTTTGGTCCAACTGAGAAAAAGGCTGTTACAACAGTTGGCGAACCTTCGTATACATCAGGTGCCCATGCATGAAAAGGAGCGAGAGACAACTTGAAGGCAAAAGCGCAGATAAGAAACACTGATGCCAGGGAGGAAGTAGTGAGATCTTTATCTTTCAGGAGTCTTCCGATCTCTTCAATGGATGTCGTACCTGTCAATCCGTAAAAGACGGCAATCGATACAAGCAAGAGTATCGAGGCAACAGTCCCGAGTATAAAGTATTTACTCCCAGCCTCGATTGATCTTCGATCTTTCCTGAGAAAGCCAGCAAGAACATAACTGCTTAAAGAGAATGTCTCAAGGGCAAGATAAACAACAATGAGGTCTCCAGCACCGGCCATTAAACACATTCCGAAGACTGATATGATAACAAGGAATGCAAACTCCGCTGTCTTGTCACCGATCGTAGCTCTTTCGGCATGGGATAAAGCAAGTATAAGCACTCCTGTCATGCATATGATGACCCTAAAAAACATGCTGTAGCTGTCTGATATGAAGCTCCCAGCTTCCAAAACGCCTGTCCACTTTGTCACCACAATCAAAAATGCAGCAGAGCTTATAGACAATATAGCAAGAAATATTGTTAAGGTGTGTCTCCTTGTCAGAACACCGACTATAAACGTGATTAGACCCAAAAGAAGCATTGTCAGCTCTGGTAATACAGGGAGAAATGCACTCATGACCTACCCCCTCCAATGGATGCAAAGAAGTTCTGCAGTTCACCTATGATGAACCCTGGATTTAAGCCAAGGTAAATGGTAACAACTAGTAAGACCCAAAATACTGCAAGCTCTACCTTTCGAAGGTCACTCACGAAACGGCTAAGTTCCGCCCCTGGTTTTCTTAGAAAGACCCGATAGAAAAACCATGCCTTATAAGTAACACCGATGCCTATGCCCAAAATTGCTAATGCTCCAAGGATCTTGCTTACGGAGAATATACCACCAAGAAGGAGAAGCTCGCCGTTAAAGTAGTTCAAACCGGGAAAGCCACCTATAGCCATGATGAAAGCACATGTGAAGAAGACAAGCCATGGTGCTCTCTTTGCCAATGCACCATAACCATCTATTGCAAAAGAGCCCGTTCGCGTGTAAAGTATCAGGGCGACTGAGAACAAGGCAGCAGAAAGTATTCCATGATTAAAGCTTTGTAAAGCAGCACCCTCAAACCCGTACAGGGTATTTGTAAATGCACCAGCAGCTATGATACCCACGTGACTCAAACTCATGTAAGAAAGCATCGTCTTTATATCCCGTTCGGAAAGGGCAAGGCAAGCGGCATAAACAAAGGAAAAAAGACAAAGCAGTACAACCCAGTGCCCCAAATTTGCTAAAGCCACAGGAAAGGCGGGCAGAACCCTAAGCAGACCATATATCCCCATCTTTCCAAGGACAGCAGAAAGATAAATGGTAACAGGTATTGGTGCCTCATAGTAAGTATCTCTAAGCCAACCATGCAGAGGGAAGATTGGTATCTTCACTGCAAAAGCCAAAAGAAAACTTAAAAAGAGAAGAATCTGCAAGTCGGGTGGCATCCTCACAGAGTAAAGCACGGAAAAATCAAAACTTTTACTGACAAAGTAAACAGCTATGACACCCACGAACAAAAAGCTACTGAAGCCAAAGGTATAAAGAAGAAACTTCATTGAGGCATATCCAGCCCTTTCACCACCCCACCGATGAATAAGCAAAAAGGCTGGTATAAGCATCGCCTCGTAGAAGAGGAAAAACTCTAACAGATTGGTCGACAGGAAGTAACCCATTACGATGCCTTCAAGTAACAGGATCATAGAAAGGTAGGAGGATATCTTTTCCTTTACGGTCTTTATCGATAGCAAGATCACAACCACACTTATAAGCGCTGTTAGAAGCAAAAATACACCATTCAAGTGGTCGATCCCGAAACCAAGATTAACCCCCCATGAGCTGATCCACGGATATAGATCGACTAATTGAAAACTTTTTACCGAAGGATCAAGAGACAAAAAGGACAGCAGAGTGATAATCAAGGTTGCCAGAGAGGAGAGCAAACCCGCGAAAATACCTACGCCCCGATGCCTTATGACCACAGTAAGTCCTGCCCCCAAGAGAGGCAGTAATACCAAGATCGTAGATATACCAACCACGTTTTCAGCTAGAATCCTCATTCCCCTTACCCTCCAATGATCAAATACGCAACTAACACGAGAAACAATGACAAAATCATGTAAGTGGCGTAATCCTGTATCTTTCCATTCTGTATAATGCCGATTACGTCGCTAAGTATCCTTAACCTCCTCGCTAAAAGATCTGCTAAAGGATAGACAACTCTGTGTTCAAAGCTCGAAACCCGTTCCCCGAAAGGTATGGTTACCCTATCCATGAGCCATCTGTAAGCCACTCCAACGTAGTTATACTCTGCCGGGACTACCGTCTTGTTAAGGCCTCTCACGAATACAAATCCAACCTTTCGGTAAAACCAGTCCGTATCCAAGTTTAAAACTGGTTTTGGTTTCAGTTTCTTAAGGAAGGTGCTGAAAACCAATCCGGTAAAGGCAAAAAGCCCTAATGTATCAAGTATATGTTGCAGGGTGTAAGGTTTGTACTCTATGGGATATGGCAGGAGTTTATAAAAGACCCCCGGGAAACATCCGATCACTATGCAAAGGGCTGACGCAAAAGCCATTGCAATGCTCATGTTTGCTGGAATAGGCGAGCTTCTGTAATCCGTCCTCGGTTCGGAAAAGAATGTATAGTAACCCATCTTCAAGACGATACTCAAGAACGTTCCTGTTGTAGCAAGATTCAAAAGAAGATAGGCAAATGAATTATGAATCTCCGCCGATGCGGAAATGGTTACTGCCTTGCTAACAAAACCACTTGTTAATGGCAGTCCAGATATCGAAAGACCACCGACAAAGAAGAAAAGCGCAACTATCGGGCTATATCTGTAAAAACCACCAAGCTCTGAGATCTTTTCCTTGCCTGTTGCATATATGACGGCACCCGCAGACATAAAGAGTAGACCCTTATAAATGATGTGAGCGAATGCATGAGCAGAAGAACCATCAAGTGCCATTGCTGTACCCAGCCCAACCCCACAGACCATGTAGCCAACCTGACTTATAATGTGGTAGGACAGCAGCCTTCTTAGATTGTTCTCCATTGTTGCGTATATAACCCCATATATTGCCATGATTGCCCCAAAATATATCAATAGCTCAGTCCCAGGAAATGCCCTGATCAAGGCATAGACTGCTGATTTCGTGGTGAATGCGCTAAGAAACACACTCCCATAAATGGTGGCACTCGGATACGCATCTGGTAGCCACGCATTCAAGGGGGGCACAGCTGCGCACAACATAACGCCGAGAAGAATCAGCCAAAAGAACGGCTCATTACTGTAACGAGTAAGGTTTGTGAACTCGACTGATCCAATACTGGTTATATAAAGCATCATACCCGCAAATACCATTAAGCCACTGAATACGTGAACCATTATGTATCTGTATCCAGCCTTTACAGCCTGCTTAGACCTTTGTGCCCAGATGAGCAGGACTGCACTGAACGCTAACATTTCCCAAAACAAATAGAAACTCAAGATATCTGCAGCAAACACAACACCTAAAGCGCTTCCACAATACATTAGCCCTGCAAGATGCTGCAGCCAGTCATCTATGTGATAGCAATAGATCATCCCGATGAGTCCGACTATGCAAAACACATAAGCAAACAAAAGACTCAGGCTATCTACCCTGACCAGAGGCGTGATCTCGTACCCAAATAAGCTGATAGATCCGTAATGCCCAGGCGAAGATGTCAGGCAGATAAAAAGGGCCGAAGCAGTCAACAAAACAGCGTACGGAGATCTGACCCTCTTGGACAATAATGGTGTAAGAAAAGCCCCAAATATAAGAACCAATCCTGGATGCAAAAAGCTATTCAGCATAATAGTCCTCCTTCTTGCTAAGGATCTTGCTAAGGAGTTTTGCAATGAGAACTATCAAGCCAGCTCCGACAAACCCAAGAATGCAGCCAAATCCAGGCACCTTCTCAAAAGGAAAATGAGGATGTCCGTATCCTAGTGCCGTTAAGAAGACAGCCTCGAGTATGAAGATTAAGACACACGATACGTAAAGCCAGCCTTTAACGGTCATCTTCATATCACCGTCTTTATGAGCTTTATCAAAAAGTCTGGATATATCCCGAGCAAAATGGTAAACAAAGCAGTTATCAACAACGGGATGGCACAGAAGTAGTTTTCCTTAACGCTCTCGAGGGATGTAGGGTCATCTGGATTCATAAAGAATGCCCTGTAAACGATAGGCAAGAAGTACGCAGCATTAAGAAGTGAGCTCGTTACGAACACACCTACGAGTATGGGTTTACCTATGGCAAGTGCTCCCTCTACGAGATAAAACTTTGAGACAAAACCTGCGAACACTGGGATACCGATCATACTCAGGGTTGCCAGGAGGAAGGAAAACATCGAGACAGGCATCTTTCTACCTATACCGTTTAGTTGACTTATCTCAGTCTTATGGGAAGAGACATATACAGAGCCAGCAACGAAAAACATGGTTATCTTAGAAAACGCGTGCATGCTTATATGTATGAGTCCGCCTACGATAGCCGCTGGTGACAGCATTGTCACCCCGAGGATGATATATGAAAGGTTACTCACAGTTGAAAAGGCAAGTCTTGCCTTAAAGTTATCACGTGTAAGTGCAATACAGGATGCAGTTATAATGGTAAATGCTGTTAAGATGAAAAGGATGTCCTGTATACCGAGTGACTTTATTGTTTGAGGACCGTAAACATGAAGGATAACTCTCGCTATCGAGAACACACCCGCCTTTACTACGGCAACTGCGTGAAGAAGAGCACTTACTGGTGTAGGTGCAACCATTGCTGCGGGTAACCAACTATGCAGTGGCATCACGGCTGCCTTCGTAAAACCGTATACGTAAAGGAGCAAGGCCAATTGAAGCAGTCCCTTGTGCAAGTCGGTCAGTTCTTGAGAGATTATGCCTCCATGCCTGAATTCAAGCGTTCCCGTAAGTATGTATGTGATAACTATCGCTGCAAGTGCAAATAGCTTTGCTCCGCCGAGCAGATATATTACATATTGCCTTCCACCTTCCAGCGATTCCTTATCCTCTTTATGGGCAACCAAAGGTATGGTTGCAATAGTTAGTGCCTCATAGAAGATAAACATTGTAAAGAGGTTTGATGCAAAGGCGATACCCATGGTAGATGCAAGGGAGATAGCAAAACATGCAAAGTATCTCGTCTGAGCATGCTCTTGAAGTGATCTCATGTAACCGATTGAATAAAATGTAGTCAATACCCATAAGAAGGATGCCCCTATAGCAAACAGTAGGCCCAAACCATCCACCTTAAAGGCAAGATCTATACCAGGAAGGATCGTTGCTATCTTTATAGCAATCTCTTTGCCTTCAAGGAAAGGAGGTATCATCATTACTACAAAAGAAAACTTCAACACCCCTGCTATAATTGATACAGCCTCACGCAAATTAGGGTTTCTATCCCCTATTAGAACTATCAGACCAGCTGCAAGCAGGGAAACACAAATCGCACACAGTGGCAGTAGCTCCATCATCTTTTAACCCCTCGCGATGCAAGGAAATCTGATCTTTCTGGCAAGTCCTCCTTAAGTTCGCTTAAATCTGATAAGTCTATGTTTCCACGCAGGCTAAAGTTCCCGACAAGCAAAGAAAGCCCCACTGCAACAGATCCTGCTGCCACAGCGATTGTAAAAAGCACAAGAACCTGTCCCCTTAGATCCTGCAGATAATGTGACAACGCAACAAGGGCAAGGTTTACACCGCTTAACATCACCTCAAGCGATATAAGGAGGAGTATTAAATTTCTGTTAATAAGCACACTTATCAAACCCATACCAAAAACTGTAGCCGCAAGGATCAGGTAAAGCTCCAGTGATATCATGACCTACCCCTCCATGCAATCGCCACAACTGCAATCATCGGGATTAGCAGTATCACACCAATTAGAAAGAAAGGAAAGGCAAACTCGTTAAAAAGAACTGACCCAACCGCTTTTGTATGTCCAACCCTTTCGATGTATTCAATGCTGTATTGTCCCTTCCATGTAGGCATAATCTTTGAAAGCGTCAATGCCAGAACGGCCATCATAGCGAGTCCTACTGCCACCCTTCCCTGCCAAAGATTCGTAAATCTTTCTTCTCTTGGCATTTCCCTTACGCCAAGCAAAAATACTGTAAAAAGAAACATCACAAGTATCGCTCCTGCATAAACTATAATCTGAACAGCTGCAAGAAACTCCGCATTAAGGAATAAATAAAGCACTGCTATATGCATGAAAAGTAGCAGCAGCCACAATACTGCATGGATAGGATTACGCCTTGAAAGTGCCATTAAAGTTATCCCTATTATCGATAAGGCAAAATATCCGAAGATCAAATATAGCATCACGTAAGCCTCCTTATAAGTGCTGTAATCACTAAGTTAAATATTCCAGCAGGTATTAAGACTTTCCAGCCCATGTTCAAAAGCTGATCAAACCTGTATCGCGGCAGTGTTGCCCTAACCCAGATGTACAGAAAGATAAAGATATAAACCTTCAAGGCAAACCAAACAGTACCGGGGACATAAGACAACCAGGGGATAAGATCACTAACAAAACGAGGAATCGTCCAGCCACCAAGAAAACACAAGACAGCAAGGCATGCCATTACATACATGGCAACATACTCTGCAAGAAAGAACAAAGCATAGCGGAACGCACTGTATTCTGTAAGATAGCCTGCAACAAGCTCTGTCTCTGCCTCCGGTAGATCAAATGGTGCCCTGTTTGTCTCTGCAAAGGCAGCGATAGTAAACACGACAAAACCTACAATTTGTGGGATCACATACATGCCAAAACGGCTCTCATACTGAGCCATGACTATATCTGAAAGCCTGAGCGAACCAGCCATAAGTACCACCGAAGCAAGGCTCAACCCTAAGGCTATCTCATAACTTAGCACCTGGGCGGCAGACCTTATCCCACCAAGGAACGAGTATCTGCTGTTTGATGACCATCCTGCAAGTATAACGCCATACACTGCCACAGAGGCTGATGCAAGTATAAAAAGCAACCCCAAGTTTATATCAGCAAGGATAAATCCTTTGTCAAATGGAAGGACGGTAAGATTCGCCATGGTAAAGGCGAGTACGATAACGGGTGAGATCTTAAAGATCAGCCTGTACGCATCCTGGGGAACGATATCCTCCTTGAAGAATAGTTTTATAAAATCGGCAATTGGTTGCAGTAGTCCGTGCGGACCAACCTCCTTTGGACCGTACCTGGCCTGCACCCTACCTATGATCTTACGCTCAGCATAGGTAGTATAAGCTACATGAAAAAGGACAACCCCAAACACTATGGCCGTCTTTACCACTATCCAGAAGATCTCGGTCATCCTTCTCTGTCCTCCAATATTTTCTGAAACCCGGACCAGATAGATCTCCCTTGCAGTGGGTAATCCTTTCTCAAAGGATGACCATCCCAGTCTTCAGGCATAAGGATCCTGCGAAGGTCAGGATGCCCTCTGAACCTGATTCCGAACATATCGTAGCACTCTCTCTCATGCCAGTTACTCCCCGGCCAGAGTTCGGTTACACTATCTATCTCTGGATCGTCTTCATCAACCTGCACCCTTATCCTTATCTGGTGTCTCTTACTGATGCTGTAAAGCTGATACACCACTTCAAACCTTGGTTTCCTAGGAAAGTAGTCAACACCACAAAGATCCTGCAAATGATCAAACGAATGCTCATCCCTCAAGTATCTAAGTACCTCTTTTATCCCCTCATTTTTAACAATCACTGCTATCTGACCCCTAAAACTCGCTATCTCGATTACCCTTTCTGGAAACTTTGCCCTGAGATCCTCCGCAACACTGATCGAATATGTCATCTTCTGTGCCATGTGACCCTCCGCAACACTGATCGAATATATCATTTCTTATGCCATGTAAGCGCTCCAATCAATATCTCGTAAATGTAACCAATAAGAATCAGCCAGATAAACCCAATCATCGCCCAAAAACCTGCAGAACCAATCTCATTGAAGGCGACAGCCCATGGATAGAGAAATATCACCTCAACATCAAACACAACAAAGAGAATGGCGAGCAAGAAAAACCCTATGGAGAACCTATCCCTTGGGGCACCACTTGGCGGATTACCTGACTCGAAAGCAACAAGCTTTGCTCTACTATACCTTCGCGGTGCAACTATACTGTTTACTATCAGTCCTCCCACTGCAATTACAGTAGCAAGAATTAAAGCAACCAAGACAGGCAGATACTTAACAGGTATGTAGCTACCTGGCTCCACTGTATACCTCCTTGTTCAATTTGATAGGGGTTATCGTTCTCTTCTTTGCTGGCAACCTCTTTAGATCAATTCCTTCAGGTTTCCAGAACTTGTTCACGTATTCCCTATCCCCATAACCTGCCACGAACTCATCCCAGTTTCTTAAAAGGGATTCTATGTCAAAATAGTTTGTTTTCCTATCAAACGCGGCATACTCATAAAACTCTGTTAACACGATGGCACAAACAGGGCAAACCTCCTCGCAGTAACCACAAAAGATACATCTGAAGGCATCTATCTCGTACTTCGTAAGTATCCTCCTGCCTGTCTCTGCATCGACCGAATACTCTATGTGTATACATTGTGGGGGACAGACTGCTGCGCATTTTGTGCATGCAACACATCTATATGTTCCTGTCTCTGGATCTCTAACAAAGGCGTGTCTACCGCGAAAGCCATCAAACGGATCCCTCTTTTCCTTTGGATATCTCCTTGTGACAGGATGAGTAAACATCGTCTTTAACGTAATAAGCATTCCTCTAAGAAGGTCAAACAATAGCATCTTCTTAAGGAGGTCAAAAAACAGTACCTTCTTCACGATGCCCGTCATCTGTCCGCCTCTCCCATAACTATGTCAAGCGTCCCTATGATGGCTATTACATCTGCAAGTAGATGTCCCTCACACAGCCTTGGTATGGCTTGTATATGAACAAACGATGGTGCCCTCAGTCTCAGCCTGAAAGGTCTTCCTGATCCATCACTTACTATGTAAAAACCAAGCTCGCCTTTGGGAACTTCAACCGCTGAGTAGAGCTCACCTACAGGCATAACGGGCTGTCTTTCTTCTAAAAGTGTTATAAATCCATGTTTTAAGGAACCTTCCGCCAAAATTATCCTATGTCCCTGGCACGGCATATCAAGCTCTGGTGCGGAATCCGCAAGAATCTCCCCTTTGGGCATCTTCTCTATGCACTGTCTTACAATAAGAGCTGACTGGCTTATCTCCCTTATCCTGCATAGATACCTATCGTACGTGTCTCCATTCTCTCCTAATGGGACATTAAACTCAACCTGATCGTAGGCATCGTAAGGCATATGCTTTCTTATGTCATAGTAAACACCGGAACCACGTAGCGCCGGACCTGTTAAGCCCCATGCGACTGCCTCTTCAGGGCTGATTACCCCAATACCCCGCGTCCTTTCTATCCATATCCTGTTCTCCGTAAGCAATCCTTCGTATTCATCGACCCGTCTCAGTATCAAGCCTGTGAAATCATATATTTCTTGAAGAACCTCTTCCTTGAGATCGTTTCTTACCCCGCCGATCCTCGCATAACTCACGGTAAGCCTTGCACCACAGATTTTCTCAAAAATATCAAGAATCATCTCCCTTTCCCGAAAGGCGTATAGAAACACTGTCATCGCACCTATATCGAGGGCATGAGTGGCAAGCCAGAGAAGATGACTGCTAATTCTTCCAAGCTCTGCGACAAGCGTCCGGATGAACTTTGCTCTTGGCGGCGGCTCAACACCCATCAACCTCTCCACTGCAACGCAGTAGCCGATGTTGTTGAGCATACTCGATATGTAGTCAAGCCTATCAGTTAGTGGCAATGCAGAGGTATAAGACTTATATTCGGCTAGCCTTTCAATCCCTCTGTGAAGATAACCCACATCAGGTACGCACTTTAACACCCTCTCACCCTCAAACTCCATGTACAGCCTCAACACGCCGTGGGTTGCAGGGTGATGTGGCCCCATCTGCAAGACGAATCTTGTCTCCGAGAGCCTTTCTATCTCCATCTGCCCCAACGCTGCCTTTCTCCCTTTATCTTTTCCTGTAGTTTAAGTAACCCGTACATCAATGCCTCAGGTCTTGGTGGACAGCCAGGGACATAGACATCCACGGGAAGGAAGCTATCTACCCCTTGGACCGTGCTGTATGTGTTAAACACCCCTCCTGAGCATGCGCAACTGCCCATCGCTACAACATATTTAGGCTCTGGCATCTGGTCATAGACCCTCTTCACAACCGGTGCCATCTTATATGTAACCGTACCAGCTACAATCATGACATCTGCTTGTCTTGGCGATGCCCTGAAGAGGATACCAAACCTGTCAAGATCATGATGTGAAGCGCCCGTAGCCATCATCTCAATGGCACAACATGCGAGTCCGAATGTGAGCGGCCACAGGGAGTTGCTTCTACCCCAATTAACAAGCTTGTCCAGTGTTGTCAGAATCACGCTCGTTCCAGAGACAAGCCTGACACCTTCTTCAACCTCCACAGTATCAGTAAAGAGACTCATAGCTCTCCCTCACAAAGCGTTCTCTCTTCCGAAGGGATGCCTCCTCAGCTCTTATCCATTTAAGGGCATGGGTAGTGCACTTTGTTACGCAGGCTGGTTCTAATCCTTGATCTATCCTGTCTTTGCAGTAGTCACACTTTACTACCTTACCTGTCTCCGGATTCCACTGTGGTACGCCCCATGGACATGCAGTAATACAAGCCTTACAACCTACACATAGATCATCTTGAACAAAGACTATCCCGTCTTTTGCCCTTCTCTGCATCGCACCTGTAGGACATGCCGCCACACACCAGGGTTTCTCGCAGTGAAAGCATGGCATGAATACAAAGCGTTGCCTTGGCAGTCCGCCAATCATCTTTATCTCTGTCGGTATAATCCTACAAAGCCTTGGACCAACAGGAAGACCCTTATTAGCCTTGCAATGAACCTCGCATGCGTGACAACCAATGCATCTGTCATGATCCTGGTGTATATAGTAGATGCTCATCGTATGACCTCCTAAAATGCCTTCTTAACCTTGACAAAAGCCTCAAAAAGAGCACCAGTATGGCTCCCATAACCAAACTTATCGAAGAGGCCCCTCAAGAACTTGGCTTCGTTGAGCCCTTTGCCGAATGACCTCGTTTTAACTGGAACCTCATTTTCAAACCCGCGATACATAAAGACAACCTCAGGATGTATAAAGGGCGTGACCTTGGCACGGATTCTGCCTGTGTAATCGACAGAGGAAACCTCAACAAAGTCACCATCCCTTATCCCAAGCCTTTTTGCAGCCTCATCGTTGATCCACAGCTCGTTTTCTGGAATTATCTCGTTTAGATACTTGTTGTTGTGCGTCTGCACATGAGTATGAACAGCCACCCTTCCAAACACCAACCTGAACTCACCCTCTTTTGGCGTGGGTGGTTCTTTGAATGGATAGAAGTACGGAACATCCCTCTCCTTCATCTTGCTTGAGAGGATCTCAATCTTGCCCGAAGGTGTCTTGAACTTAAGCTCATCCTTGTTCCATATGACAGGGTCCTTGCATAACGAAACCTGGCCCGTCTTGTCAAAGTCCTCAATCTTTATTCCAGTACCTGCAAGTTGGTAGTTCCAGATATCCTCTATGGTTTCGTACGGTAGGTACTCTCCAGCCCCCATCTTTTTGGCAAGTTTTACAAATATCTCCCACTTTGGCTTTGTATCATAAAGTGGTGGAATAGCCTGTCTCCGCATGATTAAAGTTGGTTTTACTCCCCTCTGAAGCCCAATGATGTCATCTCTTTCAAGATATGTTGACTCAGGCAATATCACGTCAGCATACCAACCTGTAAGTGAGTAGTTCACATCTACGTCCACAATTAAATCAAGGTTTGCGATAAGCTCCTTGATGTCTGCATCAGGTAGCCCTGCAAATGGATCGTATCTAACTACGAATAGAGCCTTAATAGGATATGGCTCTTGAGTCTTTATTGTCTTAAAGAGATGAAGTGCATGTCCTGCACCGTCATATAGGAAACCTGGGGGAAGTTCTGCCTCAAGCCTTTTGTGTTCTGGGGCTGGTATTCTGTCAAGGAGGCTGTTCAGCGGCTTAGCACCAACTTCCTTGGGTGACTTCGCAAGAAGAAGTCCACCTTTTTGTTCGATACTTCCAAGAAGCGCATTAAGAATAACTATAGCCCGGGCATTATAAAAGTAATCCATATAACGTCCTGCAAACCATCCTGGGTAGAGGATCACCCGGGGTTTGTCAGCCGCAAGTTGTCTTGCAAGATCTATAATTTCATATGAAGGGATGCCTGTTTGCTGTTCTGCCCACTCAGGTGTGTAAGGCTTTATGAAGTCTTCAAGATCACTTAAACCAGAGACATACCTGTCGACGAAACTCCGATCGAAAAGGTTTTCCTTTAATATCACATGAATTAGTGCAAGGTTTAATGCATAATCGGTTGCAGGTCTGATCATCAAAAACTTAGTTGCCTTAGCAGCAGTCTTCGTAACCCTTACGTCGATATAAGTTAACTTTGCCCCATTTTCAAGGGCCTTGATAATGTTATTTACCTCTCTTACAGCCAATGCCTCAAAAGCATTCCGCCCGTAGAAGACAATGTGCTTCGTATTAGCAAAGTCATATCCTATCTCCGGTCTTGCATACCCAAGCAAACTTTGATATGCAAGATCAACATTCTTTCTGCAAAAATCATCATGACTAAAGTAATTAGGAGAACCTATCGAACGCAAAAAGGCACGCTGGATCTCTCCGAACGGCCCCGTTCCACGATCAACAAGGGCTATAGCCTTTGCACCATACTGATCCCTTATTTTTGTCAGGGACTCTGCGATGTAATCGAATGCTTCATCCCAGGTTGCCCTTCTCCACTGTCCTGAACCCCTCGGTCCCGTCCTAATCATCGGATACTGAGGTCTCTGAGAATCATAAACAAGTGCCACCCCGGACGAGCCTTTGGCACAGAGGGCCCTCTCTATGCCAGGCACATACGGATTTCCTTCTACCCAAGTGATCCTTCCGTCAGTAACCTCAACCCTTACAGGACATCTTACAGAGCACATCCCACATACACTGAAGACCGACTTTTTCATAATCTACCTCCTCAGAAATACAGTTCCCCACTATCTTGTGACCGTACTCAAGACGGCTCCCAATGATGGAGGCCATTATGATCAGGGTCTCGACGTTGCGGTTAGCCTCTCGCCCTGGCCTTGGCCGCCTGAATGAGGTTGTTGATACCCTCCAGGATGCCGTTGCTGACGCAGGACTCGAACCAGTTGAGAATGCCGTCCCAGTGGTCTTTGACGGTGTAGGCCGCCTGGATCATGGGCACCAGCTTCGAGTGCGTGGCCCAGTAGTACCAGCGCTTCAGGAATTCCTCGCCCGAAGAAAGAAATAACTTTCACGCTCTTTCCCACTCTGTTTCCTTTCCAGGTCGATTTTAATACGCCATAAAACTGGAAAATGTCCCGGAGCAGACGGAAAACTGTCCCGTTCCCGACGCTGTTATGTCGCCCGGCCGACAGCCGGCCCAAACTTACCTCACCGGCGGAGGAAGGATTTTACCCCCCAGCGTAGTAGTATAGTTTTATGGTAGGGTAGTTTTGTGAATATTTTGTAAATAAAGTCACAGAAAAGAGAGCAGGATCACCAGAAAATCTTACCGCCCAACCGCAGAGGGAACTTCCCTGCTTCTTTAAGCGGGCGAAAGGAGGTGAAATCCCGTGGCCGAAACCGCGAAGGACCTGCTCCAGGGCGAACCGCTCTCGCTAAACGAGCGGGAGAAGGAACTCGTCCGCAAATCGGGGGTGACATTAAACTACCCCAAAGGGCACATCATCTTTGCCGCCGAAGAGATCGCCGACCGCGTCTACCTTATCGAAAAGGGTTGGGTTAAGATTTACCGTCTCTCGGCCGACGGCCGCGAAGTCACGGTGGGCAGCATCCGCAACCCCGGGGAAATGATGGGCCTTGCGGAAACGCTCTACCACGGGAAGCGGACCTGCTTCGCCGGCGCCATCTCGGATGTAACGCTTGTGGTGGTCACCAAGAAGGACTTTCTTGAGTTGCTCACCGACGAGCACTACTTTTCACTTAAGGTGGCCAAGCTCCTCGCCGCCCGGATGCGGGAGGCGGAAGCTATGGTCCACGAACTGGTCTGCTGGCAGGTTCCGGGCCGCCTGGCGCTGCTGCTGCTCAAGATTGGCGAGCGGTGCGGCATCGAGGAAGAGGACGGCATTAAGATTAAACTGCGCCTGACACACGAAGAGATAGCCGGCATGATCGGGACCACCAGGCAGACCGTCACCTCCCTGCTTAACACCTTCAAGAAGGAAAAATCGATCAACCTCGAGGGTCGAGAGATTAAAATCCTCGACCCGAAGAAGCTCGCCAGCTGGATCGTTTAAGTAACCACTTTCAGCTGTAAAATTCCCCCCGTAATTGCGGAGACCGCCCGGAAGGTAGGCGGTCTTTTTATTTTTGTCGCTCAACCGACATCGTGTTGTCTACCGTTTGACAATAATTCGTCTCACGGGCGACAACATGTGCCGTTTGAGAGATGATACCCTAAGAATGGGTGCACGTGCTCACAAGCGCAAGGGAGGTGAAAAAACAAAGATAACGCCGCAAAACTCTGCCGTCTCACAACCACTGTTCAATAGGGAGGGAAAAGAAGGAATGAAGCGTCTGTGGCTTTTGGCAGTCGTGGTCCCGCTAGTGTTGGTCTGCTTTCTTTTTCCGGGGCGCGGCCTTGCGGCGGACACCGTAACGATACAGGTTGACAAGACCACGCTCCAGAACGGCGGCACCATCACCGTCACCGGCACGGCCCCGGCAGGAAAGCCCGTCTACCTTGAACTTTACAGCGAAGACAGAGTGCGGGCCTCTTATTTCGACAATAAGAAGGACCCCAAAACCGGCAAAATTCCCTATATCCTCTACATGACGAAGGAGATGCCGGCCTACTACAAGATTTTTGTTCCCGTAGAGAAAAAGGCCGAACTCGACCGGATCAAGCAGCAGGGAAAAGACTGGAAGTACTCCGAAGCGCTGAAGCAACTCGGGGCAGACGTGGCCTACAGCGCTCCTGCCAAGATCAGCATCGACCGGTACCAGGCAAGCATTATGGCGAGCATCATTGGGTCGCGCGGTAAGCTCCTGCCCCCGCTGAACGAAAAGGAGAACAAAAAGCGTTCGATGCAACTCGCCAAGGCCCGCTTCCGGAGCCCCGGCAAGCTGCTGGCGGCCGCGGTTGAAACCAGCCCCGACGGCACCTACAGCGCGAAGATAACCATCGAGAAGGGCTCCCCGCCCGGCACGTATAAGATAGTGGCGGTAGCCGGCAAAAAGCTCAAGAGCGAACCGGTAACCATCGAAAACCGCATCAGCTTCCCGATGGTTTACCTAAATAATGCCGGCACCAGCGTCAATCTCTTCGGACCCTTCCTCCTGACGTTGGCTATCGCCACCTTTGGCGTCCTGATGGGTGCAGGCGGCGGGTTCATCCTTAACCCGCTCCTGGTTTCGCTCTGGCCGCTCCCCCACACGGTAGTGGCCGGTACGGTGATGCCCACCGTCCTGTTTTCGCAAGCTTCCGGTATCTACAATTATTCGAAGATCAACTTTATCAACTGGAAACTTGGTATCACCCTTGGCCTGGCGATGGTCGCCGGCGGCTTTATCGGGCCCAAGCTCACCGAGTTGATCACTCTCGAACAGTTCAAATTCATCTTCGGCTGGATCCTCCTGGTCCTGGCAGCGCTGATGCTCTGGCAAACGACTCCCGCCTACCTCGAAAAGAACAAGAAGGAACAGGCGATCCTCAAGGAGTTCAAGAAGCGCGCCGAGGAAGCCGCCAAGGCCAAGCAGGCCAAGAAGGAGGGGTAAGGGATGCGGATCGAGTTCTGGGGACAGGAATTCAAAGTAAACGTGGTTGCCGGCTGCATCGGTAGCTTCCTGATCGCCGTTGTCTCCTCAATGTTCGGCTTCGGCGGCGGGCCCTTCATGGTGCCGCTGCTAACCGTGGGGCTCGGCCTCCCGATGTACGTGGTGGTGGGCAGCTCGCTGTTAGCGATCTTCTTCAACACTCTGATGGGAACCGCCCGCCACTACATGTTCGGTAACTTTGACCTGATTCTCTTCCTCATCATGTTCCCCGCCGCCCTCTTAGGCGGCTATATCGGGCCGCAGATCGCCAAGCGCGTAAGCCCCATAGTAGTGAAAAGGATCGCGGTAGCCGGTCTTCTCCTCCTGGCGCTTAACCTGCTGGGTGTCTATTAAACTGTAAAACTCGCGCGCATCAAAAAAAGCCCCTGGTCGCCGGTAGACTTGGCGCCCAGGGGCTCCTCATTTTTGCTCTCTGTTACGTCAAGTTTCAACCTGGCGCTGCTACTAAATCTTCCCTGCCGGTTAGTGCGGGTGTTCGTGTTCTTCTGCGTGGTGGTCGTGATCGAGATGCAGGTGGCTATGATCCCCGTCCGCAGGATGCACATGTTCGTGCGTATGGGTGACCGCAGGGTGAACGTGCTCGTGCTCGTGCACTAAGTTCCCGTGCCGGTGGGGGTGCGAGTGGCGCACCTCGGGATGGGTGTGCTCGTGAACGTGCCCCCCTTGCTTCTGACAGTGTGGCATAGGTCTTACCTCCTCCGTGGAAGTTTTGCCGCTCTCCGTAAGCGGCTTAATTTACTTCCAGGATACAACACGTGGCGCCCAAAAACAAGCCGGGGGCCCCAAAACTCTGGTAACATTTTTGGCGCTAAACCTTAGCACCGGCCACGCGGCCCTCAGGGGGAAAAGAGGTACCAGAGCACCACCAGGCCCACCAGACCTGCAATCAGGAGGAAAAGCTTCCAGTTCATTTTTATACCCCTCTCGGTCATTTGTTGCTAAGCTACAAGCACCGCCCTTTTTCGCCCCATTCTTGCATCAGCCGGACACCGGAACTCGTCCCGATCCGGTTGGCTCCTGCAGCAATCATCCGGAGGGCCGTCGCCAAATCGCGGATACCTCCCGCCGCCTTCACACCGAGCTTGTCCCCAACAGCGGCACGTAGCAAGCGGACATCCGCTTCGGTCGCACCGCCTGGCCCAAAACCGGTGGACGTCTTCACAAAATCCGCGCCGCACGCCACGGCAAGCCGGCAGCCGAAACGCTTTTCTTCTTCTGTCAGAAGCGCCGTTTCAAGAATCACCTTGATCACGGCCCCTGCCGCAACGGAACGGGCGGCGCTTATCACCCGCCGCAGCTCGTCCTCAAGATAGGTGGCGTCTCCTTCCTTGAGGGCACCTAAATGAGGCACCAGATCAAACTCTACCGCCCCGTCGCGCGCCGCCTGCTCCGTCTCGGCAACCTTCGTAGTTATACTTGTCGCCCCGAGGGGAAAACCGATCACGGTGCAGACCTTAACCCCGGAGCCCACTAACTCCCGTACCGCTAACGGTACGTAGGCAGGGTTCACGCAGACGGCCCCGAAGCCCCACGCGACCGCCTCAGCGCAGAGACGGCGGATGTCGCCGCGCCGCGCGTCGGGTTTGAGGAGCGTATGGTCGATCATCCGGGCGAATGTTTCCCGCGTCAGTTCCATAGCCGCCCCCTATTCCTCCTGTCCGAGCGCCAGCGCGATGAGCTTTTCTATCAGGTCGGCGAAGGAAATGCCCGCGGCCCGCGCCGCGTCCGGGAAGAGGCTCACCGCCGTGAGCCCGGGAATCGTGTTCACCTCTAAGATGTACGGCTTACCGTCCACGCCGGCGATAAAATCGATCCGGGAGAAGCCCCGGCAGCCAAGTAGTTTGTAGGTGGCCAGCGCTGCCGCGCCAATTTCTTCCTGAAGCCGGGCGTCGATTCGCGGCGGAATGATGTGGTCGCTCATCCCGGGGGTGTACTTGGCTTCATAATCATAGACCCCTTTGGCCGCAACAATCTCGATAAGTGGCAAAACGACGGGGCGTTTATTCCCTAAAACCGCCGCCGTTACCTCGACTCCCGGGATAAACCGCTCCACCAAGACCACCGGGTCGTAGCGGAAGGCTTCGGACAGTGCCGGTACCAGCCCTTCCTCGCGTTTAACAATGCTCATCCCGATCGAGGAGCCCTGGGTCGGCGCCTTTATCACCACCGGCAGGGGCATTGCTTGAAGAACCTGGGCCGCAAGAGATTCAAGCGCTGCGCCGTTTTGTTCGAGGGTGATAAAAGGTGGTGTCGGCAGCCCGGCTGCGGTTAGCATCCGTTTCGTAGCAATCTTATCCATCGCTAAGGCGCTCGCCAGGATGCCCGGCCCCGTATAGGGAATGCCGAGCACCTCTAACAGCCCTTGAATGCTCCCGTCCTCGCCGCCCTTCCCGTGGAGGGCGATAAAGGCAACGTCGGGGCGAACCGCGCGGAGTCGTTCCGCCACGTCAGGCCCCACGTCGATCTTCACCGCCTCCCGGTCTTTCTCGCGCAGCGCCTGGTAGACAGCTTCGCCCGACTTGAGCGATATCTCCCTTTCCGCCGAGCGGCCACCGAACAACACTGCTACCCGCACCCTGGAAGACCTCCCCTTGTCCATAGTTTTACTGCTGCGTCAGATATGGGTGCCCCTTTGGGCGTGTACAGAGCCACCGCTGCCGGCGCTGCAGATGCCGTCCGTCCTGCGCCCCGGCCAACGCACCCCAGATTCCCCTTCCAGTCTATTCTGCTCCGGTAACCGAAATCCCTCCGGCAGACGCAAAATTTTGACCGCCCCCTATAAAACCGCTTCCCTTCGGGGCAACCTATACCCGAAAGAACTTCCCAAAGGAGCGATCGCCATGGGCAGGTTCCGCTGGTTGTCGTTGCTTTTAACGTTCGTCCTTCTCACCGGGTTGACCGCCGGCTGCACGCCGGGTGCAGCCCGCAAGCCAGTTGCCAAGCCGGATATCCCGAAGGAGATCAGCCGGGGGCCGGGAAGAGAGCCCCGGATCAAAGTTTTTATCGTCGAAACCCGAACCATAAAAGAGATGCCGCTTGAGGACTACGTGATGGGAACAATAGCGGGGGAAATGAAAAACTGGTTCCCCCACGAAGCCTTAGCCGCGCAGGCGATCCTGGCGCGCACTTACGCGCTGAAATTCGTCCAGGAAAAGAAGCACTCCTCCCTCAATCCTTCCGCTCATATTTCAACCTCCTTTGAAGAGGCACAGGCCTGGAACCCGCACAACATCAACTGGCGCATCCGCCAGGCAGTCCGCGCCACCCGGGGTAAAGTGGTAATCCATAACGGCCGGTACATCAACGCCTGGTTCCACGGTCACGCGGGCGGGATGACCGCCACCGCCAAGGAAGGGCTCAATTACGAGTATCCCGAACCGCCTTATACCAAGGTAGTCAGGTCGGGTGAGGGTCCGGATGCGCCCAAGGACTTTATCAGCTGGCGCGCCGTTTTCTCCAAGGCCGAGGTCACCGCAGCCTTAGAGAAATTAGGGCAGAGCCCCGGCGATTTTAGCACCATCACGATCTTAGAGCGCGGGCCATCCGGCCGGGCAACCAGGATGCGGATCGGCAATGCCGTGGTCCACGCCGCGACCCTCCGCACCGCACTCGGCAGCACCAGGATGCGCTCCACGCTTCTGACCAGCGCCCGGGTGGAGGGAGATAGCGTCATCTTCGAAGGAAAGGGCTTCGGCCACGGCGTGGGAATGAGCCAGTGGGGCGCGCGCGAACTCGCCCGTAAGGGAAGAACGGCCGAGGAGATTATTAAGTACTACTTCAAGGATGTGGATGTCGTTAAAATATGGTAAGCAGCCGGTTTACACCTCTTGGCGGAGATATTGAAGTGCAGGCGGTGGCTCCGCCCCAGGAGCGCTTTCTTCTTAGAAACCCGGACCGCTGCACCGGCAGTAGAAAAATAAAATGCCGATTACCACCAGCAAAAAGGCCACCGCCAGGAAATCGAGCGTCGCCGTCGGCCGGTAAATCTCGCGGCTGATCTGGTACCGGATTACCGCAAACCGCACCGCCGCCAGGACGATAAGGATGACCGCCCCGGCCATGAGGATCTCGCCTACGGTTCTTATTTTCCCCGAATAAAGCCATGCGGCACCCGCGCTGTTAGCAGGCACCAACGCCACCCACCGCACCAGCAAAAAACCAAAGGCGAGAATCCCCAGCGCCGTCCTGATCCACGCTAAAAAGGTGCGTTCGTTGGCCAGGTGCGCCCGCACGTGCGCCCGCTGGGCCTGCCCGGAAGTGGTTTTCTCTTGCAGCGCTCGGTCACCGACGCTTTTTTGCGGCACTACTTCGTCCCCCCCCGCCAAAAACCGGTCAGCGTTTATCCACCACCAAGGCATCGCCGATGGTGCCCGGAGGAACAAAAACCACTTCCGAACGCAAGCGGAGCCGCTCTTTCGCCCGCGCGGCAATCTGTGCGGCCAGGTCCGCCGTTCCTTCCGCACCCTCCACGAGTTCCGCCTCAAGGGTGAGTTCGTCGCGGAAGTCGCGCAGCGTCACTACCGCCCGCAAAGCCCGCACCGCCGCAAACTCTTCGGCCAGCGCCGCTACCTGGTGCGGGTAAAGGAAAAGACCCCGCACCTTTATCCCGTCCGCAGCTCGGCCGAGAACACCAACGAGCCGCTTCCCCGGACGCCCGCAGGGGCACGGCGCGCTGATAAAGGCGCTGAGATCCCCCGTAGCCAATCTTACGAGCGGGTAGGTTGCGTCGAGGAGCGTGACCACGATCTCCCCGGTCTCGCCTTCCGGAACCGGTTCACCCGTCTGGGGATCGACAATTTCTACCACCACGTCCCGGGCAACGTGGAGCCCCTGTTGCCCAGCGCACTCGTAGGCAACGCAGCCCGTATCGGCGGTGCCGTAGCCCTGAAAGACCATAATGCCGTATTTCTCCCGCAATAAGCGACGCAACTCTTCACGTAACTGCTCCGCCGTCACCCAAGCTCGCGCCAGCGCTAGCTCGGTAGCAAGCCCCATTTCCTCAGCTTTCTGCAAAAGGGCGTAGAGAAAGCTCGGCACCCCTACATAGCCTGTTACCCGGAGGTCACGCATAATCTGCACCTGAAGCGCCGCGTTGCCCACCCCTGCAGGGACAACAGTGCAACCGATGCTCCGGAGCGCCCCGTCAAACATAAAACCGGCGGGAGTGAGGTGGTAGGAAAAGGTATTCTGAACTACGTCTCCCGCCTTAAAACCCGCCGCCTCAAGCGCCTCCCGCCAGCGCCAGTAATCCTCCCCCTCACCCTGAGGGTCATAGATCGGCCCGGGCGAGGCGAAGATGCGCTGAAGCTTCTCCCGGGGCACGGCGAGAAAACCGCCGAAGGGCGGCGCCTCCTGTTGCCGCCGGCTCAGCTCCCCCTTCCGCGTCACCGGCAGTTTAGGCAGATCATTAACCTCCCGGATTGCCGCCGGCTCCAAACCCGCAGCCGTAAACTTGTCCCGCACCGCGGGTGAGTTTTCGTAGGCGTAGGTGATAAAAGCAGCGAAACTCGCAAAACTCATCCCAGCCACCTCTTGCGCCGCTTGTAATGTTTTACATTCCGGTAGCTTTTCTTCCCCACGTCTGTTAAGCCCAGGTAGAACTCCCGGACGTCTTCGTTATCCTTGAGCTTGGCTACATCCCCTTCGAGGACGATCTTGCCGTTTTCCATAATATAACCATAATCGGCGATCGAAAGCGCGATGTTGGCGTTCTGCTCCACCACCAGGATGGTGGTCCCTTCCTGCTGGTTAATTTCTTTGATAATCTTGAAAATTTCGGCCACGAGTAAGGGCGCCAGGCCTAAAGACGGTTCGTCGAGGAGCATTAGCTTCGGCCGCGCCATGAGCGCCCGCCCGATGGCTAACATCTGCTGTTCCCCGCCGGAAAGATAACCCGCAACCCGGTGCTTTAAATCCGCAAGGCGCGGGAAATAGTGGTAAACAAGCGCGAGGTCCTTTTTCAGATGGCGCCTGTCTTTCCGGGTGTAACTCCCCGCGATAAGGTTTTCCTCCACCGTAAGGTGCTCAAATACCCGCCGTCCTTCCATTACCTGGAAGATGCCCCGCCGGGCGATCTCCTCCGCGTCCCTGTTGGTGATATCCGCACCGCAAAACTCAATCGTCCCATCGGTCACCCTGCCGTTCTCCGCCTGCAACAAACCCGAAATCGCCTTCAGGGTCGTCGTTTTCCCGGCGCCATTTGAACCAAGCAGCGCCACAATCTTGCCTTCAGGCACGCTAAGCGACAGCCCCTTCAGGACCAAAATAACGCGGTCGTACACCACCTCCACGTTGTTCAAAGCCAGCAAGTTGATCCCCCCGTAAGTTCGCGGCGATTAGCCGCCTATCCTATCTAACAGTAATTCGCCCCGCAAGTTCCCGCCCCTGCTTCTACCATCAACCTCTAAAAACGCGGCCGCCGGTCGGAACCGGCACGGTTCCTTCAGTATCCCCAGCGGCCGCTACATTCCTCCAGCCACGAAAGCAGACTATTTATAACCGATCCAGTCGGTGAGGTACTCAAACCTACCGTTCTTAACCTCCGCCAAGCGCACCTTCTCGCTGCCGCGGTGGCTCTGGGCGGTGAAGGTGACGGGCGCGGAGAGCCCGCCGGTATCGAAATTCGCCAGGTTCTCTAGCCCTGCCTTGATAGCCTCACCCGTTACTTTATCGCCGGCGCGCTTGATGCCCTCGGTCATGATCATCGCCGAGGTCCAGCCCTGAATGAACTTCTGGTTCTTTTCCTCAAGCTTCTGCCCCTTGGCCGTGAGGTACTCCTGGATCACCGCCATTCCCGGAACCTTTTCGTACGGGAAGGCGAAAGGAATGACGCCGATGTAGCCCTCCGCCGCCGGGCCCGCTAACTTGATTACCTTCTCGTCGGCCGCCCAGTTGAGGCCGATGAACCTGGTGGACAGCCCATTCTTCTTCGCGTCCTTCAGCACCGTTGCGGCCAGGTTAGAAGTGCCCTGGATGATGGCGAAATCGGCCTTCTTTTGCTTCAGATCGAGCATCTGGGAAGTGGCGTCGAGGGCTTTGAGGTCGACAACCTCATCCGCCACGATGTCGATCCCGATCTGTGCCGCGTACTTCTTCGCGTCCGCAACAGGCGATTTACCGAAAGGCGTGTCGTTGTAAATCAGCGCCACCCGCGGCTTGCGTGACTCCTTCCAGTTATCCTTGATCCACTTGAGGGCAATCCGGGCCTGGTCGGAATAAGAGGCCGCGACCAAGAAGTTGTAAGGACAGAGGTTAATGTCGAGCAGCCCTTCGGAGTAGGAGCCCGAGATGTAGGGGATCTTATCCGCCGCGATCATCTGTTTGAGCGCCTCGGTGTCGCCGGTTCCCCAGCCGAGAATGGCCGCTACCTGGTCCTGTTTGACAAGCTTGTTGTAGGCTTCCAGGGCCTTGGTTTTGTCGTAGGCGTAATCGATATCGATGAGTTCCACCTGCCGGCCGTTGACCCCGCCTTTGCTATTCAGGTAATCAATGTAGGCTTTTGCGCCGTCAGCATAAGGTTGGCCGACGTCCGCCGTCGGCCCGGTAAGGTCGAAGATGCCACCGATCTTAACCGGCTCCTTCGTCTTCTCCGCAGTCGCCGGCCCCGTTGAGGGCGCCTCTTTCTTCCCGCAGCCGGTCGCTACTAAAGCCACGGCCAAACAGAGCACAAAAAACAGGCAAATGAGATGCCGCCCGCGCATTTTTTTCCTCCCTTCCCGATTAGATCGTTTTTGGAAACAACATCGCCTGTGGCTCGCACTTTCTGCGGCATTCGCCCGACGCCTCTCCTCACCTCCTCCCGGTTAGTAAGAGAAGGGCCAGAGCCGGAAGTAGTTCTTCACGTCCTTCCAGAGCTTGGCCAGCCCTTCGGGCTCGAAAATCAGGAAGAGGATAATGATCAGGCCAAAAAGAGCGGTCTGCATGGCCAGCAGCAGGTGTTCGATGTTCGGGAAAAAGGTCCCCAGGAAATCGGCCAGGGCCCGCAGGCCGATGGGTAAAAGCATCATAAAGACGGCGCCGTAAACCGAGCCCAAGACGCTTCCCAGCCCACCAATGATAATCATCGCCAGGTACTGGATGGAAACGTCGATCGTAAAATTCTCCGGGGTAATCACACGCGTATAGCCGGCCAAAAGCGCCCCGGCGGTGCCCGCGTAAAAGGAGCTTAGCGCAAAGGCCAGCACCTTGTAGCGGAGCAGGTTGATACCCATCACCGACGCCGCGATATCCCGGTCGCGCACCGCCATAAAAGCCCGCCCGACCCGGCTCCGGAAGAGGTTAAAGGTGAAGACTACGGCAAAGATAACCAGAAGGAGCACGAAATAGTAAAAAACCCGGTCGTTAGCGAGGGAATATGGGCCGAGACTTACCGGCTGGAGCACAATACCCGCCGATCCGCCCGTGAGCGAGGTCCAGTGAATGATCGTGAACTCGATGATCACCTGTGCCGCCAGAGTAGCAATGGCTAAGTAAAGGCCCTTCAGCCGGAGTGACGGGATGCCGAAAAGCGCACCCACCGCCGCCGCCGCCAGCCCCGCAAGCGGCAAAGCCGCCCAGAAAGAGAGGCCGAGCTTGGTGGTCAGCACACCGACCGTATAGGCGCCCACGCCGATAAAGGCGCCGTGACCGATCGAAATCTGGCCGGTAAAGCCGACCAGAATATTCAGGCCTAAAGCGCCGATCACCGCGATGGCCATAAGGTTTGCCACGCTGACGTAGTAAGGGCCCACCAGCAGGGGAAAGAGGAGGAGGCAGCCAATGATGGCGGCCACCTTAAGCTTTGCCGCCGGAGCGAAAAGAATGGCCATGTCCTCCTCATAGGAGGTGGTAAAAAGGCCGCAATCCATAGCGAAGGGAAACCTTAACCGCAAGCAATTACACCCTTTCAATGATTTCCTTGCCAAAAAGCCCGTAAGGCCTGATAAGCAGGATCAGGACCAGGATGACAAAGGGCGCTACCTCCTTCACCCCACCGCCGAAAATGGGATCGAGGTAACCACCCGCCAGATTCTCCAGAACCCCGATAATGAGCCCGCCGATGACGGCACCCGGAATGCTATCGAGCCCCCCGAGGATGGCCACCGGCAGAACCTTGAGCCCGAGGTGGGCCAGGGAGGAATTGACACCGTTGATGTTGCCGAGAAGGATGCCCCCCACCGCCGCCACCACCGCCGCAATCGCCCAGGTGATGGCAAAAACCCTTTTCACGCTGATACCCATGGAAAGGGCTGCCTGCTGGTCGTCAGCCACCGCCCGCATCACGATGCCGGTGATGGTAAACTTAAAGAATAAGGCGAAGATTATTAACAGGAGCAGCGCCAAGCCGAGTGACCAGAGATAAACCTGAGAAACCACGACCTCCCCTATCTGTACCGGCGTCTGCGGAAAGACCGGCGGAAAAACGCGGGTATCGGTCCCCCAGATAAACTGGATAATCCCCCGCATCAGGCTCGAAAGACCGATGGTCGCCATGATCACCGCGATCACCGGTTCCCCGATAAAGGGGCGGAGAACCAGACGTTCAACGAGCACACCGAGGAGCGCCGCGAAACAGAGGGTTAGGGCAACCGCCGGCAGGAAAGGCACCTGATAGGTAACCACAAGGGCGAGCGCCACGTAGGCCCCAACCAGCAGGAACTCGCCCTGCGCAAAGTTGATGCAGTCGCTTGCCTTGTAAATGAGAACAAAACCGAGCGCCACAAGGGCGTAAATGCTGCCCACTACGAGACCGGTAACCAAAAGCTGCAAAAACATTCAGGCCACCTCCGCTTCCGCCGGCGCAAGTTTTATCACCTTAAGTGCCGTCTGGACCAGACCCTCGCGGCCGTCCCGGTACTTCACCTTCGTTTCCACTTTGATCTCTGGCAGCCCCGCGTAAAGCCCTTCCACAAGGTTTGCGTATTTCTGGATCACAAAGCCCAGGCGCACCTTTCGCGTCCGGGTAAGCTCCTCGTCATCGGCGTCGAGCTCCTTGTGCAGGATCACGAAGCGCCTGATCTTGACCGCCGGCGGCAGGTCCTTGTTTACACGTTCGACTTCCTCCCGCACCAGGGCCAAAACCTCCGGCTTCTGCGAAAGGTCGACGTAGGTGGTGTAAGGGATGTGCCGGGCTTCCGCCCAGCGGCCGACGTTCGCCATATCGATGTTGATGAGGGCCACCACGAAGGGGCGGTCCTTACCGACCACCACCGCCTCCTTGATGTAGGGGCTGAACTTCAGCTTGTTGCTGATGTATTGCGGCGAGAAGATGCTCCCGTCTTTAAGGCGCAGCACATCTTTGAGCCGGTCGATGACCACCAGGTGGCCGTCCTCGTCCAGATAGCCCGCGTCCCCAGAATGAAGCCAGCCGTCGGATAGCGCCTCGGCAGTGGCCTCCGGGTTTTTGTAGTAGCCGAGAAAGACCGACGGGCTCCGGGAGAGGATCTCTCCGTTCGAAGCGATTTTAATCTCCGTTTCGGGAATCGGCTGGCCCACCGTATGAAACTTTATGTCGCCGTCCCGGTGAACCACCGAAATCCCGGCAATCTCTGTCTGCCCGTAAATCTGCTTGAGATTAACCCCCAGGGCGTGGAAAAACCGGAAGATCTCCGGCCCGAGCGCTGCTCCGCCGGTGTAGGCCCTTTTCAAGCGGTAGAGGCCTAAGTGGTCCTTGATGGCGCTGAAGACGAGCAACTCCCCCAACCAGTTGAGGAACCTAAGCCCCAAGGAGGGCTTCTGCTTTGCAAAACGGCAATCAGCAAGGCGGTACCCGTACCGCATAAAAAAGGAGTAAAGGCGCCGCTTGAGCCAGGTGGAGTCCTCAATCTTCACCTGCACCCGGGAGACGATATCCTCCCAGATCCGCGGCGGCGAAAACATCACGTGCGGGCCGATCTCGCGCAGGTTCTGCTGCACCGTCTCCGGCTCCTCGGGAAAGTTGACGGTGAAGCCAACCCAGAGGGCAGCCGAAACGGTCATCATCTGTTCGCCCATCCAGGCAAGGGGGAGAAAAGAAAGGTACTCGGCATCCGGACCAAGCGGGTCGACGGCCAGGAGATTCTTGGCCATCGCCAGCATGTTCCGGTGGCTGAGCATCGCTCCCTTCGGAAAGCCCGTAGTCCCGGAGGTGTAGGCGATGAGGGCCATATCGTTTTCCCGCCCCCGGGCAACCATCTCTTCGAAAAGCCCAGGCTTTTTTTCGTGTAACTGGGCGCCGAGTTTCTCCACCGACGGGAAATCCATCAAGTGCGGGTCCCGGTAATTTTTCAGCCCTTTCGGATCATAATAGATGATCCGTTCGACCCGCGGAATCTCCTCTTTTATCTCTAAGAGCTTGTCAACCTGCTCCTGGTCCTCCACCACCACAAAACGGCTGTCCGAATGGTCGATGACGTAGCTTACCTCGCGGGAGAGGGAGTCCTGGTAGATGCCTACCGAAATACCGCCGGCCGCCTGCGCTGCCAGCTCGGCGTAAACCCACTCCGGGCGGTTATCCCCGATGATCGCGAGCTTATCCCCCGGCTTAAAGCCGAGATGTACAAGACCCAGACAGAAGTTGCGGACGTGATCCAGGTACTCTTCCCACGTTACCGTCTGCCAGATGCCGAATTCCTTTTCCCGAAGCGCTACCTTCTTACGCAAGCGGCGCGCGTTACGTAACAGCAACTGCGGCATCGTTTCCGCTCGCATCCCGTCCGTTGTCACCGCTCAACCCCCATCTGCTGTCCGAGATACGCCTCAATAACCCGCGGGTTTGCCTGCACTTCGGCCGGCACCCCTTCGGCAATTTTACGGCCGAAGTCGAAGACCACAACCCGGTCGGAAATATCCATCACCACACCCATGTCGTGCTCGATAAGGATCATGGTGGTCCCCCACTCCTCCGCGATATCGAGGATAAAGCGCGCCATATCCTCCTTTTCCTCCGCGTTCATCCCCGCCATCGGTTCGTCTAAGAGCAGAAGCTCCGGCTCAAGCGCCAGCGCCCGCCCGAGCTCCACCCTTTTCTGGAGGCCGTAGGCCAGCATCCCCACCGGCTTCTGGCGCACGCTCTCGATTTCGAGGAAGTCGATAATCTCCTCCACCCGCCGCCGGTGGGCAACTTCCTCCCGCTGCGCGAGACCCCAGTAAAGGCCGCCGCTCAAAACGCCCGCGCGCATGTGGACATGGCGGCCAAGCATGATGTTATCGAGCACGCTCAAGTGTTTGAAAAGCTCGATGTTCTGAAACGTCCTGGAAATGCCGAGCTGGGCCCGCCGGTGCGGCGGCAGGCGAGTTATATCCCGGCCCTGAAAGATGATCCTGCCCGCGCTGGGACGGTAAAGACCGCTGATACAGTTAAGAAGGCTCGTTTTCCCGGCCCCGTTGGGCCCGATAATCGCGAGGATTTCGCCCTTGTTTACCTGTAGGCTTACGTTGCAGAGTGCAGTAACACCGCCGAAATGGAGTGATAGCTCCTCGATCGTTAGGAGTTTCAATTACCGCGTACCCCTTATCTCTCTTGGGGCGGAACCCTTTCCTCCGGGTTTCCCGCAAGATGCCTAACGGAGTTTTCTATTTCCACACCAACCGAGAAAATCCTTTTTCACCAAGCCAACATTTCTAATCCAAATCTTGACTCAAGCGCCACAATCTTGCTCCCAGGACAAGAAGTATGTTATCCTAAAAACAGAGTCAGCCCTGACGAAAGAGGTGTTACGATGGCTCTCGAAGCACTCAGCGGCAGGACAAAGATCATAATTGCCAAAGGAGATATCACCCAGGCGGATACCGAGGCAATCGTCAACGCGGCAAACCCGAGCCTTATGGGCGGTGGTGGTGTGGACGGGGCGATTCACCGCGCCGGCGGGCCAGCCATTCTCGAAGAATGTAAAAAGATCGTCGCCGAACAGGGGCCGTGCCGGACAGGACACGCGGTCATCACCACCGGCGGGAATCTGAAGGCCCGCTACGTCATCCATACCGTGGGGCCCCGCTGGATGGGCGGCAATGCCGACGAGGACGCGCTCTTGCGCCAGGCCTACCGGAGTTGTTTAGAACTCGCTGCGTCCCGCGGCATCAAGTCAATCGCCTTCCCCGCGATCTCTACCGGCGCCTACCGGTTTCCGAAAGAGCGCGCCACCCGGATCGCGCTTAGCACCGTTCGCGAATTTATCAAAGAGAAGCCGCTCGACGAGGTCCGCTTCGTCCTTTTTAGCGACGAAGACCTAAACGTTTATATCCGCACCTGGGAGGCATTGGAAGGCGAAAAGCCCTAACCGGACTCCTCCTGGTCCTCCAAGCCAACATGGACCCAAAGTTGGCGAAAAATGTCCCCCAGTTGCCGCTTATCCCTAACGCCGGAAGCGACACCGCCCACGCGATGGAAAATAAAAGTGCTCATCCCTGCGGCGCCCCGGCCTCTTCCGGCAACGCCACCCGGGTGCTCACCTGCAGCGCCGTAAGGCTGCTACTGATCCTACTCAAGTGCACACTCATCTCGCTGCGGGAATTGTTCAGCATCGTGAGCGCCTTGGCAAAGCGCCCCTCCAGCTCCTCCTGGAGCGCCGCCACGCCTTTTTGAAAAGCCTGCAGCGAACTATTTAACTTCTCTAAGTCCACATCCCGTGCCGTCCGCAGAATGGTCTGAAAAACCAGCAAAAGATACGGCAGAAACATACTGTACCCTACCAGCACCACGTTTTCCTGAAAGACCACCGCGTGGATACCGGAACAGAGATCGTAAACCGCGTCCGGCACCGCCACCACGCCGAAGTCGGTGGTGCGGCTCGGGTCAAGGTACTTCTTTATCTCCTTGGCCTTCGCCAAAACACTCTCCTCGATCTGCTTCTTTATCTTCTGCTGCTCATTGGGGTCCGCAGCGTTCATAAACTGCTCTAACAGCCCCGTTGCCGGCCACTTACTGTCAATCGGCAAAACGAGCCCGTTGGGCAGCTGCAGCCCGAACTCGACGACTTTGTTCCCCACCCGGAAGTCCCGCACCTGCCACTCCGGCGGCAGCTTTGCAAAAACGAGGTCCAGGATGTTCTCCCCCGCTACCCCTTTGGTATGTGTCCCGGCGATGATCGCCTCCAACCGCGCTATCGATGCCGCCGTCTTTTGGGCCAGCTCCTGCCGGGCTTTGGTGAGCGTCTGCAGCTCCGTCACCCCGTCTTTAGCCCGCGAGAGCTCCGCCTGCATGGCCGCCGCCATCTCGCGTAAAGCGCTGGTCGTAGCGCCAGTCTCCGCCAGTCCCGCGCGAAGCGCCTGCAGGGTCTGCCCCACCGCTTGCTGGTTTTGCTCCACCGTTGTCACCCGTTCGGCCAGCCCCCGCAGCTCGAGCTGCACCCCGCCCACCACCTGGGGCAAAGTTTCCAGGTGCGCCAGTTTCTCCGCCAGCACCGCCGCCTGGGTTTGCGTCGCCTGCACCATCTGGTTTAAGCTATTCAGAGTGCTGCGCAGATCCGCCCCTCCCCTGCGGAGCTGCAGGTAGAGGATGCCGGCGAGAAAAACCACCAACAAGCCCAGCAGGCCGAGAAAAATTTCCACCTGTAGCCCACTCTCCTTCCGGACCGGAGACCCGCAAATGTTCCTGCGCGGGAAAACGTTTTTTTATTTTATAAAAATAAAGACGGGAGCAGAAAGAAGCGCCCCTGCCGTATAATATAAACTGGTAAGGCGCCGGAAGAGCACCTTTTACCTGAAGCAGCCCCGGCGCAGCAGCGCGACCGATCAACCAACTCAGGTTAAGGGCCGCGCGTCGGGACTACCTGTCGAAGCGGTGTCAGAGCTATGAGGATGAAAAATGCAGTTCGCGGTAAAAAAGGCTCCGTGCCTTACCGTGACCCTGTTGGTCTCGCAACCATTATCTTCATTCTCTCTTTGTATTTTCTCTGCTACTTAGCCGGGGAGAGGCTCCAAGAACTGGCCTCTTTTGACCAAAAGGCCACCGCATGGGTAAAGGCGCTTATTCCCCCGTCAGCCGCCCCGGCCATGTTCTTCTTCTCGCTTATCGGTTCGGCAGTACCGGTTAGCCTTTTTACTGCTGGTATAGCCTTTTTCTGCCACCGCCGGAAACGCAACCGGGAAGCCACGGTCGTAGTTACGGCGGTTCTCGGCGCCTTCCTCCTCGAAGAGCTATTTAAAACGATTTTCCGGCGCCCGCGCCCTTACCTGGCGTCCTTCACGGGCGCTCATGGTTACAGCTTCCCCAGCGGCCACGCCACCGTCGCCGCCGCCATGGCTGTAGTTCTCGCCTGGTTATGGTACCGCCACGCCCGCAACAGACCATCTCGCTGGCTTGGGCCGGTAACAGGCTTGTTTCTATCCTTCTTTATCGGTGTAAGCCGCGTTTATCTCGGCGCCCACTACCCGAGCGACGTCCTGGCCGGCTTTATTCTCGGCACCGCATGGGGCGTGATGGTAGCGGCCTTCTTGCTACCACCCGCCGCAAAAGAGTAGCCAGCCACGTACTGGCAGCCCGGTCCCCTCGCAGTCCGTTACGGAGAGGAACCCCCATCATTTTCAAGCAGGTCGCGCAGCATCTTAAGCGCGGCGTTGGCCGCTCCCTGGCGGACGGCGAAGCGCCGCCCCGGAAAGTTGTATTTTTTCACCACGGTTTGGCCCGGCACGGCAACCGCAATATAAACCAGCCCCACCGGTTTTTCGGGTGTCCCGCCAGTCGGTCCGGCAATGCCCGTAATGCCGATGCCAGTATCCGTACATAGAAGCCGCCTCACCCCTTCGGCCATCGCCGCCGCCGTCTCCGGGCTCACGGCGCCCTTATCCCGGAGAATCTCCGTCTGGACACCGAGAATCTTTTCCTTCACCTTGTTGTCGTAGGCAACGATACCGCCCATAAAGTAGGCCGAGCTGCCGGGGACATCGGTCAGCCGGGCGGCCACCATCCCCGCCGTGCAGGATTCCGCCACCGCGATGGTATAGCCCTTCGCCGCCAAAAGCTTCCCGGCAACCTCTTCGATGCTTTCTTCGTCGTAGGCAAAGATGTAGTCGCCAAGCCGGGCGCGCACCTCTTTTAGCATCCTGGCCACCAGTTGCTGGGCCTCGGCCGCGTCACGCCCTACAGCGGCAATGCGGACGTGGACCTCCCCCGGTTTGGCGATATAACCAAGCTGGACTTTTTCTTTTCCCTCCAGGTCGCGGAGCAGGTCCTGAACGGCGTACTCGGCAATTCCCGTAACCCTGACCACGCGAAAATTTAAAACGCCGCCGCGGGCGAGACGCTTGGAAAGAAACGGCACCACGTGGTCTTCAAACATCGGCGTGAGCTCACGCGGCGGGCCAGGTAAGGAAACGATGATTTTGCCTTCTTTTTCGACGATGCATCCCGGAGCCGTCCCGGCCGCATTCGGCAGGACTATCGCTCCTTCGGGGAAATAGGCCTGCCGCGTGAGATTCTCCGGAACCGCCTGGCCCCGCCTGGCAAAATACTCTTTTATCCAGGAAAGAACAGTTTCGTTGCGAACCAGCGGCAGCCCCAGCACATCCGCAACGGCCGCCAGGGTGAGGTCGTCACTAGTGGGGCCGAGTCCCCCGGTAGTGATAATCAGATCGGCCCGCCTGAGGGCTTCCCGGAGAGCGCTCGTTAACCCCTCCCAGTCGTCGCCCACCGTCGTATGCCGGACAATCTCCACGCCGAGGGCGGCCAGCTCCTGCCCGAGACACTGCGCGTGGGTATTAAGCACCTGCCCTAAGAGTAACTCGGTTCCCGTAAAGATAATTTCTGCCCGCACCGCAACCACCTACTCAAGTTAGCGACTTATTTCACTAATTCGCAAAAGAAAGCCGATTCCCTGCCTGATATTTTATAACACCGAAAAACTTTTTCATCCGGAAAACCCACCCCAAAAAATCCGGAAGCAAAATTCTACAACCGGCTAAGATACAAATTCGGCCGGGCGGTTCACCCGGCCATCTCCTGGGTTACCAGGGCTTGAAACTCTTCTCCCGAAAGGCGCTCCTCATTCATCAACCGCCTCGCGATGCGGACGAGCAACCCCTTCCGGGCCTCAAGATAGCGGCGCACCTCTTCCTCCCGCTTCCTGATTACGTCCGTGAGCACCCGGTGGCGGACCGTATCGGGAAGCTCCGCCATAGCTACCACGCCGAGTTCGGACATCCCCGCCCGCACCATCGTTTCCGCAACGCTGATCGCCTGCTCAAAGTCGTTCGTAGCACCGGTGCTCCGGCTACCGAGCACGACTTCCTCGGCGATCGCTCCTGCCAGTAGAACCGAGAGGCGGTTTTCAAGCTGCTCCTGCGTGTAAAGGTAGTTATCATTTTCACTTTTCTGGCGGAAATAGCCAAGCGCACCGCCGCGCGGCGTAACCGTAAGCGTAGTAACTGAACCGGGTTCCTTCGCCTCGCTCAGCAGAGCATGCCCCGTCTCGTGCACCGCAACCCGCCAGAGCTCGTCCCGGGTCGGCCGCCGGTCAAGCTTATCCCCTAGCAAGACTTTCTCCACTGCCTCCACAAAGTGGCGGTGGTGAATCTCCCGCAGACCTTCGCGCATAGCGAGGATCGCCGCCTCGTTGGCCAGGCTTTCAAGGTGCGCGCCCGAAAAACCGAAGGTTTCTTTGGCCACAACCGCTAAATCCACATCGGCCGCCAGAGGCTTATTCCGTGTATGCAGCCGCAAGATTTCGAGCCGCCCCTCGCGGTCCGGGAGCTCCACCCGCACCTGGCGGTCAAACCGGCCGGGGCGCAAAAGCGCCGGGTCCAGGAGATCGGCGCGGTTGGTCGCCGCGATAACGAGGATATGCACCGTATCGTCCGCCTTGATGCCGTCCATCTCCACCAAGAGCTGGTTCAGCGTCTGGTCGTACTCGAGGTGGCTGGTCACCTTTCCCCGACGCGAACCTAAAACGTCAATCTCGTCGATGAAAATGATGGCGTTCTTCTTCCCGCTTTGCTGCGCCTTCTCCCGGGCGGTCTGAAAAAGGCGCCGTACCCGCTGCGCGCCGACACCCGCGTACATCTCGACAAATTCCGACCCGCTCGCAGCGACGAAAACCGCGTCCGTGTAGCCGGCCGCCGCCTTCGCGAGCAAGGTTTTACCGGTCCCCGGCGGGCCCGTCAAAAGAATCCCCTTGAGCGGCCTGATTCCTAAATGGCGGGCGCGGTTATAGTTCTTGATGAAGTCGAGCGCCTCCCGCAGCTCTTTGATCGCCGTAGCTTGGCCCCCGACGTCGTCGAAAGATACGGTCGCCTCGCCCCCGCCCTCGGTTACGGCAAAGTTTTTCACGAGCCCCTTGACCCGGACAAAATAGTAGAAGGCGGCAGCAGTCACCCCGAGAACCACCAAGGGGCCAACGTTGTAACCGTTGGCCAACAGGAAGATGAGCAAGGCCACCCCGAAACCGATCCCGAGTTCTTTATGCATAAGGGGCGGCACCTCCCGTCGCTTGCGGGGATTCACTCCGGCAGATCACCGCCGCTAGAAAGTGGTCCCCTCTGGTCAGCGTTACGTAAAGATTCTCGTTGTCGATGTAGATCCGCGCCTCCGCCCCTGCCGCCTGGGCATAGCGGCTAACCTCCCTCTCCATTTCCCTGAAGGACCCCTGCGCGAGGGCCTGGTAAATGACGAACTGGCTCCGGTAAAAAACCTCCTCTAACACTGCGTCCCGGTTGTCGGCAATCCTCAGGATAAAAGGCCGGTTACCTAACGCCTCACCTGTCAGGTGCTTGAGCTCCTGGTAGGTAAGCATCAGGTTTCCCGGCGCGCGGAGACGCACGGTCACCACAAGCTGCCCGTTTTCCGTACCGACCGCGAAATCGGCGACCTGCGGCTGCTTTGCCAACGCCTGATAAAGTGCCTGCTGGTAGCCGTACTTCTCATAAAGAAACTGGCCTCCAAAAAGGCAGACCAGCCCTATACCCAGCGCTACCAGAATCGCCTTTATCCGCAGTCCGTGCCAGACCACCGCAACTCACTCCTACCACAAAACAACTTTTTTATTCTGACCGATTGATTATAACATGTCCGGACGCCCTTTTTCCTTATGGAACTTCTGGAATCCCGGTCATCTCCCCTATCAGGTCGTAGGGCTGCGCCCTGCTTACCCGAACCCGAACAAAGGTACCGGGGGCCAGCGCCTCTCTTGCGGTAAAATAAACCTTCCCGTCAACCTCCGGAGCATCGGCTTCGCTCCGCCCGTAAAAGCGGCGTCCTTTTCTCCCTTCGACCAGCACGAGAAACTCCCGGCCCACCTTTTCCCGGTTGCGCTGCAGCGAGATCTCTCGCGCCAGGGCCCGGAGCTGACGCAACCGTTCCCTTTTTTCCTTCCAGGGCACCTGCTCCGGCAACGCCGCCGCCTCGGTTCCCTCTTCCCGGAAGTAAGGGAAAATGCCCACCCGGTCGAAACCGCACTCCCGCACCGTCGCCGCAAGGAGGGCAAAGTCCGCCGCCGTCTCCCCCGGGAAGCCGACAATAAAGGTGGTGCGGAGGGTGACCCCCGGAACCGCCGCCCGAACGCGACGCACAAGCCCGGGCACGTCGACAACCGGACGCTTCATCGCCCGCAGCAGCCGGGGACTCACGTGCTGCAGCGGAATATCAAGATAGTTACAAACCTTCTCTTCTTCCGCCATCACACCGAGGAGTTCATCAGAAATCCCCGTTGGATAAGCGTAAAGGAGGCGCACCCAGCGGATGCCCTCGAGGCGGGCGACCTCCCGGAGGAGCGCCGGAAGTTCCGGTCGCCCGTAAAGATCAAGCCCCCACTTGGTGGTATCCTGCGCCACCAGCACCACTTCTTTTACCCCCTGAGCGGATAGGGAGCGCGCCTCTGCCAGGATCTCTTCCCGGCACCTGCTCCGGTAAGGGCCGCGAAGCTGCGGAATGATGCAGAAACTGCAGCGGTTGCTGCACCCTTCCGCAATTTTGATGTAGGCCAGGTGCGCTGGGGTGGTCAGCAACCGGGGCGCCATCCCGGAAAGCATGCCCGGCGGCCCCAAAAGTACCGGCTTCTCACCGGCCAGGGCGCCGGTCACGGCGGCTACCACCTCGCCCACCCTGCCGGTACCTACAAGCGCGTCAATCTCAGGCATTTCCTGCAGCAGCGCCCGGCCGTGCCGCTGGGCCAAACAACCCGCCACCACGAGCGCTTTCAGCCGCCCTTCTTCCCTGTAACGGGCCGCCTCAAGAATGGCAGCGATCGACTCCCGTTGCGCCGGCGTGATGAAGGCGCAGGTGTTGATCACCAGCACATCCGCGCTACCCGGGTCCGACGTGATAGCATACCCCGCCGCTCCCAGGAGCCCGAGCATCACTTCCGTATCCACAAGGTTCTTTGCACACCCGAGACTGATAGCTCCTACGCAGATCAAGTACTCAAACCTCGCTTCGGCAAAACTTGCGCCGGTAGAATTTAGGGGGCACAAAACAAACGGGGATTCGCCCCCGCGAATCCCGAAGCAAACTCAGGCCCTCGACTTCTTGCCGCCGCTTCTTAAACCCTACCCCTGCGGCGCGGAAAACTCGCGCGTCACCACCTGGCCGACCGCACCAAGATAACCGAGCTCCTGCCCGTTATACGAAACCGCAACCACGCCGGCATTACCCAGTCGGAGGTGGATCTGGTTTTTGGCCGCAAAGGTACGCACCTCCCCGGCCCGGACCTCACCCTCAAAAGCCACGGTACCGTCGGTGATAACCCGCATCCAGCAACGGTCCTGCGTAACGCTGAGTTTAACCTCCACGCCTTGCGGCACCAGCGATTCATGCGCCGTTGGTCCTGCCGCTTCATCGACTTTAGCCCCTCCGTTTGCGGGCTGCGCGCCGGCCGTCTGACCGTTCGGGGCCGCGGGATTCTCCACAACCTGCCGCCCGGCAGGCTCCTCTTTTCCTGGCTGGGTCACCGCGCCAACAGGCTTTTCTTCGGCCTGCGGCCTGGTGGCTACCTGTCGCGTCCCTCCCGCGTTGTTTCCCACGCGTTCGCCGGGGCTAAAGACTACCGCACCGTAAAAACTGTTAAAGAGAAGCAGCAGCGTGATAACCCCGGCTACCAGGAAGAAATTGCGGTAGCGCCCCCAGTCGAAAGCAAAAACCGGCTTAGTCACCTGACGCGCCCGCTTTGCCTTTTTTGCACCGTTTTCCTCTTCCGCCGGATAGAGAAGATCAAACTGCTGCGCGAGGGCCGCATCGTCAAGCCCCAGATAACGAGCGTACGTCCGCAGAAACGCCTTGGCGTAGACGCGCCCGGGCAGGGCTGAAAACGCCTCGTTTTCGAGCGCCTCTAAGAATTTGGCCCGGATCTTCGTTTCTTCCTCGGCAACCGCAATGGTGATGCTTTTTGCCTTCCGGGCCTCGCGGAGCGCTTCGCCGATTCCCATCGCGTCACCTCCCCTATCCTGACGCTAAAAGCTGGATGCAGTAGCAAAAAACTTATAAAATCCGCTTAAACCCAGGGTGATTATATCCTATGCTCAGTGCATAGTCAATATTTGCAATAATTTACCTATTTTCGTCGATTAAAGGTGGCCCGGTACTGGTCCCAGGTTATCAGGATGGCGCGGGGCTTGCTTCCTTCGAAGGGACCAACGATGCCCCGGCGCTCCATGATGTCGATCAACCGGGCAGCCCGGGCGTAGCCGATTTTGAGGCGTCGCTGGAGCAGCGATATCGAGGCGTGGCCGGCGCGAAGAAGAATCTCGACCGCCTGGGGCAGGAGTTCATCGTCATCCTCTGTCGCTTCTTCGTTCTCCGTTACTTCGACCGTAATTTCCTCCGTAGCCGGCGCCCCCAGCTTTTTGAGATACTCGACCACAGCCTCAACCTCGCGGTCCGAAAGGTACGCCCCCTGAACCCGAACCGGTTTGCCAGCGCCCACGGGGAAGAAAAGCATATCGCCCCGGCCTAAAAGTTTTTCCGCCCCCGCCATATCTAAGATGGTGCGGGAATCGACCTGCGAAGAAACCGCGAAAGAGATCCGTGAAGGAATGTTCGCCTTGATCAAGCCCGTGATCACATCAACCGAAGGCCGCTGCGTCGCCACCACTAAATGGATGCCGGCCGCCCGGGCCATCTGGGCCAGACGGCAAATGGCATCTTCCACGTCGACCGGCGCCACCATCATCAAATCCGCCAGCTCGTCGATTACCACTACAATATACGGCAGCCGCCCGGTCTTTTCTTCCCCCGTTCTGGCAATGCTGTTGTAGCGGGTGATATCCCGGACCCCCGCCACAGCCAGAGCCTCGTAGCGCCTCTCCATCTCCCGCACCAGCCACCGCAAGGTAGCCGCCGCCTTCTTGGCATCGGTAACCACCGGGCAGGCGAGGTGCGGGATCTCGTTATAGGTGGCCAACTCGACCATCTTGGGGTCGATGAGGACAAATTTCACCGTATCGGGGCCTGACTTGAAAAGAATGCTTACGATAAGCGTGTTGAGGCAGACGCTCTTTCCGGCCCCCGTCGCCCCCGCGATTAGCAGATGCGGCATCTGGGAGAGATCTGCGACCACCACCTGACCCGCAATCCCCTTCCCGAGGGCTACCGTAAGCGGCGACGCCGACTGGGTGAACTCTTTGCTTTCCAACAGCTCGCGCAGGTGAACCAGAGAAACCTCCTTATTCGGCACCTCGATGCCGATCGCCGCCTTGCCGGGGATCGGCGCTTCGATGCGAACATCGGGCGCCGCCATCGCCAGCGCGATGTCGTCCGCCAGGCTCACAATCCGGCTCACTTTCACTCCCGGAGCCGGCTGAACCTCGTAGCGTGTAACGGCCGGCCCTCTTGTCACCTGAAGGACCTTCGCCTTGACCCCGAAACTGACCAGCGTATCCTCGAGAATCCTGATGTTTTCCGTAATGTCGCGCGCCCCGCCGCCGCCGCGCTGCTTGGGCACCCGGTTTAAGAGCGTCAGGGGCGGCGGCCGGTAAGTGATCACCTCTTCTAAGGATATTTGCGCCGGTTGCGTAAGGGGCTTCTTTTCGGTAACCTCGCCAGTCACCGCCGGTGCCGGTGGTTCCGGTAGGGGCGGCGGCGAAGCTTCTGGTGCGGGCGGCGTTTCCGCCCTGGCAGGAGTTGGTGCCGCGCCGTCGATAATGACCGGAACAACCGGCGAAATCTCCTCTTCCTCCGGTACCACCTCGGTAAAGAGAAAGTTGCTCAGAGTGCGCTTCAATTTCCGGCCGGAGCGTAACAATCGCTCCCAGAGGCCTTTGATAAGATCGCCCGGGGAAAGGGTGGTGGTCAGCGCCAGGCAGGCGAGCGTTACACCACCTAAAATAACATAGGTACCGGCGACACCGAAAGCTCGCCGCATGACGTAACTGAAAAAGGCGCCGGTCACCCCGCCGCCATCGCCCGCCAGCCCGTGCGAGAGCGCCCGCCGCAGAAGCTTCTCCGGAGGCAGGAGCCAGAGGTCAAGGAGGACGAGGGCAACCAGCAGGAGTCCCCCGCCGCCGTAAAGCTTCAGGCGTAGTTCCTCCCGCCAGCACCCTTCACGTGCAAGAGCGAGGCCGAGAAGGCCGACCGCTACCGGGACCAGGTAACGGCCCTCACCCGCCAGCCAGGCGAGAAAGCGGCGCACAAAAGCCCCTGCGGCTCCGGCAGAGTCCGTGGCCAGACTGACCCCAGCGAAGGCGGCCACAGCCAGCAGCCCAACGCCTAAAAGTTCTATTTTAACGTCTTTAGCATCTTTCTGTTCTGCTTTTTTTTGTTCTGCTTTGCTCGCCACCTTATCGCCCTTCTTTTTCCGGGCCAAGTAACCACCCTCCTCAAGTTAAGGCTGTGCTTCCCCGTCTTTCCCAGACAGGGTCATGTTCGCCACTGCCTTAAATGACTTCGCCGTTGCGCCCATAGCTCTACTTCGGCGCGCGCCCGAAATCTCCTGCCGTTCTCCTTGACACGCCCGGAAGGAGCCTCTATAATTGTAAACCAAAGCCATTATGCGAGGTTGACATTTTGGACTGGCTTCAAGGATTCCTGCACGGAACCCTGGAAGAACTGGAGCTGGCGCGCCTCAAACGCCAGCTCACCCCCCTTATCCCTGTAGGGCCGGTCCGGGCACTTTGGGAAGGCCGGGAAGTCGTTCTCTTCTGCAGCAACAATTATTTAGGACTCACTCATGACCCGCGGGTAATCGCCCGCGCGCAGGAAGCCCTTACCAAGTACGGCGCCGGCAGCGGCGCCGCCCGCCTGGTGAGCGGCCACACCCCCTTGCACCAGGCCCTCGAAGAAGCCCTCGCCCGCTTCAAAGGCGCGGCGCGCGCGCTGCTCTTCCCCACGGGCTATACAGCCAACATTGCGGTTCTGAGCGCTTTGGTGGGACGGCACGACATTGTTTTCTGCGACCGGCTCTGTCACGCATCACTCCTCGACGGCGTTCTTTTGAGCGGGGCCAAGCTCGTCCGCTTCCAGCATAACGATCCGGTCTCTTTACGCCGGCTCCTCGCCGCCCATCCGGGCCGCCGGCGGTTTGTGGTTACCGAAGGTGTTTTCTCCATGGATGGGGATATGGCGCCTCTCCGGGAGCTGGTTGCCCTGGCCGAAGAGTTTTCCCTGGTGGTAGTCGTCGACGACGCGCACGGCACCGGCACCGTCGGACCGGGCGGCAGAGGGGTCCTCGCCGCGCAGGGAATTTCCCCCGAAAAGGTAATCCTTACCGGCACGCTCTCCAAGGCCCTCGGGTCTTTAGGCGGTTTCGTCGCCGGGCCGGCAGTGCTGATTGAGTACCTCACAAACCGCGCCCGGCCCTTTATTTTCACCACGGCCCTCCCGCCCGCTTCGGTTGCTTCCGCCATAGCGGCCATCGAAATCCTCGAAGCCGAACCTGAACTTGTGGAGCGTCTCGCGGAAAATGCGCGGCTTATGCGCGAGGGGCTGACCGCGCTCGGCATCTCAGTACCCGGGGAAACGCCGATCCTTCCTCTTATCCTCGGCACACCAGAGAAAGCCCGCCGCGCTCAAGAATACCTCCTCGCGCGCGGCTACTACGTTCCGGCGATCCGCCCGCCAACCGTGCCGCCGGGAACAGCCCGGCTCAGAATCACCGTAAGCGCCGCGCATACGAAAGAGGAGATTGCAGGCTTTCTCGCTGCGTTGCGCGAAGCACTCGCCGCGGCATAAAGGTTGCCGGAAAATAGAAGCCCGTTTCGCTCGCGGCAAACAGCCGGGGACTTGGCAATGAAAAACGTTAAACGTTGAACTGCGAATATCTAACGCAAAAAGGAGGCTCAGACCCTTGCCCGAAGAGCAAAACTCCGCTGCCGGAGAAACGTCAGCCGCCAGACCCCCACTTCCTTCCGTGTTCATCACCGGCACCGACACCGGGGTGGGCAAAACCGTTGTTGCCGCCCTGCTCGGCCTCATCTACCGGGATGCGGGGCTACGGGTAGCTTATCTCAAACCGGTGGAAACAGGGGCCGTCAAACAGGGCGAGGAACTCGTTCCCGGGGATACGAAGTTTGTGGCCGAACTGTTAGAGCTATCAGACGAGCCCCGGGAGATGCTTTGTCCTTACGCCTTTGAGCCCCCTGTCTCGCCTCACCTGGCCGCTCTACTCGCCAAAAGAACCGTAAAGGTTAATAACATCCGGGAGTGCTACCGGTACCTTGAGCGGCGCTACCATGCAGTTATCGCCGAGGGCGCCGGCGGGCTTTTGGTACCGGTCGGCCCGACCCTCATGATGGCAGACATCGCCCGCGAGCTCGGGCTCCCGCTCCTCATTGTGGCCCGGCCTGGACTTGGCACCATCAACCACACCCTGCTTACCATCGCCGCGGCGCTGCGCGCCGACCTCCAGGTTCTGGGCGTCATCATCAACCGGTATCCTGAAAATCCCGGGCGCGTAGAAAAGAACAATCCGAAGGCCATCACCGACTTCAGCGGCGTTCCGGTGCTAGCGCTGGTACCCGAAATCCCAGGGTTTAACCCCGAACAACCCGATTACAAGGCCCTGGAAGAAACCGCCCGCCGGGTCAACGAAACCTACCGGCTGGCCGAAAAACTCGCCGCGCTCGCTGGCAAAAGGAGGCCCGTGTCGTGAAGCGAAAGCCGCCATACTCCCCGGCAGAAGTTGCGCGCCTCAAAGAGCTCGACCGCACGGTGGTCTGGCACCCTTTCACCCAGATGAAGGAGTACTCCAGCGAAGGGGCGCCCATCATCGCCGCCGGCGAAGGCTGCTACCTCACCGACATCGAGGGGAAACGTTACCTGGACGGGGTGAGCTCCCTCTGGGTGACGGTCCACGGCCACCGGGTGCCGGCCATCGACCAGGCGATTATCGAGCAACTCCACCAGATTGCCCATTCCACGCTTCTGGGGCTCGGCAACGTGCCCGCCATCCTGCTTGCGGAGAAACTTGTCGCCATCACCCCGCCGGGCCTGGAGCATGTTTTTTACTCCGACAACGGCTCCACCGGGGTGGAAATCGCGCTCAAAATCGCCTTCCAGTACTGGCAGAACACCGGTCACCCCGAGAAAAAGCGCTTCCTGTCGTTTTACAACGCCTACCACGGCGATACCCTCGGCGCCGTCGGTGTGGGGGGGATCGAACTTTTTCACCACATTTACGGGCCGCTCGTGGTCCACTCCCTTAAGGCCCCTTCGGCCTACTGCTACCGCTGCCCCTACGGCCATCCCGGTAAAGACACCTGCAACCGCGAGTGTTTCGCGGCCGTGGCGCAACTGGTAGAAGCGCACGCCCCAGAACTGGCAGCGGTAATTGTGGAGCCGGTGATCCAGGCGGCCGCCGGAATGCTCGTCTGGCCGGAAGGGTTCCTGGGCCACCTCCGCCAGCTTTGCGACACCTACGGCGTCCTACTCATCGCCGACGAGGTAGCCACGGGTTTTGGCCGCACCGGTAAAATGTTCGCCTGCGAGCACGAAGGAGTTTCTCCCGACCTTCTGGTTGTCGCCAAGGGAATTACCGGCGGCTACCTTCCCCTCGCCGCTACCCTAGCGACAAGAAAGATCTACGAGGCTTTTTACGCCGACTATGCCGAACTCAAAACCTTCTTCCACGGCCATACCTATACGGGCAACCCCCTCGCCTGCGCCGCCGCCTTAGCGAACCTCCGCCTTTTCGAGGAAGAAGCGGTGCTAAACCGCCTTCAGCCTAAAATCAAGCTTTTGCAAACACTCCTGGAAGATTTCCGGGAACTCGCGGCCGTCGGGGATGTCCGCCAGGCCGGTTTTATGGTGGGAATCGAGCTGGTCTGCGACAAAAAGACGCGGGAACCCTACCCGCTTGCCCGGCGCACCGGGCACCGGGTAATCCGGAAAGCCCGCGAAAAGGGAGTCATTATCCGGCCGCTGGGCGACGTGGTGGTGCTGATGCCGCCGCTGGCCATCAGCGACGAAGAGCTGCGGACCCTCTGCGCCGTAGTGGCGGCAAGTATCGAGGAGGCGGTCGCTTGAACCCGCTCCCGCTGGTTCAAGGCAAAGGCATCACCGTTATGGAGGGGGTCCTTGCCGGCGCCCCGGCATATTTTCTGTACCCAGCAGAGAAGGTTGAGCGGTGCGTTCTCGTGCTGCACGGCTACGGAGGAAGCAAAGAAGAGATGCTGGCCCTGGGTCTATCCCTTAGTCGCGCCGGGTGGGCAGCCTGCCTACCCGACCTTCCCGGCCACGGTGCCCACCCTCTACCGCTCACCGGAGATAGCGCCCGCGCGTTTGCCGCGGAACTGAAAAAGTATTCCTTCGCCGCAGTGGTTGGCCACAGTCTCGGTGGCCGCATCGCCCTGCACCTCGGGCTCAAACCCCTTTGCCTGCTTTCGGTGCCCCGCGAAGCCTGCTTTGCGGGCCGGAAAAGCGAGCTCCTCGCGCTTCTGCGGGCCCGCCGCGTCCGGGAAACCCGGCCGTACGCCGGGCTGGAAGAAGCCCTTGCCGCCCTTGAACCGCTCTGGCCCGACCCACCCGTGCTCCTCCTTCACGGGAGCCGGGACCTCCCCACGTGCCTCGCAGCGGCGCAGGAAGGTTGCGCGCGGGGCTGGGAGGTGGCGGCTATACGGGGCGCCGGTCACCTGGACATCCTCTGGGCATCTGAGAGCACCGCTATCCTAATTAGCTGGCTTAAGAGGTGGTTAAAATGTCCGTAGCCGCGGTCTTCAGCGCGCACAGTGAAATTTACGCTACGCCGGTAAACGAACGCTTTTACGCCCGGATCGCCACGGCTCTGGCGAATAAGATCCAGGCCCGGCTCAATCCCGCGCGCATCTTGGAGGTAGGCGCCGGCACCGGAGCAGCAACGATAGTTTTGCGCCGCTATTTCCCTTCGGCCGCGATCCTATCTACAGACCCAAGCCCGGCGATGCTTGCCCACAACCGCGGCAAAGGAGTTCCTGGCGTGCGTTACGTTTGTGCTGCCGCAGAGGAACTCGGTGGGCTTACGGAGCGCTTCGACCTTGTTTTCGGCAATCTCTGCTACCACTGGTTTACCCCGCAAACCGCGCGCCAGATAGCCTCCCTCCTACGTCCCGGCGGGGTAATGGCCTTTTCCGTGCCCGTTACCGGGGTCATACAGGAAGAGGGTAACCGGGTACTCGTCCAAATCTGCCGGGAACTCGGCGTCCGGCAGCCAAAAAGGAGGCGTCTCCCGTCGCCCCAGCGCCTCCGCCGCGAATTCGCTTTTGCACCGCAGTGCACGGTGGAAGTTATCACCCTCCGGGAAACGCACCCGCCAGCGCTCTTCGGCACTTTGCTGCGCGCCCGCGGCTCCTGGGCCTTCCTCTTTGGCCCGCAGGCCGCTGAGAGAGCTGAAGCCCTCTGGCGCAAACTTACCGCGGGTGTGGATCAAATCGCGCTCTGCTGGCAGATCGCCCTGGTGGTGGCCGAACTATGAACCTGTTAGCGCAGATAGCCCAGATTACCCGCCTCGCGGAGAAAGTCCTCAAAGGGGCAACCCTTACTTTCGAGGAAGCATGCCTCCTCCTCGCGACCCCCGATGAGGTCACCCCCTTTCTCCTCGGGGCGGCCGACGTTATCCGCAAGCACTTTCGCGGCCGGAAGGTCGACCGCTGCGCAATCGTGAACGCCCGCTCCGGGCGCTGCCCGGAGGACTGCCGTTTTTGCGCCCAAGCGGCCCGCTACCCCACCCAGGCGCCCGTCTACCCCCTCCTTCCGGCAGATGAGATCCGCCGCCGGGCGCAGGCGGTCTACGCGGGAGGAATCCGGCGCTTCTCTTTAGTCACCAGCGGCCGGGACCCGGGTCGTGACTTCGACAAAATCCTCGACCTTATCCGCATGCTCCGCCAGGAGTTGCCGGAACTCCAAATCTGCGCCTCTTTAGGCGTTTTGCGGCCTGAAGAAGCCCGGGCACTGAAAAAGGCCGGGCTTAGCCGCTACCACCACAACCTCGAAACGGCGGCCAGCTTTTTCCCCCAGATCTGCACTACCCACCGCTACGCCGACCGGGTGGCCACCATCTTGACCGCCAAGGAGGCCGGGCTTGAGGTTTGCGCCGGGGGGATTATCGGGCTTGGCGAAACGCCGGCCCAGCGGGCCGAACTTGCCTTTGCCCTGCGGGACCTCGACGTTCCTTCCGTCCCCGTAAACATCCTCCACCCGATCCCCGGCACCCCCCTTGAAGCAGCACCCCCCTTACCGCCCCTGGAAATCCTCCGGACACTGGCGGTTTTTCGCTTCATCCTCCCGTGCGCCACCATCCGGTATGCTGGCGGGCGAGAACATAACCTCCGTGACACGCAGGCCTTAGGGCTCGCCGGTGGCGTGGACGGCCTCATCACCGGCGATTACCTTACCACGCACGGCCAGGGCATCCCCCGCGACCGCACCTTGATCCGCGACCTTGGTCTAGAGACTTAGGCTTCTTGCATTGATCATTTTCACCAGGATAAAATATTAACTACAAGAACTTTCCAGGAAAGGGTGGTCACAATTGCGCTGCCCACTTTGTGACGTTAAGATGAAAGAGGTTGAGCGCCGGGGTGTAATGATTGACGTCTGTCCAGAGTGCAAGGGCATCTGGCTTGACAAAGGGGAACTTGAGCGGTTGTTGGCCCTTGAACGCCAGGAGCAGGGCTACTACGAAGCGGCATACCAGGAGAAAAAGCCGGAGCACCCGCCCCACTACCATCATGATTACCACGATCCTTACCACCCCAAGAAGCACAAAAAGCACAAGTCGTTGCTGGGAGAAATTTTTGATATTTTTGATTGAGCGCTAGCAGGAAACCCCCTAGGGTCTGGTCGAATAAAATTAATCAACCAAAACCCGGGAGGTGAGGCCGATGATACCCGTTAAGGTTAAAGAGATCGCCTTCGATGCAGCGATGAACCCTGTGCTGCTCCTGGCCGACGAAAAAGACAACCGGATGCTGCCCATCTGGATCGGACCGTTTGAGGCCCAGTCGATCGCGTTAGCGCTCGAAGGCGCAAGCCTCGGCCGCCCGTTAACGCACGACCTCCTGAAGACGATCTGCGACCGGACCGGCGCGAAGGTAGCGAGTGTCATCATCAGCGACGTCCGCGACGGCACTTATTACGCGGAGCTTCATTTACAGGTCAACAACCAAGAAATAGTGATCGACTCCCGGCCAAGCGACGCGGTAGCCTTGGCGCTCCGCACCGTAACCCCGATCTACATCACCGAAAAGGTGGCTGACTACGCCCTGACGCCTGAAGAACTGTACAGCCAGGAGGCAAGCGAGGAAACCAGGATCAGGAGGTTATCTGAGGAAAGAAAGCTACACTGAAATCGCGAAAGCGGGGCGCAAAGCCCCGCTTCTCTTTAACCGCCTGACTTTCGCCGCGTGTTGCGGCTGGATATTTTTTACCGGCTGAGTGCCGTCACGATGGTAAGCAACCCTAAGATGCCGCGGTACCAGACAAAGACGTTGAAATTACGGGTAACTACAAAGCGCAAAAGAAACGCGATCGCCGCAAAACCGGTAATGCCGGAAGTAACCACCCCCACCCAGAAGGGGAAGGTCAGGTCCTGAGCACCGATGTGCCGCAAACTGAAAAGGCCGGCCCCTAAAATGATCGGTAGGGAGAGGAGAAAAGAAAAACGCGTCGCCGCTTCCCGGTCGAGCCCCAGAAAGCGCCCCGCGGCAATAGTAGCTCCGGAACGCGAGACTCCTGGTACTATGGCCAGCGCCTGAGCAAAACCGATCAGGAACGCATCACCCCACCCCACCTGCCAGATGCCCCGGGCGCGTGGCCCCCGGTGGTCCGCCCAGTAAAGGATCAGCCCCATAAAGATAAGCATCAGGCCGACAAGCCCAGGGGCACGAAAGGTGGTTTCCGCGTACTTTTCGAGCGCCATCCCGGCCAGGCCCCCGGGCACGGTCGCCACAACCAGGTACCAGAAAAGTCTGCCCTCACGGCTTCGCGTACCTCTTAGACCGTGGGTAGCGAGGGTAAGCCAATCGCGCCAGAAATAAGCGACAACCGCCACCAGAGTGCCGAGATGAAGCGCTACGTCGAAGCTCAAGCCCGGGTCGGGCCACCCGAAAAACCAGGGGGTGAGCACTAAGTGCGCCGAGCTCGATATCGGCAGGAACTCCCCGAGCCCTTGAACAATGCCTAAAACGACCGCCTCGGTGATGCTCAACTCAGAGCCCCCTCGTTCTAAATGGCCCCGCCGGTCCAGAACCCATACCTAAAATCTAACGCGCAAGACCCTCTCTGTCAACCATTTTCCCGCGCCCCCTTCTTCTGCGCCACCCGCGCCAGAAAACGCGCCTCATCAACAATAAAACGTTCGTGCGTGCCGCGCCCGATCACCTCCACAGCGTCCCGGGCCTCGACCGCGAATACGAGCCGCCGCCCCTCAATCCCCACTAACTCTGCCGTAGCAGTTACTTCCATCCCCACCGGGGTGGCCGCCACGTGATCAAGCTCCACCCTTGTTCCTACCGAGGTCTGCCCTTCATCCAGCGCACCCGCCAACGCCGCCACCGCCGCCGCCTCCAGCACCGCTAACAGCCGCGGCGTTGATAAAACCGGCACTGTCCCGCTTCCCTGAGCCGTCGCCGTATCCTCGCTGCGGACTTTGGCCCGCACGGTTCCTTTAAGGCCCTTGACAAGCCCCATCCTTAACCCTCCACGCTTAAAAACTACCACAACCCCCTGTAATGGAGATAGCTCTTTAATTCCTTCAACGTATAAATGCCCCTTTCCTCTAAAAGTGAAAGAACCCGTAAAAAAAGCCGGGCGTGGATAACGGCGTCACCGAGCGCCGCGTGGCGGTGGGCAAGCGGCACTCCGTAAAAACGTGCGGCCTCATCGAGCTGAAAGTTTTCCCAGTTGGGGTTGAGCGCCCGGATGAGCGTCAGCACGTCAATAACCGCGGTCCTTTTAAGCTTCAGGCCGAAGGGCCGTAGCGCCAAGTTCAAAAAGGCGAGGTCGAAATCGGCATTAAACCCCAGCGGCACCCCCTGGCTCAAGAAACCAAGAAACTCAGGCAGAACCTCCTCCACCGGCGGCGCCGTCGCCACGTGACCATTAGTAATTCCGGTGAGCCTTACCGTTTCCGGGGGAATTGGGCGCCCCGGATTTACCAAGCGTTCGAACCTTTCACCGGTAACTCTTCCATCCTCTATTAGCACCGCCCCAAAGGCCGTAATCCGGTCACCGCCAAAAGGGTAGAGGCCGGTAGTTTCCAAGTCAAAGGCTACGTAGGTGAGCTCGCCAAGCGGCACCCCCGTCTCCCGCCGCCTGTTCAGTTCGGCTACAACCGTTCTTATTTCTTCCGCCCGGCAATTCGCCCGCCGCAGCCGGATGCGGAAACTACCGAAGACCTGCAAAAGACAAACTCGTGACACACACTTCCCCCCAACCGTTTTCCACCGTCGCGCCGCTTCACACCCGGAAGCTCATGCGGGTGAGGTACTGCAGCCGGGAAGCCACAACCAGCGCCTCGCGCAAGACGTTGAGCTCCCGGCGGGTCAGCTGCCGGGGATTGATATAGTTCGAAGGCTTTAGCCCCCGGCCGAGCCGCTCTAAATTAAGGCGGAGACGGAGTATCATCACGTTATCGTAAGCCAACCCGAAGGCCTCGGCCTCTTCCGGCGCGAAAACATTGCGCTCGACCAGCCCGCGCAGGCGGTCGAAGGTCGATGTCGCTGCAATTTTTTCCCGTAACGCAAAAAGACGAAGGCAATCTACAAAGTGAATCAGCACCGCGCTTTTAAGGTCAATCTCATCCTTATGGGGCCCCGACTTTTCCGGGACAACCTGCCGGAACGGATTAAGAGGAATCTTTTTCGTCACCGCGTCCCGGGCCAAAAAGTGCAGGATAACCTCTTCCGCGGTGAGCCACTGAAAAATGGCTTCCCGCAAACTCGCGGCGAGGGAGAAACGACCGTATACAGGGCGAAAATCAAAGAAAATCGTCATCTTCCGGAGCCATTCGCCCTGAGGTTGGCGCATCCATCCCCGAACCGTTTGCAGCCACTCCGGGTACGACTTGCACCACTCCGGGTTATTAGCCATCACCTTCCCCGGGCAAGGCGCAAAGCCGAGCGCGACCAGACCCGCAACCACCTTTCCCCCAAGCGCCAAAAAATAGTCCTGAAAAGCGGCCTCTTGCCTGGGAGGAGGAGCCTCGTAAATGAGCGCGTTATCGAGGTCCGTTCGCACTACCTGTTCGCGCCGCCCGCTGCTCCCCATATTAAGCCAGCAGTAACCGCAGGGTGCCCGCCCTTTCCCCTCCGCGTACAGTTCTTCCTCCGCCATAAGGAGCAGGCGGGCCACCAGCCGGTCGTAGAGCTCTGAAATGAGCACTCCGGCCTCAGCCGCCGTTGCCTGACCGGCAACCAGACCGGAAACCAGGCGGTCAATCTGCTGCACCGCTGCCTGTAGGGCCCGGGAATCGCGCGCCCGGTCAATGGTCATAAGCGCGCTTAAAGCATCCACATTCTGCGTGCGGACCAGGTCGGCCAGGGTAACCATTCCCCGGACCAAGCCGCGTTCCGCAACGATTACGTGCTTGAGCTGCCGCTGGACCATCGCTAAGAGCGCCTCTTGGAAAAGAGCTGACGGCGGCAAAACTATCGGGTTAGGCTCCATTATCTCCTTAGCCCGCAGCTGCTCCGAACCCGGGCGGTACGTAGCCAGCACTTTTTTCACCAGGTCCTTCTCCGTAACGATACCTACCGGGCTGCCGCTCTGGTCAATGACCACCACCGAGCTCACCTGTTTGCTGCTGATCAGCTGCGCTATCTCGGTAGCGGTATGATCCTCGCAACAGGTTATCACCGGCGCGCTCATGATTTCGTAAAGCCGCTTCCGGAAGGGTCGCTCCCCACCCTGCCCTACAAGGCACTGTTCCCGGATGACTCCTTCCCAAAGGTGCTTCATCCGGTCGGCGAGCATCCGGCTGAAATACCCAGCAAAACGCGGGCTACTTCCCATTAGTTCCTCAAAACAGCGCCGGGGCACAAGCAAGCAACAGGTTTCCTCCACCGCCCGCGTCGAGGCCGGGTAGGCTTCGTTAGAGAAGAAGACCGTTTCGCCGAAAAACTCCGGCGGCCGGCGCAAGCTCACTGTCTTTTCCTCACCCGTATCTGTCGGGAGCAAAATCTCTACGAGACCGGAGACGACAACGAAAAGAACCTCTTGGGAGGGCTCCCCCTGCCGGAAGATATAACTTCCCTTCGGGTAGACCCGGAGCCCGAATTCCCCGGCGCATTTTCGCAGCACCGTCTCCGTCAATTCAGAAAAAGGCGGTGTCTCTTTAAGCAACGCCAACGCATCGGCCACGTTATCACTTCCCAGAGGCCAGCATTAAACGTTCAGCGTTCGGGAAAAACGGCAGGGCCGGGTCGCAAAAGCAAGACCCGGCTCAACCGCCAAGACTCGCCCCGGGGCCGCGCGGGAAAGTCGCCGTATCACCCCGGCAGGACCGCCTATTCGGCGCCCAGAGCAAGATAGGTCCGGACCTTCTCCGCCTCAAACCGGCTTTCGGCCTCCTTCTCCGGCACAAGCAGGCTGACAACGAAAGCCGTGACGAAACTTGCGGTCATAGAGACAATAGCCGGGTTTTTCAGCGGAAAGATGGGGGCGGGGTTCTTAAATACATCCACCCAGACCGTGGGACTCAGAATGATGAGTGTTGTCGCCAGAAGCGCCCCCACGATGATTGAGGCCGTAGCCCCAGCGGTGCTGAGCTTCCGCCAGACGATGGAGAGGAAAAGCGCCGGGAAGTTCGCGCTGCACGCCACCGCAAAGGCCAGCCCGACCATGAAGGCCACGTTCTGCCCTTTGAAAACAATACCAAGGATAATGGCCAGGATACCAACGAAAACCGTTGCCACCCGTGCCACCTTTACCTGCTCCATCTCGGTCGCCCGGCCACCTTTCACCACGTTAACGTATATGTCGTGGGAAAGGGCCGAGGCCCCGGCCAAGGTCAGCCCCGCGACCACTGCCAGGATCGTGGCGAAGGCCACCGCCGCGATGAACCCGAGGAAAGGCGTGCCGCCCAATAGTTCCGAAAGCAGGAGCGCTGCCATGTTGCCGCCCTTGTCCACGGTCCCGATGACTTCCCGCCCGACCAGCACCGAAGCGCCAAACCCGACCAGCGGGATGATGCAGTAAAAGAAGCCGATAAAGCCGGTCGCGTAGGCCACCGATTTCCGCGCCTCTTTCGCATCCGGGACGGTGTAGAAGCGCATCAAGATATGCGGCAAGCCTAAAAGACCGAACATCAGCGCTAAGCCCAGCGAGACCGCGTCGAGCGGGTTACTCACCAGCGTTCCCGGCTCAAGCGCCGCCTGCCCGTACTTAGCGGCCACCGCCGCGTAGAGCGCCCCCGGTTGGAAACCGAAGTGGGCCAGGGTCAGGAGCGTCAGGAACGTTACCCCGGCAAGCAGCAGGACGGCCTTGATGATCTGCACCCAGGTAGTGGCAATCATCCCGCCGAAGAGAACGTAAACCAGCATCACGAGGCCCACAATGATGATCGCGGTTTCGTAGGAGAAGCCGAACATCAGTTTGATGAGGTTGCCCGCACCGACCATTTGGGCGATCAGGTAAAAGGTTACCGTCAAAATGCCGCCAATAGCCGCCGCAATCCGGATCGGTTTGTTTTGCAGCCTATAAGCTACGACGTCAGCGAAGGTGTACTTGCCTAAATTACGGAGCGGTTCGGCTACCAGGAAAAGTAAAACCGGCCAGCCGACGAGCCAACCCACCGCGTAGATCATCCCGTCGAACCCCTTAAGCGCAACCATCCCCGCGATACCGAGAAACGACGCCGCGCTCATGTAGTCGCCCGCCAACGCCAGGCCGTTTTGGAAGGCGGTGATACTCCGGGCCGCCGCGTAGTATTCCGTAGTCGTCTTCGTCCGGCGCGCCGCCCAGTAGGTAATCGCCAGTGAGATACCGACGAAAAGGAGAAAGAAAAGTATGCCTGAAGTTGTTGGTTGCCCTAATGCACTCGGCATGAAAACACCCCCGTTTCCCTAGTGATCAAGCGATTTTCTCAGGTATTCGACCATGGTGTCGTACTTCGAATTGGCCCAGAAAACATAGACCAGCGTAAGAATGAAGGAAACAATGATCACGGCAACTACCAGCGGAATCCCTAAGGGTGTTACTTCGCTGATCTTCCGGGCTAACGTCGCTTTGGAGTAACCAACCATCAAGATAAACCCGTAGTAACTGATAAAAACGAGCAGGGTCAGAACCCCAGCCATCGCCCAACGTAACGCCACAAGGCTCTTAAACTCACGTGACGCTTCGATTTTTTTGATATCCTTCATCACCGTGTCCCTCCTTCACTAAGTTCGTCAGAGCCACACTACACAGTTACCTTTTTGGTGGTCCCTCCCCTCTTACAGTTATGATTCCTCAGGTGCGTGACTCGCGACAGGTTTCTTCCCGGGAAGAATATGAAACCTTGTTTCAAATTTTCGGGGATTGTAAACCGCGGGGCAATATAAAAGGACTTAAACGATTAAAATCGGACCCGAACGGTACCGCGCCGTCCGGGTCCGAACTTACTGGTCACTGATACCTGAATTCAGGCCTCTCGCGCCTCGTACTTCGCCTTTAACTCCGCAATAACCGCCGGATCGGCAAGGGTGGTAGTATCACCTAACACCCGCCCTTCGGCGATATCCCGCAACAGCCGCCGCATGATTTTGCCGCTGCGCGTCTTCGGCAGCTCGGCGGTCAAGAAGACATCGTCCGGCCGCGCAATCGCCCCGATCTTCTTAGCCACGTGCGCCTTGAGCTCGCCCTCGATTTCTTTGAAACTCCGTTTCGCTGCTTTCAGCTCCTCAAAGGCCCGGGCCTTCAGGGTAACAAAGGCCGCGACCGCCTGACCCTTAATCTCGTGGGACCTACCGATCACCGCCGCCTCAGCCACCCACGGGTGGTCCACCAGGGCGCTTTCTAATTCCATTGTGCTGAGCCGGTGTCCGGCCACGTTAATCACGTCGTCTACCCGACCGAGGATCCAGTAATAATTGTGGTAGTCGCGTTTTGCGCCGTCCCCGGCAAAGTAATACCCCTTATCCTTGAACCTGGCCCAGTAGGTCTCGATGTAGCGTTGGTCGTCGCCGTAAACCGTCCGCAGCATCGCGGGCCACGGCTCCTTGATCACTAACAACCCACCCTCTCCGAGAAGGACCGGGTTGCCCTCCTTGTCTACCACATCTGCCTCTACACCCGGAAGCGGTACGGTGGCCGAACCGGGCTTGAGCGGTGTAATTCCGGGCAGAGGACTGATCATGATCATCCCCGTCTCGGTCTGCCACCAGGTATCGACAATCGGGCAGCGGCCGCCGCCGATATTTTCGTAGTACCACATCCAGGCCTCCGGGTTGATCGGCTCGCCGACCGTCCCGAGGAGCCTGAGGGTAGAGAGGTTGTGCTGCGCCGGCCACTTCCGCCCCCACTTCATGAAGGCCCGGATCGCCGTCGGTGCCGTGTAAAAGACAGTGACCCCGTATTTCTCGATGATCGCCCAGAAGCGGTCCTGTGCCGGCCAGTCTGGCGCTCCTTCGTACATCAGTGTAGTCGTCCCGTTGGCGAGCGGCCCGTAAACCACGTAGCTGTGTCCGGTAATCCAGCCGATGTCGGCAGTGCACCAGTAAACGTCGCTGTCCTTGATATCGAAGACCATGTGGTGGGTGGTGCTGACGCCTACCAGATAGCCCCCCGTGGTATGCACCACGCCTTTAGGCTTACCTGTGGTGCCGCTCGTGTAAAGGATGAAGAGCATATGCTCGCTGTCCAATTCTTCCGCCGGGCACCCGACAGGTGCCTTCGCCATCAACTCGTGGTACCACAGGTCCCGGCCCTCCTGCATGTTTACCTCCTGGCCGGTCCGCCGCACGACGACAACCTTTTCCACGGTGGGCGTTTGGGACAGCGCCGCATCCGCGTTGTCCTTAAGCGACACAATCTTCCCCCGCCGCCAGCCGCCGTCAGCAGTAATCAGGACCTTTGCTCCCGCATCGTTGATCCGGTCGCGCAGCGCCTCCGCGCTAAAACCGCCAAAGACGATGCTGTGTGGCGCACCGATCCGGGCGCAGGCCAGCATCGCGATCGCCAGTTCCGGGATCATCGGCAGGTAAATCGCCACCCGGTCGCCAGCTCCGACCCCGAGCTCCTTCAGCACGTTAGCGAACTGGGTAACTTCCCGGTAAAGGTCCCAATAGGTGAGAACACGACTGTCTCCCGGTTCCCCTTCGAAGATGATCGCCGCCTTGTTCCGGCGCCAGCTTTTCAAGTGCCGGTCAACGCAGTTGTAGCAAGCGTTGAGCTTGCCGCCCACAAACCACTTGGCGAACGGTGGATTCCACTCCAGCACCCGGTCCCACTTGCGGAACCAGTCGAGCCGTTCGGCCTGCATGGCCCAATAGAGTTGGGGATTGGCCCGCGCTTCGGCGTAAATCTCTTTGCTCTTTACGTTCGCCTGGCGGGTGAACTCTTCGGGCGGGTAAAAGATTCTTTCTTCTTCAAGCAGAGTGTCGATGGTTGCCTCCTTAGCCATCCTGTTCTCCCTCCCAAGATTGCGTATCACATTACGGAACGGTGTGCTGAAATTATAGAATCTAAAGGGGAAGAACGGAAATGTTTAGCGGTTTAAAGGCAACAAATACGCGGCGAAAGGTCGGAAATGCGACTTAAACAGATGCTTGCGGGGAGGTAAAAGGTTAGATAACAAAGCTTGCTTATAGATTTCAAAATTGTTCCACAATATGAAACATTAGTTGAGCAACTCAGGAGCTAACGGCTACTCTAACACCGGTGGAGGCGGCACGCTCACGAGTCGATGGTTTCACCCTCCGGCAGGCCAAGTTCCCAGGCCTTAAGCGCCCGGCGGATTAGCTTACCCGTCCTGGTGTGGGGCAACGCCGGCCGGACTTCGAACTCTTGGGGTACCATATGTTCCGCCAAGCTGTTACGCACGAAACGCTGCAACTCCGTCCGGAGCTTCGGCGACCACTGGTAGCCGGGCCGCAGGACCAGAAAAGCTTTGACTACCTCACCCATCAAGAGATCGGGTTTTCCTATAACGCCCGCCTCAAGCACTGCCGGGTGTTCCATGAGCTTGGCTTCCACCTCTACCGGACCGACACGCCGCTCCCCTACCTTGATCACGTCGTCGGTCCGGCCCTGGTACCAGTAATACCCGTCTCGGTCGCGGTAAACAAGGTCACCGGTCAGGTACCAAGGCGAATAGCGGAAGTACTCCAAGTACTTTTTGCGGTCGTTCCAGATGTCCCGCATCATCGCCGGCCAAGGGCTCTTAATCGCGAGCTGCCCGATTTGCATCGGGCCGAGTTCCTGCCCGTTTGCGTCTAGCACCGTCACCTGTACCCCGGGGATCGGCTTCCCCATCGAACCGGGCTTCACGGGCAGGCAGCGGAAGTTAGCAATGATATGGCCCCCCGTTTCGGTCATGAACCAGGTATCGTACACATCGACGCCGAAGACCGCCCGCGTCCAGCGGAGAACGGCGGGATTTAAAGCGTCGCCTACACTCAGGATGTGGCGAACACTGTGGAGAATGAACCGGTAGGCTATATCCTCACCCGCCGCCATTAGCAGCCGCAGGGCTGTCGGCGTCGTGTACCAAACTCTAACTCCGAAGCGCTGGATAACCTCATACCACCGTTCCGGACTGAAAGAACCCGAATAGACGACTGTGGTTACGCCGTTAAGCAAAGGGGCCAGGAGCCCGTAAGCCATACCGGTAACCCAGCCGAGGTCGGCAGTGCACCAGTAAACATCCCCGGGCTGGAGATCTAACACCCACAGACCCGTATAGTAGTAGTGAATAAGCGCACTGTGAGGAAGTACAACCCCTTTCGGTGCGCCAGTTGAACCGGAGGTGTAGAGAAGGACAAAGGGCGCCTCGCGGTCAAGCTCGGCCACCGTCAGGGTGCCGCGCGCCGTCGCGACCGCCTCGTACCAGCTTCGTTCGTCCGCCTCCGCCCCAGCCCCCGCCAACCCCACGACAAAGACCTCTTTCAAGTGGGGAAAGCGGCGGCGATTAAAGCGCGACCGCAGCGCCGCCGTAGTGACCAAGGCTACCGCCCCGGAATCCTCAAGGATGCCGCCGAGCGCCTCGGTCATGTAGCCTTCAAAAACAGGAACGGCGACTGCCCCAACTTTGACACAGCCTAAAAAGCTCGCGTAAAACTCCGGCGCGGACGGTCCAAAAAGGACCACCCGGTCACCGATGCCGATGCCGGCAGCCTGGAGGGCCAAGGCAAATTTATCGGAAAGCTCCTTTAACTCCCCGTAAGTAACCCTTTGTTCCGCCACGCCGTTCCAGAAGGTAAAGGCGACGCGGTCGCGAAGTCCCCGCGCGCACTGGTTATCCACCGCCATTCCGGCAATATTGAACCGCTGCGCCGGCCCAATACCGAGCGCAACCGCCGCTTCTTCCCAGGTAAATTTCCGGTACGCAGCATCATAGTCACGCAGGTTTGGTTCCCTCATTTAGTAGCTACCACCCTTCGCCGAACGGCTCTTTTGCTCCTCACGCAACGGTTCCTCAACCTTGCCCCGCTGGTACCCCAGACGCAGCGAAATGGAGTAACAAGATTCCTGAAGGGCGCCAATCAAGCGATTTATCCGCTCTAGAGTCAGACGGCTCGCAGGACCAGCGATGCCGAGAGCCGCCACGGCCCGCCCGTGGCGATCGAAAACCGGGGCCGCTACCCCGCGCAGGCTGTCCGCGTACTCCTCGGCGCTTACCGCAAACCCCTGCATCCGGACCCGTTCGACGTGGAGGCGAAGCTGCTCAGGGTTAACGATAGTATTAATGGTGAACTGCCTGAATTGGTGGTTCTCAAGATATTTTCGCAGCCGTTCTTCTGGCAGGCACGCCAGGAGAACCTTTCCCTCCGCCGTGCAGTAGGCTGGAACCCGCAGGCCGAGATTTACCGTGATCGCTTCCTGAGAGTGACAGCGCTCAAGGTAAAGCACCTCACCACCTTCAAGAACGGCAAGCTGGGTGGTTTCACCCGTAACCTCCGCCAGTTCTCTAAGGTAAGGGAGGACCTCGCGGCGAAAATCAAGCTGGTTGAGAAAATTAAGGGCGAGCGAAACAAACTTCATCCCCAACCGGTAGCCCTCAGTAGCCTCATCCTGCTCCACAAACCCGTACTTGGCGAGCGTGGCCAACAGCCGGTGCACCGTGCTCTTATGCAAACCAACATCTTTGCCAAGCTTCGTAACACCCACGCCGCCGGGGTTCTGCCCCAGCGCTTCTAAAATGGCGAGTGCCCGTTCCACGGAGTGAACAGCGTAAAGCTTCTCTTCTCTGGACATCCCCCAACCCCGTTTTAAAAGCGCTTTTTAGGAGATTATAACACTTGAAAGAGCCCGTTGGGGAATAAACCTATCCGGAGGTAGGCGCGAAATGGAGATAATAGACCTGGGCAGCGCGGTAACCCGCGAAGATATCGGGCACGTGAGACGCCTGTTAGCGGAGGTTAAACCCGGCGAAGAAGTAAGGATTATCCTCGAAGCAGCCGACGCCCACGAGGCGGACGACCTTTTTACCCTCCTGCGCCACGAAGGATTCGACTACCAGCCGAAAGGAAGCGGCAACGGGCGGCGCTACTACGTCACCGCCCGCCGCCTGCCCCCGCGTTAACCCTTCGGGAAAACAACCACGCTCACCCGCTGGTCACCAAGTGTGGTGCCAACGGTTACGGAGTAAACTTTACCGCCGATTTTCTTTTCGAAGCAAAGGGTCTTGATCGCATTTTGCGAACCGTCCAGTACCAACTTGTAGCCCTGCGCTTCCAATTTCTTTTGAAGGGCACTCACATCTTCAATCCTGGTTTGCCGCTTCACAGCGTACGTAAAATGGCTGCCGCCACCACCACCCATCTGGGAACCCATCTGCCCCCCCATTTCAAAGAAAAGGAATAGCTTCGCTCCCCCAAAGACCTTCTCTAACACCGGCTGCATATCCCCGTGCAGCGCCGTAGCCAGTTCCCCGGCCGGTTTAACCTCCGCCACCTTATTATAATCCAGGGACTGAGGCTCGATAGGACGCGCCATCCCGGCGCCAGGGGATACCGGTTGGGGCGTCTCCTTTTTTCCACACCCGGAGAATACTAACAGCGCCAGAGATACCAGGACCAACCCCAAGAACCGCATTCTTCTTCCTCCTCCATGATCAAGGGTAGCTTAGCATTGGAATTCTTTGCGGTAACGGCAAATCCTTTTAAACCCCCCAAAAATTTTTTCGCGCGCAGGAGCACCCGCACAAACTTGTTTTTTCCGGGGCAAAATGGTAGGATGAGTCTTAGGTCATAAAAGGGAGGCTACGGTTATGCTACGCGCCGAACGCGGCCCGGCAGACATCCGGCCGGTCCGCATTATTCCAAACTATAACAAATACGCGGAAGGCTCAGCACTCATTGAAATGGGCGATACGCGGATCATCTGCACCGCCTCCGTAGACGACAAGGTACCGCCCTTTTTAAAGGGGACGGGCAAAGGCTGGGTAACCGCGGAGTACGGCATGATCCCGCGCGCCACCGAAGCGCGGGGCATTCGTGAGGCCGTAAAAGGCCGCCCAGGCGGCCGCACCCTCGAGATTCAGCGGCTCATCGGGCGGTCCCTACGGGCCGTCGTGGACCTGGAAGCGCTCGGCGAGCGGACCATCATCGTCGACTGCGACGTGCTCCAGGCCGATGGCGGCACCCGGACAGCATCGATTACCGGCGGTTTCGTGGCGCTTGTTTATGCCCTTGAGTGGCTCCGCAACGAAGGGGTCATCCCCTTTCTTCCCGTTACCGATTTCGTTGCCGCCATCAGCGTAGGCCGGGTCGGCGCGGACCTGCTTCTCGACCTTTCGTTCGCCGAAGATTCCCAGGCCGGTGTGGACCTCAACGTGGTGATGACGGGAAGCGGCCGCCTGGTAGAAGTTCAGGGAACCGGCGAAGAAGAAACCTTCTCCCGGGAAGAGCTCGACGCCATGCTCGACCTAGCCACCAAGGGCATTACCCGGCTCATCGAAAAACAGCGGGAGGCGCTCGGCAACCTGGCCACTTTCATCGGGGGGATCAGCTTTGAAGCGGATAGTGGTGGCAACCACCAACCAAGGGAAGCTTAAGGAGATCGAAGAGATCCTCGCCCCTCTGGGCTTAAGCGTTACTTCCCTCGCGGCATACCCTGGCTTTCCCGAAATCGAAGAAGACGGGGCCACCTTTAAAGAAAACGCCGTCAAAAAGGCCCAGTTCACAGCTACTTTTACCGGTGAAATCGCTCTCGCCGACGATTCCGGTCTCGAAGTAGATTACTTGGGCGGCGCACCGGGTGTCCGTTCCGCCCGCTTCGCGGGCGAACCCAAAAACGACGCGGCCAACAACGCCAAGCTCCTCCGGTTGCTCGCCAGCGTTCCCTGGGAAAAGCGAACCGCTCGCTTCCGCTGCGTCATTGCCGTAGCCACTCCCAACGGGGAAGTAGCCACCGCCGAAGGCACAGCCGAAGGATACATCTTGACCGCACCCCGGGGCACGGGCGGCTTCGGCTACGATCCCCTATTTTACTTTCCCGAATACGGCAAAACGTTCGCCGAACTCCCCCCGGAAGTAAAAAACCAGGTTAGCCACCGGGGCCGGGCGCTGGCAAAGCTTAAGGAAGTCCTGGCCACCTTGTTGGCAGGTGAAAAATAGCTACCCAAGCTAAAACCCTTCTCAGTTTTGACTTTCACCCGCTTATAGGCTATAATTTTGGATGTAACCGCTGACATCTCACCACCGAAATACGCGGGTGTAGCTCAGTGGCAGAGCACCGGCCTTCCAAGCCGGCTACGTGGGTTCGATTCCCATCACCCGCTCCACGTCCCGGTAGCTCAGCGGACAGAGCAGCGGCCTTCTAAGCCGCGGGTCGGGGGTTCGAATCCCTCCCGGGACGCCATTACTCGATCAACAGTTTCTAATTCCTACCGGGCATACTTTAGCCAGGAGGTGAATCTTATGGCTCATTTTATCGTTTATCTCCAACCAGCAGAAGAAGGAGGATATATCGCTTCTGTTCCCGCCCTACCGGGTTGCGTTACGCAGGGGGAAACACGGGAAGAAGCCCTCCAGATGGCACAGGACGCCATCCGAGGCTACATCGAAAGCTTAAAAAAACACGGGGAACCGCTACCGTTCGGCCTCGAGAAAGCGGAAGTGCAGACGGTCACTGTGGACGTGGCATAGGGTATAGGTTATATGGTTAAACTCCCGTATATGCTCCTGCTGCACCGGCAGCTCACCTTCGGCGCCCTCAACTATGAACCACTAACCGCCATCTGGGAAAACAAAAGCTACCGGGAGTTCCGCCACGCTTTCCTATCTGGCCACCTACCGGAAGCCTGCGCAATTTGTCCAAAGCTTTACGGCGAGAGCGTTTAGCAAATAATATTTTAAGTGGGGATAAGCGTCAGCCGGCAAAGGAGAGAAGAAACTTGGCCTTTACCGCCGCTTACCGCCGCCTGGGACCCGAAGAGCTGCGCCGGCGCGTTGCCGCGGCCTACCGGCGGCTTAAAAGCTGCGATCTTTGCCCCCGTCGTTGCGGGGTCAACCGCCTCAAAGGCGAGCGGGGCGCCTGCCGCGGCGGCCGGGAAGCCGTGGTTTCGAGCTACGGGCCGCACTTCGGCGAAGAAGCACCCCTCGTTGGCACCCGCGGCTCCGGAACCATCTTCTTCGCCTACTGCACCCTGCACTGCGTCTTTTGCCAGAACTACGAACTCAGCCACCACGGCGAAGGAGAACCAGTTAGTGTTACCCGCCTGGCCCGCATGATGCTAGCTCTCGAACTGATGGGCTGCCATAACATCAACCTGGTAAGTCCCACCCACTTCGTCCCCCAGATCTTGGCCGCGCTGGCGAAAGCAGCCGCCGAAGGGCTCAACCTCCCCATCGTCTACAACACCGGGGGTTACGAAAGTCTCGAAACCCTCAAGCTGCTCGACGGCATAATCGACATCTACATGCCCGACTTTAAATATACCGACCCCGAAAGCGCCGCTAAATACTCCGGCGCTCGCGATTATCCCCAGGTTGTAAAAGAGGCGCTAAAGGAAATGCAGCGGCAGGTCGGCGACCTCACGCTCAACGAGCAAGGGGTCGCCCTCCGGGGGCTCCTGGTGCGCCACCTCGTCCTCCCGGAAAACTTGGCCGGAACCAAAGAAGTCGTCGCGTTTCTCGCCCGCGAAGTTTCGCCGCGTTGCTTTATCAACGTGATGGCCCAGTACTACCCCGCCTACCGCGCCCGGGAATTTCCCCCGCTTAACCGGCGCATCACCCCCGCAGAATACGAGGCCGCCGTAAAGCTTGCGCGGGACGCCGGCCTCCGTGTCTACCGGGATTAGAGGTCGGATGCTTTACCCTGTTCACCCCGTCAGTCCCAGCGCCCGGCGGTAACAGTCGACTGCTTCTCCCTCCCGGCCCAGTTCCGCCATAATACTCGCCTTAAGACTCCACACCCGCTCGTCTTGAGGCGCAACCTCTTCCAGCCGCTCGATAATCTTCTGGGCCTCTTCAAACCGCCCCATCCCCGCAAGGCAAGCCGCCTGGTTGACAAGGAAAGTGTTGCGCTCCGGCCCCCCAATGGCCGCCGCCTTTTTATAGAGGGCAAGCGCTTCGTGGTGCTTCTCAGCCGCCTCCAGACACAGGGCCAGGTTATTCAGGAGCACCGGGTCCTCAGGATTCTTCTCCACTAACTCCTTCAGGAGCTGAATCGCCCTGCCAACCCGGCCGGTTTTGAAGTAGCAAAGCGCAAGGTTGGCTCTAACGGTATCCTGCGGCTCCATCGCTTGCGCCAACTCAAAGCAAGCGGTGGCTTCGTCGTACCGGCGCAGAAAAAAAAGGCTGAAACCTTTATTATTAAAAAGCTCTACCCCTCCGGCTCCCAGGCGCTGCGCCTCTTCGTAACAGCGGAGCGCTTCCGCGTAGCGCCCAAGCCGGTTCAAGGCTATCCCCATGTTGACCAGCAGACCGGCGCTGCGCCCCCCTGCCGCACGGGCGTCCTGGAAAGCTTTCAGCGCTTCTTCTGTCTGCCCTAACCGCAACAGACAGAGGCCTTTGAGGTTTAACACCGAGCTGTGGGTTAATCCGGCAGCGATGGCCCGGTTTATGTAGGAAAGCGCACGCCCCGGCTCGTGCGCGCCAAGCAGGTGGCTTCCGATGGCCGCCAGGATCCAAGCCCGCTCTTTAAAAAATGCGGGCGCCGCGCCGCGTAAAGGACCGGCTTCAAAGTCGAACACGCCCCGTTCAGCGCGGGAGCCCGGCCAGAGATGCCTGACGTGCTCCACCGCCCGGTCCATCCGGCCTAGTTTAAAGGATAACTCTCCCGCCTGAAGGTGCAGCTCCACGCGATGCGGCTCCTCACCGAGCGCCCGCTCAACCAGCGAAAGAGCGATTTCCTCGAACCCGAATCTGGCACACAACCGGGCACCGGCACTTAAAAGGCGGGCTTTCTTAAAACACGACCTGAGCTTCGGCACCGGGTTTCGGACCAAGATCAGCACAAGACCTCACCCCTTGTTACTTATTAGTGTTAAATACTAAACAGCCACCGGCAGCTGCAAGAGGAATTAGACGCCTGGTATGGTTTTTCCTCCCAGCGCTCCCAAAAATTTGCTGACAAATTTCTCCTTCATTTGACCACTGAAAAACTTGCCTCCGGCAAAAGTCACAGCTATCCTTTTAGTGAAGGGGGAATAGCAAGCGTGGTGCTAACGGGTTGAACACTGAACAAGCGCTCCGGGGAAAGGTGGCCATCGTCACCGGCAGCAGCCGGGGAATTGGGGCGGCCATCGCGCGGGAACTTGCCCGCTACGGTGCCAGCGTAGCCGTGAACTATCGCTCCTCCGCGGCCGCGGCGGCAAGAGTAGCAGCCGCCTGCCGGGAATACGGCGCCCGGGCGCTGGCCTTCCAAGCCGACATTGCCGACCCGGAAGCGGTGGAAAAGCTCTTTGCAGCGGTGGAGGAAAGCTTGGGACCGGTAGAGATTCTGGTCAACAACGCCGGCACGGGGCTCAGACGCCTGGTGGTCGAAACAACCGACGCGGAGTGGCATCAGCTCATCGCCGTAAACCTCTCCGGTGCCTTTTATTGTTCCCGCCGGGCGCTGGGCAGCATGATCCGCCGCCGCTGGGGGCGGATCATCAATATCGCCTCGGTCTTCGGCCTTACCGGCGCCGCCTACGAAGCCGCTTACGCCGCCGCCAAAGGAGGGCTCATCGCCTTCACCAAGTCGCTCGCCCGGGAAGTGGGCAGTGCGGGAATCACGGTCAATGCCGTCGCTCCCGGCCCGGTCGAAAGCGATATGCTCCGCGAAGGTCTCTCTCCGGAGGAGCTGGCGGCGCTGGCTGCGGAAATCCCCTCCGGCCGGCTTGGGAAACCAGAAGATATTGCAAGAGCCTGCGTCTTTCTCGCCTCGCCGGCCGCCAGCTTCATCAACGGCCAGGTCCTTTGCCTTGACGGCGGCTGGCTCCCGTAAGTCTCACTATTTTCTCTTGTCCAGCAAGGACGCATTATAAAGCCACGTGGTGCCGGAAGGTAACCCGCGCAATATGGCGTAACGCTTCATGCCAGGCTGGTCCCCGGTCAAAGACCATGCTGGCGACAAGAATCCCGATGAGCGCCCCGGCCAGAACCTCGTAAGGGGTATGACCTACGGGATGCTCGGGTAAATCCACAGGGTTTGCAGGGTTATCTTTTTCCCGGAGTAAGGATTTAAGCAGCCGGGAATGTTTTCCCGCCAACCGTCGCACACCCATCGCGTCGTGCAAGACAATAAGGGCAAAAACCAACGCCAAGGCAAACTCTTCCGAATCGTAGCCCAGAGAAAAACCGATCGCGGCTACCATTGCCGTAACCATCGCGCTGTGGGCACTGGGCATACCGCCATCGCTAATGAGCCACGACCAGCGCCAGCAGCGCTCTTTCAAGTACATGTGAACCCCTTTTACGAACTGGGCTACCCCGCAGGCAGTCAGCGGCGCGGTAATAAGCTTATGGTCGGCTAACCACCCTTTCAGGAGGTCCCAGAGCATAACTCTACCTCCAAAACAAAGCCGTTTTTTTTAGATAATCTTTCAGATAAATTATAACTTAGAAAGATGGCCCAAGCTACCAGGAAATAAGGTCGGTAGCGCCACCGCGGACCATCCCCTCGCCTTCAGTCCTTCCAGTACCCCCGGCAGAGCAGATAAGAGCACCCGCGGCCGGTGGGGGATGAAGCTTCCGTCGTGGCAGAGAACGATCCCCCCATCAAGGTCCGGACAGCGTAGCACCCGCTTTGTGACCTCTGAGGGTTTCACGCCCCACAGCCAGTCAAGGCTATCGCACGACCACAAGACAACCTCCATCCCCAGTTCCCGGGCTACCGCCAACGTCCACCGGTTTAAAAGCCCCCAGGGTGGCCGGAAGTAACGGGGCGGTTCTCCCGTAACGTCAGTCAGAATTTCTACCGCCAGCCTCATCTCGTAGCGCGTGGCCCGGTAGTTTAACAGGGGCTGGGGCCGGTGCGCAAAACCGTGGCTGGCGACGTGGTGCCCATCGCGCACAACAGCCCGTACCACTTCCGGATACCGCCGGGCTTCTTGGCCAAGAAGAAAAAGGTGGCCTTTGCTTCGTACCGGCGCAGCAGCGCTAATACTTTAGGCGTGTAGAAGGGGTCGGGGCCGTCGTCAAAGGTGAGCGCAACTTTGCCCGTACCCCTTGGACCGCGCCGCAACACCAGGCCTTCCGGAGAAAAACCTGGCGCAAAGCTCACCCGGCTACCCACTCCCGGCCCGTTCCCCCTTTTTCCGCCAAACCGGCGAGCAAAGCGGCAGCGGCTTTAGCCGCTTCCGGTCGCGCCAATTGCTTTATGCCCTGGCGCAGGGAACTCCCCACGCCGTCCTCGTCGCGCAGCACTTTCGTAACCCAGCACACCAGCTCTTCTAGGCTTTTCACCCATAAAGCACCGCCAGAGCGGACATAATAAAGGGCGTTCGCCTCCTCCTGCCCGGGGAGACACCGGTAAATGATAACCGGAAGGCCGGCCGCCGCCGCTTCTGCCAGCGTGAGCGCCCCCGCCTTTCCGACCAGAAGGTCCGCAGCGGCCATAAACTCCACCACGTTTTCCACAAACCCGTAAAAACGGAAACGGGGATCCTGGCCAAACCGCCCCGTCAACCGCCTCCAGACGACTTTATCTCTGCCCGTGACCACTAATACCTGGAGGGGAAGCGTGAGGTGGCGCAAGGCCGCACACATTTCTTCGATGGCGGCCACCCGGCTAAAACCACCGCCCATTACCAAAATCACCGGCTGGCCTCCGGCTAGGCCCAAACGCTGCCGGGCTACCTGCCGGTCGGGAACCGCCGCAAAGCACGGGTGGATGGGCACCCCAATGACTTCTATCTTCCCCGGGCTTACCCCGCGCCGGATGAGCGTTTGCCGCACACCCCCATCGGGAACAAGGTATAAGTCCACCCCCGGGTGGACCCACTCCGCGTGGGCCGTATGGTCCGTAAGCACCATCGCCACGGGGACCTTCAACTCGCCCCGCAGCCGCAGCGTGGCGGCCACCCGCCCCGGCGTAGGAAAAGTTGCCACCAGCAGGTGCGGCTGAACCTCCGCCAAGAGCCCCTTCAGAGCACTGCGACCGAGGGAATCCAAAACATAACCCTGCTCCCGCAAATGTTTGTCCGTTTGCCGGTAAAACCAACCGTAACAGCGGGGGAAACGCCGCACTAAAGAAAGATAGAAGTAGCGGGAAACAAGGTCGAAGAATGGGCTAACTAATTCGATAAAGTTATAAACGTGCGTTTCCCACGCCGGCCTGGTAATGGATATAGCGGCCTCAAGGGCCCGCGCCGCCTGCAGGTGACCGGCACCGTAGCCGGCACTCAAGATTAAGATGCGCGGCGAACCAGTCATTTACCTTCCCCTCCTATCTCTCCCTTACCCCTAGAAGCGGGGCAAGAAGGTTCGAAGGCCGCCGGTAAAAAGACCGTAAATTCACACCCGCCGCGGGGGCGGTTACGCACGCTAATCGTCCCCCCGTGCTCCTCTACCAAAAGCTTGCTAATCGCGAGCCCCAGCCCCGTCCCGGGGGATTCCCGGGCCGAAAGGCTTCCCGTATAGAAGCGGTCGAAGATGTAGGGGATATCCCCCGGCGGGATACCCGGACCTTCATCCCCTATCGTCACCCGCCATCCCTGCGCATCCCAGCAAGCGTTAACTTCGACTTTCCCGCCTTCCGGCGAAAATTTTACCGCGTTATCCAGGATATTCGTGAAAATCTGGGCCAACCGCCCCCGGTCTGCCCAAAGTTCCCGCTGGTCCCCCACCGCCGCAAAATCAATTTTCACCTTTTTCTCCGCGGCCAGAGGAGTGAGCATCTCCACAACTGCATCCAGCACTGCCGTAGGGTTTAGCCTCTCCCAGTGAAAGCGGAGGCGCCCGCCCCGAAGGCGCGCCAAAGTAAGCAGTTCGTCAACGATACCGCTAAGCCGGCCCACCTCTCCAAAGACGCGGGCCAAGTAAGCAGGCTGGTCTGGTGGGGCGATGGTTCCGTCCAGGATTCCCTGGATGAAACCCCGGATCGAAGTCAAGGGGGTACGCAGTTCGTGGGAAACATTAGCGAGAAAAGCCTGGCGCTCCTTATCCAGACTTTCAAGTTGCTGCGCCATCGCGTTAAACGCCGCCGCAAGGTCACCGATTTCATCCCGCCGCTTAAGCTCGACCCGGGCACCAAAGTCTCCCTGCCCCATACGCCGAGCGACCCGGCTCAACAATACCAAGGGATAACTGAAGTGGCGCGCGACAAAGTAAGTAGGCACAGCTCCCAACGCAAAAGCTCCCACCGCTGCCAACCAGACGAGCCCGATGCTCTCTTTGAGCGGTTCCTTCACGTCCGCAACCGGAAAAAATCCTACCAGCGCCCCCTCAGGCAAAGAAGTAGCGGCAACCATAAGGTCAAGGGAAGGATCCTTAGGATCGGTCAGGACGCGAGCGTACATACGCCCTTGTCTCAGGCAGGCAATCACTTGGTCCGCAAACCCCGGCTTGGGGAAGATCTCGAGATCGGGCGCGGTAGTAAAGAGTAACCTCCCCTGGGGGTCGAGAAGCCAAAAATGAACCCCTTCCAACCGGTCAATAAGTTTCAGCCCCCGCTCAAAGCCCGAACGGGACGTCCTCCCTGCAAAATGTTTCGCGGCCAGGACCGTCGCCTCCTGCAAGGCTTCCTCCAGGTTACGCCCGTATTCCCGGTAAAAGTAGCGCGTAAACAGGAAGGAAAGGAGGAGGCTTAGCGCCAGCGCAGTAAAAAGAACAATCGCCAGGTTTAATACCATCATTTTACTAAAAATCCGGTTCATTTTTGTCCCCCAGGACAAACTTATACCCTACACCCCATACCGTTTTGATTTGCCAGGAGTGCGCTAAACCCTCAAGCTTCTCCCGTAGCCGGTTAATGTGGACATCGACCGTTCTTGTATTCCCGGGAAACTCGAATCCCCACACCCTCTGCAAGAGTAATTCCCTGGTAAGTACCCGCCCGGGTTGCGAAGCTAAAAAATAAAGAAGCTCTGTTTCCCGCGGGGTCAGGTCCACCAGTTGACCGGCCACGGTCACGGTATAACTATCAAGGTCCACCACCAGATCGGGCAACTCAACCCGGCGGGACAAGCTCTTTGCCCGGCGGAGCACCGCCTTCACCCTGGCTACAAGCTCTAAAGGATCGAAAGGCTTGACCACGTAATCGTCCGCCCCAAGGTCAAAACCGCGGAGCTTGTCGGACAGCTCACCCTTCGCCGTAAGAATGATAATGGGCAGCGGTGACCCGCGGCGGATCTGGCGGCATACCTCCCAACCGTCGATTCCGGGTAGCATTAGATCTAAGATTACGGCCTGCAGGTCATTCACTTCTTTTTCCAATAGCCGCAGGGCATCGGCACCACTACCGGAAAGCACAACCCGGTATCCCTGATTCTCCAGGTACAACCGGATGAGCTCGGCAACATTCTGGTCATCCTCAACCACCAGAATGACCCCGCCCGTCTCAAGCCGCACTTTTCTCAACTCCCCGACGCCAATTATAACATACCGGAGAAACTCAGCGCCCCATAAAGGCGGAAACGGGGAGGGCGTCCGGCCTCTCCCCGTTTCTCCGCGATAGCGGAAGCTATTTCTTCGTTGCTGCTTTCTGCGGTGCTACCGGTACCTTGGTAGCGGAAACGCCCCGCACTTTCTTCGGAACATAGTGCTTCTTAGCTACGACTCTTTTCTTCGGAACATAGCGCTTCTTAGCCACGACGTGCTTCTTTTTCGCAGCAACAGTCTTCTTTGCGCTTGCCTTTGCCGGCGGAACAGCTGGTGTAGCTCGCTTAACGCCCGCCTTGGGCTGAGCGGGCCGGGCCGGTACGGCACCTTGCTTTGTTGTAGTAGTTGCCGGGCTGGGCGCAGTTGCTGCCGTGGCCGCCGCCAGCGGTCCGGTGACCAGGAAAGCGGCGAGGGACAAGGCCGTTGCCCCTTTGAGGAGTTTTTCCTTGAAACGCACACCACTTCACCTCCTTTCCCTTTCCTCCAGGATAGCCGGGAATTTTAAACGGGGTTTTGCGTTCTTGTAAATAAAATGTAAAACCACCCGGAACACTCTTTAAAATAGGTGCTAGCGCGATAAAATTTCAGAGAGGAAACTCCGGCATACCTGGACTTTGAGGATGCGGGGGGTAAACGTGAGCGAATTCCTGAAGGGAAGAAAAATGGTCGCTGGTACGGCTCTAGCCGCGCTTGTTATCCTTTACCTTCTGGCACCGGTGCTTATGGCCGCGTCAAAGGAAAAGCCGGGCTTGGCGTCACTACCAGCAAAAACGGTAGGTGCAGCGCATCCGGCTCCCCCTATCCCGTCGCGCCAAATAGATACAGCCGCGCGGGTCTATTACCACGGCAAAGTAGTCGTGTTGATGTACCATAACATAAGCCCTACTTACCACGGGCGCGGCACCATAACGCCGGAAACCTTCGCGGCCGAAATTTCCGCTTTGGTGCAGAGCGGCTACCATATTATCCCGGTGCAGGAGCTTGCCGCCTTTCTTCAGAAGCAAGCCCAGGTGCCGCCGAACGCGGTGGCCATCACCTTCGACGACGGCTATGAAGGCGTCTACCGCTACGCCTATCCCGTTTTAAAAGAGTTCCGGGCACCCGCAACGGTTTTCCTGATCGGCAGTTACATCGGGAAGAAGGATGGTTTTCTTACTTGGCCGCAAGTGCGGGAGATGGCGGCTTCGGGGCTTTTCACCTTTGGCGGGCACACCTTCAACGCCCATTACGGTGCCCCCACGGGACCCCACACCACCGCACCCGCCACCGTAGCCCGCATTTATGATTTTGCATCCGGACGTAAAGAAACGGCGGCCGCGTACCGGACGCGGCTGTTTGCTGACTCCCGGCAGGCACAGGCGCTCTTTATCCAGGAACTTGGCGCCCCCACCCCCTACTTCGCCTACCCTTACGGGGCCTTCACCCCGGCCCTCGACGAAATTCTCCGCACTGCCGGCTACCGCTATTTCTTTACCACTTTGGGCGGCGCTAACCAGCCCGGTCAGGACCCCTATCACATTTACCGCATAAACGCCGGCGCCCCCTGGGTTACGCCGGAACGTTTAGTCTATACGGTGCGCTACGTAGCCTGGCTCTATAATCTCCCCCACCGGATGCCCCACATGTGGCTGCCCCGCTGGGCCAAAGACCCAGCGCTTAACTTGCTCAGGACTGAACGTTCCGCCTTCCCACCAACGGGAATCACAACGAAAACTGGTAAATTTTAACTTGCAGCACGCGCGAATCCCAGACCGCGTCTCTCCGCCTGCCGCCACCATAAAGCAGTAAGAATTCCCAGAAAAAGCGCAGCCCCGCCGCCAACAGCAAAGGCTGCCGGGACGCCCCAGCGGTGCGCTATTGTCCCCACCAGGAAATTACCCACCGGCGTGGTGCCCACAAAAAAGATAACGTAAAGACTCATTACCCGGCCCCGAAACTCGTCCGCCACGGCAAGCTGAACCAGAGTGTTGGCGGTACTCGCAAAGGTAGTCATACCTAAACCGGCGAGAAAAAGAAGCCACACGGCCTGATGGTAGCCCGGCCAGCACCCAAGAACTACCTGCGCACCGGCAAGAGTGAGGGCGCCTACCCCCAGCCACCAGCGCCTGGGACCGCGGCGGCTCGCCACGGCAAGGATAAGGCCTCCGGCAACCGCACCCAAACCTTGCACGGCGAGCACGAAGCCGTAATCACCAACATTTTTGCCTAAGGTTAAGCGAATAAAAGCCGGCACCAGCACGTTGAAGTTTATGGCGAGGAGACTCAGCTCGGCCAGCAGCAAAAGGGGGAACAAGATCCCTGGCATCCGTCTCACGTAAGCCAGCACCGACCTTATCTCTACCCCCAGGGAGGCATTAAGGGAAGTTAACACGGCTCCGGAAGCGCGGATACGGAAAAGCTGGGCCAGCAGCACCGTAAAGGAAGCCGCATTGAGAAAAAAGCAGGCGGCCAGTCCCCACCGGCCAATAATGAGCCCCGCCAGCGCCGGACCGGCAATGCGGGCGCTATTAAAAAGGGCGGCGTGCAGAGAAAGCGCGTTCATTAAATCCCGGCGGTCAACCAAGCTGATGATGAAGGACTGGCGGGCCGGCATATCAGCAGCGTTTAAAAGCCCCAGAAAAGCAGCGCAGCTCAATACTTCCCAGTAACGCACGCGGCCCGAAGCAACCAGCAAGCCTAACAGAAAGGCGACAAGCATCATCCCCGTTTGGGTAGCAATAATCAAAGACTTTTTGGGAACGCGATCGGCAAGGATGCCGCCATAGAGGGAAAAGAGAAGCACCGGCAGAAACTGCACCGTACCGACGAGTCCCAGCAAGAAGGCGGAACGGGTGAGTTCCAGAACCAGCCAAGAAAGCGCCACCTGCTGCAGCCAGGTCCCGGTAACGGAAACAAGCTGCCCCGTCCAGTAGAGGCGGTAGTCCCGGTGGTAAAGCGCCGCAAAAGCCGGGAACCGTTGCCTTGCGACCCCGGTTGTTTCCGAAGGGGGAGTCACTGCGCCATCCATGGAGGTATTTTACCAAAGCCGTCTGAGGAGAAACAACACGTGATCCTGCCCGGCCCTCATCTATTCAAAGACGCGCCTAGGACTTGTAAGCCGAGGTAACGCCTGGTTTTCAATTCCTCGTAGGTAGGCTGGAAACCCTCATCCTCCTGCCCTTTTCTCTGCTCGTCTCGCTCGTTTCAATTCCTCGTAGGTAGGCTGGAAACCAGCGATTTCCTCCGGGCTCAGCTTATACGTGACCACGTTTCAATTCCTCGTAGGTAGGCTGGAAACCGCCTTCGTCGTGCGCGCGCTCGTGGAGACTGCTTCGTTTCAATTCCTCGTAGGTAGGCTGGAAACAAAAGTCACAAGCCGGTTCAAATCCGGCCACGCCCCGGTTTCAATTCCTCGTAGGTAGGCTGGAAACGATCATCGTCTTGCCTGAAGCGCCCGGGCCGTACCAGTTTCAATTCCTCGTAGGTAGGCTGGAAACTCTGCTGCGCCTTCCATAGCGCCTGTAGCCAGTCCGGTTTCAATTCCTCGTAGGTAGGCTGGAAACACCTGTTGGCATTCGTCACAGTTTTGTACAGGCACAGTTTCAATTCCTCGTAGGTAGGCTGGAAACGAATTTGACTTCGACGAATTCGCCCGCCAGCTTGGCGTTTCAATTCCTCGTAGGTAGGCTGGAAACCGTGCAGAACCAAGTCGACTTTGCCCGAAAGTATGCGTTTCAATTCCTCGTAGGTAGGCTGGAAACCTGGTGCTGGCCTTCGCGTTGAACGTAGACTTCTTGTTTCAATTCCTCGTAGGTAGGCTGGAAACCCTGACACCGGTAGTCTTGAATCTGGTAATAGGTGTGTTTCAATTCCTCGTAGGTAGGCTGGAAACAAAAGTCACAAGCCGGTTCAAATCCGGCCACGCCCCGGTTTCAATTCCTCGTAGGTAGGCTGGAAACGATCATCGTCTTGCCTGAAGCGCCCGGGCCGTACCAGTTTCAATTCCTCGTAGGTAGGCTGGAAACTCTGCTGCGCCTTCCATAGCGCCTGTAGCCAGTCCGGTTTCAATTCCTCGTAGGTAGGCTGGAAACACCTGTTGGCATTCGTCACAGTTTTGTACAGGCACAGTTTCAATTCCTCGTAGGTAGGCTGGAAACGAATTTGACTTCGACGAATTCGCCCGCCAGCTTGGCGTTTCAATTCCTCGTAGGTAGGCTGGAAACCGTGCAGAACCAAGTCGACTTTGCCCGAAAGTATGCGTTTCAATTCCTCGTAGGTAGGCTGGAAACCTGGTGCTGGCCTTCGCGTTGAACGTAGACTTCTTGTTTCAATTCCTCGTAGGTAGGCTGGAAACCCTGACACCGGTAGTCTTGAATCTGGTAATAGGTGTGTTTCAATTCCTCGTAGGTAGGCTGGAAACCGTCGAGTTCGTTGATAAGGTCGAATAACTCACCTTGTTTCAATTCCTCGTAGGTAGGCTGGAAACTGAATACAAGTATAAAGACGTATAAATACATACGTAGTTTCAATTCCTCGTAGGTAGGCTGGAAACCCGTTCGGGCGGCATGGCTCGGGCATCCGCCGCTTTTCCTTATAACCGGAGCGGTGACCGCTCGCGCTCTATTCGTTTCAATTCCTCGTAGGTAGGCTGGAAACCTTGCCGCCCGCAACGGTGTCGTCGGTCCCCCGGCTTTTTTACACTATTGGACACCGACGACAAAATTCCTGCTACCAGATCCATTCCTCCCCGCCCTTTTTTACCCCCATAAGTTCGCGCCTGGTGTAGCGCCAGTCGCCCAGGACGTAAAAGAGGACGGAGTCTTCGCGAAGGTCGATAACCCGGCTAAGATCGGCCTTGAGCTTGCGGAAGCCGGCCTCGGTGAGTTCACCCTCGAGCACCGAGTTCTGAACCCAGTGGAGGTATTTGCGCGCGGTTTTCAGGACTTTGGCGACGCGCTTAACGTTGACATCGTAAACCAGAATCAGGTACATTGACAGCCGGCCTCCTTTCTACCGGGGCTTTCACCAGCGACTGACGAAAGGTTCATACGGCTCTTCGCCGATCAGGTGCTTCTCGAGTTTGTAAAGCTCCAGGCGAAGCAGCGTCTGGTAGCTGACGTGGCGCTTGAGGCGCCGGTGGTAAAAGGTGCTCCGGAGCTTCTCTTCGAACTCCTGGACGTAGAGGCGGCGGCCCTCTTCGTTCAGGAAAACGGCGGGGCCCTGGCGGTCAAAATTTCCCGGACCGATCATTTTCTTACCGACCAGGGTGAAAAGAACCCGGTCCGCGAGGATCGGTTTAAAGATCTCGGCCACGTCGAGGTTGAGGGTGAAACGCCGGAAGTTGGTCGCGTGCAGGTAGCCGATCCGCGGATCGAGGTGGGTCTTGTAGATTTCGCTCAGGACCTTGACGTAAACGAGGGAGTTGCCGAAGCTGATCAAGGCGTTGAGCGGGTCGGCGGGCGGCCGCCGGCTCCGTCCGGCGATGGCGAAGGGAGAGCCGCTCAAAATCTCGTTGAAACTCTCGTAATAGTAATTCCGGGCGTTGCCCTCAATAGCCATCAGCTCCTCGACGGTGCCGCAGGCCGGGAGGTTGCCGGCAGCAAAGTCTTCTATGACCTGGACGGTTGCCGCGAGTTCCTTGCCGCGGTTGGCGTAGTATTTGACCACCTGAAGGATATTCGCGAGGCCGCCGGCGACGAACTGCCGGGCGAGGACCAGCCGTTTTTCCGGGTCGAGATAGTGCTCGGCCTGTTTTAGGATAAGATAGCCGGAGTTGTAATGCTCCCGGGGGTAGAAGCTGCCGACGTAGTTGCCGTGAAAGCCGAAAAAATGAACCAGGATCTCCTTTTCGTGCAGGAATTCGAGGGTTTTCTTGCTGAGGTCCACTTCGCCGAAAACGAAGATGTCCCGGACGTTTTCCACGGGAAAGTACCGGGTTTGCTCCTCCGCTTCAACGCATAAAGTGTTCTCTTTCCGGCGCAGGCGGCCGCTCCGGAAGAGGTAAAGACTTTTCTGCATTGCTTTTGCGGTACCTCCTCGGGTTTACGCCCAGCAGAAGTCGCTGTAGGCGCACCGGGTACAAAACTGGATCCGCGCCGGTGGCGGTGGCGCCGGCTGGCGGAGAAGCGTCTGGATTCTTTGCTTCAGCGCCGCCACCTCCGCAGCCAGGCTTTCGTCGAGCACCAGGCGCTCCCGCCGCCGCTCCTCAGGGAAGAGGAGCTCGCCTTGGGCCTCCAGACCCATTTGCCGGAGCTCGTAGAGGTAGAAGGCGAGCTGCATCCGGGCGGCCGCGCTGGCCCGGGAACTCTTTTTAACTTCCGCCACCACCAGGTTCTGACCGTCCCGGCGGACAAGATCGAGCGCCAGGTGGCCGAGATGGATTTCCTTGCGCTCCCGGCTGTAACTCTGGCGCTGGATGAGCCGGCCGAGCTGCAGGTAAATATGGTCCTCGTCGGGACAGATTTGGCGCGACATGAGCCAGGCCTGCCGGGGGCAGACCATATAGGCCTGGATAAAGCTCCCGATCACCTGCAAGCCGGTTGAAGCCGCGTTTTCAACGTCGGGAAGCTCTTTTTCCGCCATCTTCGCCACCCCAAAATACGTGGGGGTTTTCCGTTCGTAGCCAACCCGGAAAACCGCCGCCGGTTTTCAATAGATGAGGGCCCCCTCCTCCTCGACCCGCTTGAAGCCGGTCTCGGGGTCGTAAAACTCGTCCAAAAGGTAGGCTGGGATCACGAGCGGGCGCGTCTCCGCCGCCAGCCGGTCCAGGAGGAGTTCCCCCGGCACCGATATTAGGTAGCGCCGGAAGTCCCGCCGGATAGATAGAAAGGCCTCCCGGCGCCGCCACGGGTCCGCTTCTCGCGCCACGGTAGCCTGGTAGCGGGCCCAGACGGCTTCCGCCGTAGCGTCGGCGCAGACAAAGACATCCACGTAGCGCGGCAGGTCGCGGATAAGGGCGAAGTCGCTGATGGCGGCAGGTTCCCCAGTCTCTTTTCCTTTGCGGGTAAAACGCAGGGCGGCCATCGCCTGCAGGATTTTTTCGCTTTCTGCGGCCGATTTAGCCTCCCGTACCTTGCAGAAGTAGTCGGCCACGGCATCGAAGAAGTCCGGTTCGGCCAGGACGGGGCGTTCGGCAAAAAGTCGGCCGGCAACCCAGGTATGGGTTTTGCCGTAAACGAAGGAGGCCAAAGGCCGGTTCGTTTTTTCGTCCACCAGCTGAAAAAGGCGCACCCGGCCGCGCGCGCGGGAAAAGTGGCGGTTGCAACGCCCGGCCACTTGGACGACGGCGTCGACGGGCCCCAAGTCCCGCCAGACTTCGTCAAAATCCAGGTCTACGCCGGCTTCGACCACCTGGGTGGAAACGAGGACGGGCTTTTCGCCCCGCGCCAGGCGCCCGCGGATCTCACTCAGGCGCCGCTCCCGCTCGGCCGGCACGATGTTCGTGGAGAGGTAGTAGAGCGGCGGGCCCTGCGCGCCCCAGGTTTCCCGAAGCAGACGGAAAAAGGCGATGGAGCTTTTGATGGTGTTGAGCACCACCAAATACGAGTGCTCCGGCCGGTACTGCTCCAGGAAGGCGGCTGCTGCTGCCGCCACGGGGCACGGCGTGATCTCCGCCGTGAGGGTAACCCGGTCAACCGCGGCAAACTGCTGGCGCACGGTCTCGGGGTCGCCGGCTAATTCCAGGGCTTCGCCGGAGCCGAACCACTCGGGACGGGTGGCGGTCATCAGGATCACCCGCATCCCGAGGTGGGCGCAGGCCTGCCGAAGCGTCTCCTCGACCAGCGGCCAGTACTCCACCGGGATGCTCTGCACCTCGTCCAGGATCACCACGGCGCCGCCGAGCCGGTGGAATTTTTTGAGCATCCGGTTCTGGTAGCCGACCAGGGTGTGGAAAAACTGGACAAAGGTGGTCACGACCACCTCGGACTGCCAGGATTCGGTAAGTAGCAGCGCCTCGTCCAGAGAAAGCTCCTCCTCCCTACCGCTGCCGCGGTAAACCGGCTCGGCCAGGTGGTGGTGTTTCAGGAGCCAGGTGCTGGGGAGAGCGGTGCCCGGCTCCGGTAGAGCGGTACGCAGGATCGCTTCGGCTACGGCAAAGGTTTGGTCGACGATGCTGGTGAAGGGCAGGGCGTAGATGAGGCGCGGTGCCACCCCGCACGCACCGGCAAGGCGCTCCCGCAGGCGGCACGCGGCGGCCAGACCCGCCAAGGTTTTCCCGGCACCGGTGGGAGCGGTCAGGGTGAAGAGGCGCTGTTCCAGCGGCGCCTGCGCCGCCCGTGTTACGGCGCTGCGGTAGAGGTTTTCCCGCAGGTTTTCCATGGCGGTGCGCGGGGAACTGAAGCGCCTCGCCCGGTAGCGGTCAACCACATCGCCCGGGAGGGCGGCGCGTTCAGCCTCCGCCACCCGCGCGGCATGGATCTTGTCGGCGTCGATGAGGCTGGAAAAAAGAAGAAGCAGGTCGAAGTAGGTCCCGAGGGCTGTCCCTGCCGCTCTTTTTTGCCGGCGGTAGATACCGTAAAGGCTGCCGAAAGCCGCCTGCCAGTCTGCCAGAAACGCTTTAAGGAGGGGCCCCCAGTCGTTTAAGAGCCAGGCGGGAACCGCCAAGCCCCGGCCGGCAAGCAACCGCGCGGTGCGGCGCGCGGCCGCCCCGAGAGAGGCAGCTACTGCGCCGGCCTGGCTTTGCAGGTTAGCCACTTGCGCGGCAACCACCCGCAACCGCTCCTGAATGGTGGGCTCTAATTCCGCCCAGTCGCCCGCCAGCTCCCGCGGGGCGACGAGGTACTCTTCGGGATCGGTCAGTTCTTGGTGGTGCCGCGCCACGGCCAAAAAGAGCGCCAACTGCTGCTCCGGCGGAAGGGCGAGGCGCCCTGCCAAGTAAGCCGCCCAGAGGCCGGAGAGGAAGGCATGCTGCTTCTCGGGGCCGCCCCGGCCCGTCCGCAGGTATTCTTGGAAGTAGCCGGTATATTTACCGAAGTCGTGCGCCAGCCCGGCCACCAGGGCCGCCGGGAAAAGCTCGCCCCTTCCCGGTACGGCAGCAACCCGCTCAGCCGCCCCCGCCGCCACCCCGGCCAGGTGGGCACTCAGCAGATAAAACCGATTTTTGCTCTGGTGCGCGTAAAAGGGCACGGCTATCCCTCCAGGAAGGCTACCGTTTCCCCGTCACCGGCAGTGGCCAAGGAGAAGCGGTAGGCCGGGACGCGCAGACGAACCGGAAGGGGCTGCCCTCCGGCCTCGTAAACAACCGCGACCGGAGGCCGCAGCGTCCGGCCGGGGCCAAAGGCGTACGGCGCCCGCTCCCGTAGCAGGCGAGCCGCGCTCACCGCTGGCAAGTCCACTTTTTCCAGGTGGGCCGCGTTCAAGACCGAGGTGAGGGCGACCGGAGTGCCGGGAGGCAAGGGCTCGTAATCCCGCGGCCCGAAAAGGTTTACGTAGCTGGCGCTTGCCAGGCATTCGGTAAGGCCGAGGTATAGCGGGAAACAGGGCCGTCCCTCCCGCAGCCGCGCGGCGGCCTCCCGCACTAATCCCCCGTCCGGGTAGCCGAAGAATACCCGAAACCGCAGGGCGCGGTATTCCCCGCCCGGGAAAAGGAACTCTAACGGCGTCTGCGTTCCGGGAAGCCGTTGCAAACGCCGCAGCAGGGGCAGGTCTTCCCTTTTGGTACGCACGTAGTTCACCGTCTGAAACAACCGGCGCGGCGGCACCTTAACCGCCACGGCGAAGCGGCCGCGGTCCAGTTTTTCGTAATAAGAATCCCGTTCGAAGCCTAATACGGCGGCCACAATACCCATCAGCGCGGTTCGCGGCGGGAAGCCGTAGGTCAGGGCCGACGTATTAGTGTAGTATTTGCGAAAATGAGCCATCGGCCCGGTTAGGTCGAAAACCAGCACCTCGCCCAAGTTATCAGGTCCTTTCTATGGTTTTCACCTTATCCGCACCCAAAAGCTCCGCAAGCCAACCAGCCGCCTTAACTTCTCGCCCCGCCGCGGTAGTGCGAAGGTCCGCGTCCTGGAAGACGAGGACCCGCGCGATGCGTTCTTTGAAGCGCACCAGCCGTCCGCCCAGGGCCGTGAGGTCCAGGGTCAGCTCTTTAACGGAGCGTAGGTTCTGGTCGGGGTTCACTGTAAGGTCCTCCCGCGGGTCGCCGGCGAAGGTTTCCCCATCCGTGAAGACCACCCGCAGGTAGAGCCGCGGGTACTGGCCGATCTTCGACCGGGTGGCCGCGAGGGGGATGGCGTTCACCATCGCCTCATCCAGCAACTCAATGTCGGCGTCGCTGGTGGCGGCAGCTTCGTTCCCGTCGGCACGGGCCAGCATTGCTTGGGCGCGCCGGGCGCTAATGACACCGTGAAAACCGATGAGGGCGTAATAGATCCGGTAGTCCTTGCCGAAAGTCCCCTGCCCGGCCTGCTCCCGGGTGGCAAACTGGGACGAAATGGTGACCGAATCGACCATCTGCACGCGGTTGAGGGAATAACCCCAGGCGAACTGCACGGGGCCGGTCAGGTTGACCGCCTCGCCTTCCCCCTTTTTGGCCCCCTTGATCGGCATCGTCGCCCCAAAAAGCCGCACGTCTATCAGCCTGGCGAGCAGGGCCGGCAGGTCGGCGCCGCTTACGTCATCTTTGCCCAGCACCTGCTTTATCCGGTCGGTGGCCTGCACCACCCCCTCCGCCTTGGTGACGTAGATGGTATGCCCCTTCTCCTCCAGGTAGTCGCGGATGTAGCGTTTCAGGCGCACGTCAGAAACCAGGCAGCGCTCCCGGTCGGGGTCGAAGCGTGGCCGGTTTTCGTCGTCCGGATCGCCGTTCGGGTTGCACATTTTGGCGTCATAGAGAAAGAGGAGCTCGCTGTTTTGCGTGATGGTACCCATTAATCGTTGCCTCCTTTAGTATCGTTCTGTTTTTCCGCCCGGGCTCTGATGGCCGCCCGGGTAGCGTAGGCGTAACCCGAAAGGATGTAAAAAACGTTTTCCTCGGGCGAAAGCGACCAGTTATGCCGCCGGGCGTCGAGCAGCTTTTTCATAGCCGCGAACAGACCCTCGTTGTAGCGAAAGATGTCGTGCTGCCGGAGCTGGTCCACGAGGATGTTCGCCAGCCGGACCACTTTGGTCCAGGACATGCCGTTATAGTTGACTTTTTCCAGCACGGGTTTGTTCTCGTAACCGCGGTCGCGCTGTTTCTGTCCCACCTGGTTTAAAAGGTACCCTAACAGAAAGAGCGCCGCTTCCTCTTCGCTGTAAGCCATCGCCTTGAGGTACCTCCGGATATCCTCCGGCAGCTCCCGCATCGCCAAAGGTTCGCTCAAGAAACTCCCCCCTCGCAAAAGGTTTTCTTCCCGCAGGAATTGGAGAAAAAGGTTCGCCTGCAGCAGCCGGCGCGTCCACTCCCACTCCTCGGTACCCGCTTTAGGCTCCGGCACATTGGTGCCTTTATACTTACCGGTGCGATAAATATTGGCCAGAGCCACAAACTCCCGGATGAGCCAGGCGCGGTCAAGTGGCGCATCCGTCAAAAGGCCGTGGTAAATATGGAGCAGCTTTTTGTACTCCGCGCCGCGCGGCCCTTCGCTCAAGGGCACCAGCCGGTAAATGGCGGTAAGGTCCAGCCACCAGCGGTCGGGCCCCAGGAGCGCCGCCGCCCGGTTGGCCAGCCGGTGGCTGTGCTCTACAAGCCTCGTAATGCGGCTCGGCGCCACATCCTTCACCAAGGCGAGCACCCGAAACTCGCTCTTGCTCTTCCGGTAGAAGAGGAAGTTGAGGAGTGCGGCGTTATCGAAGGGCAGCGCCAGGTCTTCAAGGAAATCCAAAAGCTCGCTTTCCAGCCCGCCGCGGCCGCCGATCTTCTCGACCCAGCGACTTATGTCGGCCAGCACCCCGACGCGCACCTGCAGCCGTTCCGCCCAAGCCTCCAGGTCGGCCCGGGTCAAGCCCACTTCCCGTAGGAAGGCTGGCAAAACCAGGAAGGAAAGCGGCCCCACCTTGAGATTTAAGTTCTGCTGGGCGAAACTTTCGGCCCGGAGCAACCCCTGGAAGCAATCCTTACAGGCCTGGAAGTTGCGGGTAAACCCTTCTTCCACCAGACCTGAGGCTGCACCGAGCTTATCGGTAATGTAGTACTTTAGGAAGTTAAGCTGCGCGAAATCCCAAGCCACCGGCCGGTCTGCGGTACCGCAGACCGAGCACACGCCCGGCTCGCCTTTATCTACCGCCCCTTCCTTATCCCGGAGCACCACGGTAGCATAATCCGGGTCGCTTACCAACGGTGCACCGTTGTAGAGCACCGTCCAGAGCGCCGCTTCCGCCGCTTTCAGCCCCAGCTGCCCCAGCGCCCACTTTTTTACCGCTTCGGCCGCCGCCGCAACCACCGCCTTCGCCCGCTCCCGCGGCTTCCCCGCGCTTTCCTCCCAGGTAGCGCTCAAGAGGTCTTCTGTTGTTACCCCTAACCGCTGCGGATCGAGGACACGGCTCCCCTCCGGCAGCTTGCGAAAAAACGACTCCACGAGCGCTGACAGCCGCCGGTAAAGGCTGCCGTTTTCAAGCCCGGCTTCTTCGAGGCGCGCCAAAAGATTCTCCGGTGCCTGTCCCACCAGATATTCGAGCCGGTCAGTAGTCAGGTAAAACTGGGGGCGGCTGCCCACATTGTTGCCGATCCAGCGGTAGCGGCTAAGCACCGCGTCGTCGATCTCCTGCATCTCCACCGCCAGCGGCGCACCTGAATCCGCCCGGAAGTCAAGCTTAACCAAGTAAATGGTGTCAACCTTTGGCGGTTTGCGGACCGGCTTCACGAGGTCGGCCAGCGCGTCGTCTCCTTTGGCCAGCGTCCGGCCGATTAAGGCTACAGCTTCGAGCAGGGGAATCACCTCCTTGCATTCGCGTTCTAAATGATCATCAAAGGTGTCTTTTACCAGCTTACAGGATTTCACTTTCTTCGGAGAGAGCAGCAGCTACTGTTATAACTGGTAGAACAATACCAAAACTGCTTCGGCACCAAGGCCTGATCACATTTCGAGCAGTTCCTCCCGGGGGAGTTGGCGGCAGCGCGTTTTTACGCCGAGGGTTTCGAGCGCCTGCCGGATAAAGCCTTCGATAACGGTGGCGTATGTTTCGTAGTTTTCGCGGTGCAGCGGTTGCACGCCGTGGGCTAAAATCGAGCTGTTGCGGCCTTCAAGTGCCGCCACTATGGGCCTTTGGCTTTCTTGCCATAAGCGTCCTACGGGATCGCCGAGCTCTGCAAGAAGATCGTACGCTTTCCTCAGGGGTAAGCGGATGCGGCCATCTGCATCGGCTAACTGACTATACCGCGCGCGAAGATGCTCCGGCAGCTTTGCGAGCTCCACGTTACCCGTCTCGATTCCCCACTCTTTCTGGAGGCGGACCTGGGCCAGCATCTCCAATGCCCGGTATAATCTGGCAACGCAATCATCATACCGTCCTTGTGCCGCACGCCGGTGGGCGTTAAAGATAAGGTCAACCACCTGTTCGTATCCGGTAGCCCTCCCTTTACCGCTAATATCCAATAAGGCTTCAATAAACGGTGCACAACGCTTGCCCCCTGTGACCTGAAGCAGTTCTAAGGCCCGCACGTGGTCGAAAACATCCCAGGAGTGAAAGGCCTGGCATAACCGGCGCGCACGGAGCAGCTCGTCTTGGTAAGACCCTGAAAGAAGCTGGTTTACGGTAGCCTGCGCGAGAACCGCATCGGCCATATCGTAAGCGTAGCGTTTCAGGAATTCTCTGGCCTGATTTCGTAGCAATGTAAGGGCTACCGCCTGCTTACCGACAAGCACAGGCATATCCCCGGCCCTCACTTTAACAAGGTCGCGCCGGGGGCCCTTATTTAAGGTAAGATTCCAGTTTCCCTCGATAATAGCAAACAAAGCGAGAGCTACAGACATTGTTTTCGTGCCGCCGGTGTAGTTGGCAACCACCTCGGCGTCAGGACCGAAGCGGGCGGTGATTTCTGCGCTAACCTCTCTCACAGCCTTGTAACAGGCATTCAGATCGTCCGGGTCCGCCACCTCGATCTTTCTGTAAGCATCCAGTTGAAGACCTAACTGGTGCGCTATAGCCTTTTTCTCATCCCCACAAGGTTCCCCGGGACCATCAATGGTGAGCGAACTCCCTTTAGGGCCTTCCGAACAGACAAAGTAAATAAAATCGGGTTTGAGCTCCCGGCAGGCGTTAACCACCGGCTCGCAAGAGCCGCCAACTGATACCACCAGGATGCGGGTCATGTCTCATGATCCTCCTTAGCCACCCAATAATTCCGGCAACTTCAAAATGTCTTCGCGAGCGATGATGTGCCTGACCCCGTACTCCCGCGCCCGCTCGCGAAAGGGGCGCGGGATTTCGGCGGCAGGGCGGCTGGTGACGAAAATTAGCCGGGTGAAGCGGCCAAGCCGAAAACGCAGCGTAAGGTCACTACTCCGAGCCAGTTGCTGCAGCCGGTTTTGCCTCTTCAAGCGGCGTGCAGCAGCCGTAACCCTGCGAGTTTTTCGCGCCCAGACCGGCGTCCAGAGCTATCTGCAAAAGCGCCGGGTCGCCGGAAAGTTCGTAATCGCCCATCCAGCCCTTGATGACGGTTTTTTTATAGTAGGTCACCTTCTGGTCCCGGTCTTCCACCCGCACCGGCCGGATGGTGAAGCCCGCCGTGTCAGCGGGGCGGCCGTAGACCAAAAGGTGCTTTTTCGCCAGGTTGGCGCCGATGAGTTCTCCGAAACGCGGCTCGAAGGGCGAGTAGTAATAGGTGTAAGCACGCCCGCTGACGCCATCCAGGGTGCTGTAGGTGACCAACGGCGAGAGCATCCGCACCCGCAAAGTGCTTTGCCGCACCCGGGGCGCCGCTGTCGCCATCTCCTTCACCTCCAGGGAAGCCTCTCCAAGCCGGACCCGCCCCTGGCGCAAAAAACCGGTCCCGAGTTCCTGGAGGATGAAAGGGATGGGAGAGCAGATGACCAGACGCAGCGGCGGCGTGAGCACTAGCCGCCCGGCTGCCTGATCGTAACGCGCCGCCCGGCCCAAAAGTCGCGAGAAGGTGAAGAGCTTGAACCGGCGCTTCTCTAAGGCGAACCCCTGGTCATGCAGGTAGCTCCTGAGCACCGGGTTTTCCATCTGCCGGTAGATCAGCCCCTGCAGCAGGTGGCCGTACTGAACGGGAACAGCCACCGGCCCCGGGGCGGTAAAGAAGATGGTGAGCTGCATCGGAGTCCTCCCTGAATCAAATGTGTTTATGGATTGTCGTTAACGTAGTCATGCGGGCCGACGTGACGAAGACGTAGAGCCGCACCCTCAGCCCGGCAGGACACCCGCCAATCCTGGTTCAAACGGAAATGCCCGATCTCCTTATCGCCAAACCCTTGGTAATTCTTGTACTGAAGTCCCGAGTGCTCACGCAGGCCAGCTAGCCCGTTTTCTTTAAAAATCAGGGCTACCTGAGCCAGAGTAGCGAGGACATCTGCTCTTCGCGTTTTCTCCAGTCGTTCGAAGTCTTTAACGAAGCTTTTCTCGTAAATGAGTCCCTCGAAATCCAGCAACGGCGCTGCTTCCAGAATGCTTCGCTTGTTTTCCTCCCAGACAAGCAGCCCCCATTCGCTAAGCGTGCAAGACCCTGCTTCATCGCAGTCCAAATAAATCTCCGGTATGTCCTGCACATCGTCTCTTTGGGCAATGTAGCCATTCTCCAACAGAAGGAAAATTTTTGTCTTCTCTTGCAACACGGGTTGGACATCCATCCTTATCGGGAGACGCGGGATACGGATAAGATCGGCGGTCTCGGCTTCGAAGATATAGATAATCTCATCGGCGTAAAACATACCTAAAGTGTTCATGACACCTTGCAGGCTTTTAAAACCTCCTACAAGGTTAAAAACGATATGGTAACCGCGTTTCCTATATTCGGAAACTTCCTCCTTGCACCATTTAACAATTGTTTTAACCCCGGAAGTAAAGCTTCGTGAGTCCTTGGTACTTAGTCCCGGCGGGCCAAAAACTCGGACGTCTCGCCATCCTAAGTTCAGTAGATATTGCTTCACGATCCCGGATGTAATTTGGCCCTGAAACGTGTCGGTGCTAATAAGAAAATGGCTATCCTGGCTATTCGCCCTATCCCGTAATCCCGGACCGTAGTACATAAGAATGCCGTTAAGTTCAGCGCTACGGCGGCAAGCTTCGCTTACCGACGCCCCCAGGAGGATCGTTTCAGCCTTGGACGCCAAACCCTTGATCGCCTCTTTCTGCTCGTGATCCAGTTCATTTTCTCGCAAATTGGCAGTAGCGCAAAGAAGATGGCTGATTTCTGGCCCACTATCACGAGCTACACCAGTAAGCAGGCTGGTGCCGACAGTAGAAATAAAAAGTCGTGACATATTGCCTCTCCCCTTTACACACCAGGCACAGCGGAACGGTAAGGAGCAGCGACCGTAGTTGATCCCAGCCGCATAACCGTGCGACGGCTACCCTCTACCGGATACTTCATTCACCAAGGACTTTTTTGATCTCCGCAATCTTCGCTTTATTTTTCTTATTGGGCCTTCGCCATTGCTCACCCCGGTACATCAGGTACCACTCCTTTAGCAAAACGGCGATTTCTCTTTTCTCGTCCGGTATTGTCTGATCGTCTTGTAATTTCTTAAGCCACTTGGTAGTCAAAGCACTCATAAACCGATCAGGGTCGCGGTTATAACCGTCTTCCTCCATCTCTGCCCGAAGCGGACTCATTGCCGCAGGTGGCACATGTTTTCCGGACGGTACACCGGACAATTTGTCCGCCGCCGGCGTGAAGGTGACATCGTACGCGGTAAGGCCACGACGGATTTCGCTTTCCTCTTTTTCCTGGCGCACAAACCGGCCGTAACCGACAGCCGTCTTCGCCCCCGCACCGACGGCAGCCAGCGCTTCGGTTAGCCACTCCATCGCCCGCTGGCAGTCAGCACGACCTTGTTCGTCGTCCAGTCGGCGGGGCGCCAGGGCAAAAAGGAAGACTTGGCTTGGCGCGACGGTGAGGAAGGGAATCGGAACGGGATCATACCAGTCTCCAGGTGGATTTTCGGGTCTATCCTGCTGGTAATAGAGTGCGTAGTGGGGCGTCATAACGTCGGCTTCTAACCTAACCGGTTTAACCGGCAGGGCATCGAAAAAGATGACACTGCCGACGTGCTTATCCCGTACCTCTCCATCTGGGCCAAAGATCCGCCGCACGTCATCCGAAACTGGTGGGTCAATCCATGTTTCTGCCCAAGCACGCACGATACCCTTCACCGACGATCCCGGGAGGAAAGGCACCCCTAACGTGTGGTGCCAAGCGAAACCGTTCTCGACCGGATGCTCACGGCCCAGTCCGGTAACAAAGCGCCAGTCGGTCGTAAGGCAGCGGATTTCGCCACCCAAGGCAAGGACCAGAGTTGCGGTACGGTGTATGGCCTGATTCAACATCGCTTGGTCTCCCACCGGCGAGATAGCAGCCACTTCAATCCACTTGATTTTTCCGCTCTTTTCCCTGTTTTCTTTACCTTCCTCAACTGACCATTCATTATCCTTCCAATAGCAGAAAAACTTATCGTACCATAATCCGGCGTTAAATTCCGGCCGTCGAACGGGTAAAGGACGGACACCGGCGTATAGCGGTACACGCAATTTTAGCACCTCCTCTCCGTGTCAATCCTTCCCCTTCTTTTCCTTCAGGAAGGCCACAACGAACTTCTTAAACCACTCCAAATAGGCCAGCGCCTCGACCTGAGCACGGAGGTAAGCTGCGCGGTCGTGACTGACAATCGCCGCCATAAGGTCGGACTCTCCTTTATATGGCGCCTCAGGATCATTCCGGCAAAGCCAATCCTTTAAAGCATTGTAAAGAAGATAGTGCGCGCTTTCTTCCTTGTTCTTTGCTTGTGCCAGGAGCATCGCCATTGCTTGGCCGAGGCCGTTGGTGAGAATAGTTGCTGGTAACCTTTCAACGTAGGAAACAAAGTTCTCCTGTTGCTCGCCTCGGTAATTGTCCTTGATGTTACGTACTTTATCTAAAGCATGTTTGGCTCTTTTCTGTTCAAGGGTCTGCATCACTGCGCCTCCCCTCCAAAGGATAGCCAGGAAACGGCGCACCAACCTTGGCCTACCGTTTCGTTCCCCCCAACCTGTAAATAGGGCCGGGCTTTGAATATTCCAGCAAGGTCACTCAAAGCGTCCTCCTGTCCGAAACGAGCAAACAATAAGGCGTAAAAGAGAGTGTCTGCTGGGATTGTTTCTTCGTACCAGAGATTCTCGCTGGTTTTGGTTTTATCATCTAAGACGTTGCGCGCGTTAATTGCTAAGCCATGACGCGCGAAATAGACAAACTCGTCATCATTGACAACCACCACCCCGTCAGCCAGCCGCTCACGCACGGACGCGTGCCGGATCAAGGGGCTTATAATCTCAACCAGGGGCATAAGATTGGTAACAACAACATTGAAAGAAAGTTCTTCTAAAAAGAGCTGTCCCTGCTTTTGGCTTACCATAGCCTCCCCTTTTTCCGGCCGAGGGACCGAAATGTCCGCCGTCATCCCCGCTAACTTCCGATCGCGCTGGTAGCGCTCCAGAAGATAAGGGCACGTCACCCACTTATAGTGACCGCTAAGCGAACGTACCGGCAAGAGCAGCAGCCGCGCGTCAGTTACCGCCACAGCGCCAGCACTGTCCTGCTCACCAAAAATTTTTTTGACCCTCTCATTTTCAACCCCCAAAACTTGTTCCGCCCAGTCGCGCAAAGCGCCCTTCAGGCTTGAACCGACAATGACAGGGTAATCGGTTGGCTTCTCCCGCGCTACTGGAAGATCTACGGCCCCGACTACCTGGCCGATGCCTGGATGAAGACTAGTTTCAGCTAACAGACCAAGAATCGCGTTATTCATTTTTCTTCTCCTCCCATCTACCAATAGCGATTTGCCCAAAACCATAGGCTGCCCGGAAACCAAGACATTGTCCGTGGAGTCTGGCTACCTGGCCGGCATCTGTAGCGCCCGCCTCATAAAACCAGGTGCTTCCAGGCGGCAGAACCGGCATAAGAGGCCTTGGTTGTTGGTTTGCAAGGTCCCAACCGCCAACCTGTTGCACTTTGCCGATACAGGCTGAGACACAGCGGCCTGGAATGCCTGGTGGACCCTCGCGAATCACCCGCTGCACATCCTGCGGTTTACCGTACCAGCCCGGCGTAACCAAGGTTACAGTAAAACGTAGCTTGCCGTCCTCCCCGCAAATCAATGGCACCGACGGGAGGATTCCGGCCGGTTCTGCCGGTGTGATCTCTATGGCGGCCAGACGGCCCTCCCCACCAAGAGGGACCACCCGCCGGCCAGCCACCTGCCAGTCCGACGGGATACCGGATACGAATACCACCAGCTTCACGTTCGCAGCAGGTCGAACGTGGACGCAGTTATAAAGATGCCCTTCTAAGGCGGTGCGGGTACTGTCTTGACGTTCTATCCCAACCCGAACCTCTTCGGCCCAAAGCTCCTCCGCCTTTTTAATGTCTTCCGTAGATGGAATTACGCCATCCAAAACAGCGCACAGGCCATCCCGGGATAAGTAGTATCCTTCCGGCAGTTTCGCGCCCTCAAGGCGCCGCTCTGGTACCGGGAGACGGACACAGCCTAAGTCGCACGTAACTGGCTCCCCAGGCGTCAGCCTTGTAAAGTGGCCGGATTTCTCCAATAAAATGAGGGGCATAGGGAAATAGGGCTGATCTTCAAAGAGGAGGTAAGGGCCGCGTAACTCCAGTTCGCCCAGATCATCCGGACCACCTAGTTCCTTCGGCCACAACGCAACCTCACCCGGGCGCCAGCCCCGTTCCAGGGCCAGCGCGGTCCGGACGGCACCCTGCAGGGTAGTCATTGCTGGCGGGAAAATACCCTTAGTGGCTGTGTACCCACCTTCGCCAGCATTGAAGGGTAAGGCTTCGCGAAAAAAACAGGTATCCAGGATGGAGAAGGTCCATTGTTGCCAGTTCACCGTATCACCCCTTTCTGGACCAGAAACTTTACCAACAGCGCCCCGTCGAGAGTCAGAACGCCTTGCGCCTCATGAATTTTACCTTCTTCATCCCGCCAGGAACGGCGGCAGATCCGGAGTAGTCGCTCCATCCTTTGCCGTGCCGTTGCCCAATCGACTTCACGCTCGCGGTTTTTACGGTATTCGGCAGCCATAAGGTCAGCCATATCGTTGTTTGACCATTCGGAGTAAATGTTGCCTTCCTTATCAGCTAGCAGTTTAAATCGCGTTCGCAGGTTATAGAAGAACGTGTTGTTATACTCCCGCTCTCTGGTATCAGCAGCGGAGAAGGTGTTCGCCAATTGATCGATAATATTGCTTTCGCCGTCCACGATCACCTGCCAGGGTGCCGCCCAGGTCAGCACCTGGCCGGCACCTTTCCATACGGTAACAGCGAGGCTGTCCCGTCCGGTATCGGCTTTCGCTACCTTATCCAGCAGGCGGTGGGCTTCTCTAATTACTGCGGTCAGTGGCGTGGTAAAGTGGGCGTAGACAATGGCGCCGGAAATCGTAGCCTGCTCCGAGCCTACTTCCGTACCTTGGAAACTTGCGCCATAAGCGGCGCGGAGGGCAATGGCCGCTTTAATTGCCCCATCTAAAGGAAGCAGGGCCAGAACATCGTCGCCGCCGGCGTAGACGGTCACGCCGTTGTGTTCCCGGACAATTTTCGGCACCTGATGACTAAAGGTACTCAGGGCCTTGCTCACCTTACCAGGTTCATACGCCTGTAAAAGCGCGCCCAGCCGGTCGCCGTCCATCAACAGCAGGGCGTAGAAAGGTGAGGCCGGGCTGCCCAAGTCCTTTAATTTTTTAGCCAGTTCCCGGCGCAGGTTCTCGGTAGCGTCTTCTTTTTTCGTTTCGTCCCGCCAGAGGCGCGGGTTAGTAAGCGCAGCAGCAAAGAAGCAATTCCCGTCGAGAGAAGCAAACTCTCGCGCTTGCGGGCATTGCTCCAGGGCTTCTCGTAGCCCAGAGAAGCGGTCCGGATTCTCCCGGTATTTAGCCTGGGGAAGGCGGGCAGCCATAGCGGCATACTGGCGCGCTTCCTCGGGACGGGACTCGATCACTTTTTTAAGCCACGGCACAGCAGCGAGATACGGGGTCGAAGGGTAGCGCTGGCATTCAGGTAGTCTCCATCCAATAGCCTGCTCAGCCATAAGGGGAAAGAGACGTTTAACCAGCGCGATAGCAGAGAGGCGTTCTTTCTCGTCTAACTCGTGTCCGCCAACTTTTTCGCGCAGCGCCGCCCAGAAGGCGTCCTGTTTTTCTCGCTCCTGCGCGCGGATGAAACCTGAAAGCTCCTGTAGGTTACCCATTAGGCTGCACTTATCGCCCGGTTCCGCCGGAGGCACGTAACTGCGCCAGTTCTTGCGCCGGTCGAGTAAGGCGCTATCTTTGCCGATGGCCCAGCTTACCTCCCAGAAGTTGTTAACTTGACGCTCCCAGATTTCCCTGGTACCCCGGCCCTGGGCAGCGATAGGTGCAACGCAGCGCTCCCACACCACCCCGGCGAGGTTTTGCCACGCTTCATTCACGGCTTTAACACAGTCAGCGGGGTCGAACCCGTCGGGGACCATAGCCTGGAAACGGTTGGGTAGGGTAGCGACAGGCAGGGTAGCGACAAACGGACCGTCAACTACTCGTTCACCACCGCGGGATTTTTGAATAGCGGCTAATAAAGGATCGGTGATCCGGTTTACCTCATCGGCCACATACGGCAATATGATCTTGCCCCCGGCTTCAAGTACCTTTAACATCGCGCAACCGGCAAGGTAGGAAAGCAGAAAGGACCCCGCCCAAAAGTCGCGCGTTTTCCGGGCTTGAGCAACGAAGCCCTGCACAGGACCTATGGAGAAATGCAAAAGCATCTCTTCCTTCATGGCCACACCACCCTCTTCGCATTGAACGCAGGTCTTTCAAAGAAACAATTAATAACCTCGTAGTCAATATCTTGGTCAACATACACAGGTTGCAATCTTGCACGTCGATCTGGGCAATTAATCGCAATCTGTTCTCCTTCAGGCAGAAACGCTGCTGGCAGTAAGGTCATCACAGCAGCATAGCCGTTACGGTCTAAAGCATGGATATGGATGAAGAGCGGGCTCGCCCGCCGCGTGTAGTTTTTCGCCTCTACCGCAGCCTTCTGTTTAATACTCTGAAAAAAGTAGTTATGAGGCAGCCCGAAGACTGCACGTCTGGGATGACGCGTTATTCGTCGGCCGTTGAGATACTCCTGGATAATATCGTGGTCACCCGCAAAGTTTTGCTCGGCATCTTCACCCCAAGGAAGCACATGCTTATCTCCCTTACTACGTCCGTAGCTACGGTAGCGCAGAAGTTCTTTCCCAATTTCGTCCAGGAGTTGGAACGCATCCCGCCCGGTTTGGGTGATACATATTCTTGCTTTCGGGCTAAAAGCTGTATATGCTGGTATTTCCTCGCGGGCTCTATCAATACCAATTTCACGGAAAAATTCCCTTATCACCTGGCATAGACTTGCCGCGTCGGTCGGTGGGCACCATGTCTCCCGCCCGTTTAACCGTAGCGATTTCAAGGAAAGCGAGCCAAACCCCTTGCGTGAGCGCGCGCCTGCGCCGCCGAAGAGCCCAAGGGCTTTCAACGCCTGAATGAGAAGTGCAATATCCTGTTCCGACACGCCTTTCTTTAAGACCAATCGGACTGTGAAGCTGCCGTCTGGCTTTAGGTAGGGTCGTACCGTCTTACCTTTGTCAACCACCCCGTAACCTAGGTAGGCCGCGCCATGTTTGTGCCATTGCTCTCCAACAGGAACAACGGTGAATTTGCTTTGGTTATTTACCGACAGGGAAAAGGACGCTTGCCCTGCAGTGCTGCCAAACAAACTACGCTCTGCCTCCCACACTGCCGGCCAGGTATTAAACTGTGGTAGTGCTACAGCGCGGAACCAGAACCGTAGCAAACCCTTCAATGCCGGCGGGCGAAGCTCGGGATTTTTCTCCTCAACATTTGCGCCGCCCAGAAAAAGAGGCGTTATCACCTGGTAAGTGGCTTCTACTATTTTCACTCTAAATCCATCCCTCCTTGCTCAGCGTTATCCGCAACATCAGTCCGCCTTTCCCCGCCGCTCCTACCGTTTCCCCCGGGCGCGCTCGCGGATGGCCTGCAGGTTGAGGATCTCGGCCACTTCGAAGCGGGGTACCAGGCTGCCGGGCACGGGGCGAAGGCGGAGTACCGGCGGGAAGTGGCCCGTGCGGCCGTGCAGCTGGGCCAAAAGACAAGCGGCGCTGTAGTTCAGCGCGGGCAGGTTAATGATCAGCGGCGCCGTCTGCCACTCACTCGCCGTCAGGCCGAGCCCGTCTAAGAGCGCCTCGATCTGGGGCGCCAGGGGCTGGTGGGGGTCAATCTGTGACGGGACGTCTTTCACCTCCTCCACTTTAACGCCGGTCAGGGCCTCGATCTGCCCAAGGTTCTCTGCCGTCAGCGGGTGGGAGAAGTTGATAATCCGCACGTTATCTCTCGGCCTCCGTCAGCGAAAAATAGGGCGCAAACTCGGCGATCAGCACGTTGCGGTCTACGTTGTGCGGCGGGTGACCGAGCCATTCCCTGAGTTTCTCGTAGACGCTCCTCAGCTGGTTGGCCACGGTCTGCTCGCTCTTGGAGAGAGCTCTGGCGATGGCGCCGTTGTCAAGACCCCGGCACGCCAACTGAACCACTTCGCGCTCGGCTCGGCTCAGCCAGCGGCGGATGAACTCTTCCTGCCGCTTTGTTCGGGCGTTCCGGTTCAACCGCTCGTACCAGGCCACCACCTCCGCCGGGTCGTCCAGTTCAGCCACCGTCCGCATCAGGGTGCCGGCCTCGCCCCAGCGCAGCACCGGCACGGGCACCAGCCATACCTTTTCCTCCGGCGGCAGGTGCAGCCGCCGCTCCACGCCGGGGTGCCAGCCTTCGGTCAACAGGTGCCAGACATGGTCCTCGGGACCGAAGAGGAGCTGCGCAACCACCATCCCCATGATGCCCATTACCTTGCGGCCGCCGGAGATGCAGAGGTGCACAATGCTGCCCCGCTGCCGGGCCCGGCGGACAACACCGTATAGGGTGCAGAGCAGACCCCGCAGGTCCTCCTCCGTGCGGAAGTCAGCCACTGGTCCCTTAGGTGAGACCACAGGAGTCTGCCGCAGCGTGATGCCCGGGTAAGTTCCACCGCTGAATTCACCGGCAATCGCGGCCAGCGCTTGGGCAACGCCTGGCGCTTCGGTATAAACCACGGTTACTTCCCTGACTCCCCGCCCCTGTTTGAGAAGCGCATCCAAAGTGATGGTGACAACCTGCGGCTCCACGCCCAAAGTCGCCACCAAAGCCTCCGTCCCATCATTTCTTGCCGCGTTACCCATCCTCATTTATCTTCCCCCGGTTTTCCTTTACCGCCAAGACCGCTATTTACCACTTTTTGTAGTAACGGCTTACCAATTTAAGCCCTTAGTGGCAAACATACCCTTTAGCAGGTATTTCGACAGGATAATCAACGTTCCTGCTTGTGACCCCACTATAAAGCAGTTTTTTGTTTCTAAATAATCAGAAAAGTAGCCCTTCTGAAAAATTTTTACCAAAAAGTAACATTGCAAGTGGCCGAAACATAAGATAAACCGGCGGGACACGCGGAACCCTCCGCTCCGCCCTTAACTATGACCGAGGAGTGGTTGTTATGGCTTCGTGTAAGGAGTAACCGTCGATCCTCTAACCGGGCAACGTCAAGCCCACTCTTTCCGCAGTGGGGGATCCGGTGCTCAGTGACGCCATCCTCACCGGCAAAGTGGTCGATTACGGGTGGGCATACGTTCTGCTAACGATCACCGGCATTCCCACACCGGTAAGCGCCCATTACACCATTCCGCTTCAAGGGTAGCTTCATCCATAACGCGGGCCTGGTGAAAAAAATCTACTTCCCCCGCGCGGTCTTGCCGCTTTCGGTGGTCTTCGCCAACCTGATAAATTACTGCCTGGGGCTCTGCGTCCTGCTCCCGGCGCTGCTCGCGCTTTTTACCGTCAGCATAGCCGCCTTTGACCGCCTGCAGCGCGCCGTCGCCGAGGAGATATAACCCTATCCGGGCTTAAACCAAGAAATTCTGCCGGCCCAGGAATATGATAAAATATCCTCAGGCAGGTGATAGCTATGGGATACGCTTTTCCGGTAATTGTAGAGCAAGACGAAACCGGAATGTTTGTGGCAACGTGCCCCGTGCTCACGGGCTGCTACACCCAGGGTCATACCATCGAAGAAGCTTTAGCGAACATTAAGGAAGCCATTCTTCTTTGTCTCGACGAGATACCGGCGGACGAACTGCCACGCTTAGAAAAGGTTTTCGTGGGGAATGTGGTGATTAACCCTTGAGCCCCAAGCTGCCGGTTGTTTCGGGACAGGAGGTAGTCCGGGTCCTTACAATGGTAGGCTACGAAGTGGTACGGCAACGCGGGAGTCATATGCGCCTAATAAACAGGCAGATACCTGAGCGGAAACCCGTAACCGTACCTGACCACGCAGAAATAGGGCCGGGGCTCCTCCGGAAAATTTTACGTGATGCAGAAATATCTCCCGCTGAATTCAGAAAGCTGTTGGAATCTTAGGAGGAAAAGTGACCGCCGTCGCGATAACCAACCTCTGGAAAAAGTTCCGCATCTACCACGACTCCAAACAAATGGACCGGGAGCATTACTATCGGGTCAACTTCTCCGGCACCCTGAACCTCTTCGAGGCCGTGCGCGAAGCCGCGCCGCGGGCCCGGGTGCTCTACGCCGGCTGGGCGCCCGCGATCCCCTTCCGCCAGACGCTCAGCGACCTCCTCGCCTGGTGGCAGGAAGCGCTCGCCCTTAACAAGAACGGGTAGCCCGGCGTGTTGCCCGCCCCCCCGGCAAAATGATACAATGGGAACAAGAAAAAGCCAGGAAGGTGACACCCCGTGAACTTGCCGCTCCAGGAAACCACTGCTACTGGCGGAAAAACTTACACCTACGCGGACTACCGCCAGCTCCCTGAAGGAGCACCTTACCAACTTATCGGGGGTGAACTCGTCTTGACGCCTGCGCCGTCCACCTACCACCAAATTATCGCGTTTAACATAGGGCTTCAACTCGGCAATTTCGTCATGCATAACCAGCGGGGAAAGGTTTTATTCGCCCCCGTAGACGTCTACCTCAGCGAAACCGAAACCTACCAGCCAGACATCATCTTTATCGCCCAGGAACGGCTGAGGATCATCGAGCCGGAGCGGATCAACGGCGCCCCCGACCTGGTGGTGGAAATCCTCTCCCCCGCCACCGCCTACTACGACCTCCGGAAAAAATTCAAGGTTTACGAGCGGTGTGGCGTTAAGGAATACTGGATCGTGGACCCCGGGGAGAAATCGGCGCAGCTTTTTACGCTCAAGGAGGGTAGGTTTGTCCTCGACCAGGAGGCGGAAGGAAAAGGAGAGATCGCCTCTCGCGTCCTTGAAGGTTTCACCGTTACGCTGGCCAGCATCTTCGAAGGTTAGCCGCCCTATAGCGGAAAGCTTAGCCTTCCCATCTCTTATCCAGAATACTGTTGACAGCCTGCCCTGGTACAAGAGCTTATCTAAGACAAGAATGTGGCTCAAATCCTCCGACCAAATGACCGCGCCGAGCTCTGGCACCTGGGCACTCCAGATGACCATCGCGTCCCAAAATGAGGTCCTGTTTCGCTGCTGAATCTCTACCGCCGCCGTTGCCTATCCCCCGGCAAAGTGATACAATAAAGCCGCCCGGAAGACCCGCGAATGTGGAGTTGATCCCTTTAATGGAAGCGGAAAAGATTTTCGCAGCAATCAAAGAGTACCTCCTGACGCAGCCGGACATCGCCGCCGCCTACGTCTTCGGCTCGGCAGCGCAAAATCGTCTGCGTCCGGCCAGCGATATCGACATCGCGGTGCTTTTCTCTCCCGGCACGGCTGCCAAAACCGCCCGGTTCGAGCGCCGGCTGGAGATTGCCGTAGCCATTGAAGAACTCCTGAAGCGGCCAGTCGAAGTAGTTGACCTGGAGGCGGCACCGCCTTTCCTCCAGCACCAGATCCGCAAATACGGCAAATTACTTGTAGACAGGGACCCGCAGCGGCGCAAAGCCTGCGAAGTGGCCTCACGCCGGCTCTATCTCGATATGCTTCCCTACCTCCGGTACCGCAGAGAAAGAGCCCTCAAAAGGCTGGGTTAGCGGAATGGTGGACAAAGAACTGCTAGCGGAAAAACTGCGTCTCCTAAGCGAATACATTACCGACCTTGAGGAGCAGAAGACCATATCTCTGACCGACCTGAAGGAAAACAAACTTCTGCGCCGCTACATCGAGCGCACCCTGCACCTCGCCGTCGAAGCCTGCCTCGATATCGGCAACCACATAATCGCGGACCTGAACCTCCGCGAGCCCGCGGACTACAAAGACGTTTTGGCCGTCCTGACCGAAGCGGGTTACCTGCCGTCCGCCAAATTGGCCGACTTTAAAAAGATGGCGCAGTTCCGCAACGTTATCGTCCACGACTACGCCCGCATCGAACCCGAAATCCTGTACGCCATCCTGCAAAAGAATATCGCGGACCTGCGCCTCTTCGCCCGCGCCATCAGGGACAGTTTCCTGCAACAGTAGAAGTTCCCGCACCCGCCGCAAAAGGCTACCGCTCCCGGCCCGCCGCCTCAAAAGGATTCACCACCCGCACCCCGTCGTAAGCCTGACCGTGGCTCAGATCCTCCGACCAGATGACCTGGCAGTCCAGCGCTTGGGCGCTCCGGCCACTTTTAAGCATTTCATCCGGTAAAGCCCGGGCAACTTCTTGCCCGCCGCCGCAAGGTACGCTATACTTCCCGCAAATCAGAAAAGAACGAGAATCCCTCCCCTCCCCGGCAGGAAAAATCCACCCGCCCGGCGAATCTTGCTGAAACTGGGGAGGTGTTCCCCGGTAATACCCGGTAATAAAAAGAATACGCGACGCGCCTTGACACCAACCGCAAAGAGGTTAGAAAATGAGCGCAAATCGACACCAAGAAACCAAAACCGTTTTAGTCACCGGCTGCGCCGGCTTTATCGCGGCGCGGGTGACGGAGATGCTGCTCCAAGACGGCTACCGCGTGGCTGGCATTGACAACCTGAACGACGCCTATGATGTCCGCCTGAAGAAATGGCGGCTCAACCGGCTGAAAAGCACACCGGGGTTCACCTTTTACCACACCGATATTAGCAACCTGGAGCAGTTGCGCGGAATCTTCACTGCCCACGCCGCCGGCAAAGCAACCGCTCCTTTCGCTGCCGTCATCAATCTTGCTGCCCGGGCCGGGGTGCGCCAGTCGGTCGCCAACCCTTGGGTCTACGTCGAAACGAACGTCACCGGCACCCTCAACCTCTTAGAACTCTGCCGCGAATTCGGGGTAAAAAAGTTTGTCCTCGCTTCCACGTCGAGCCTTTACGGGAAAGAAAACCCCATGCCCTACCGGGAGGATGCCGACACCAACCGGCCCCTCTCTCCGTACGCCGCTTCCAAAAAGGCAGCGGAGGCGCTCTGCTACACCTACCACTATCTTTACGGCCTCGACGTAACGGTGCTCCGCTACTTCACCGTCTACGGCCCAGCGGGAAGGCCGGACATGAGCCTCTTTCGTTTCATCCAGTGGATTAGCGAAGGAAAACCCCTAATCATCTACGGGGACGGGCGGCAGTCCCGCGATTTTACTTACGTGGACGACATTGCGCAAGGCACCATCGCCGCACTCAAACCCCTCGGTTACGAAATCATTAATCTCGGCTCCGACCGGCCGATAGTCTTAATGGATGCAGTTCAGCTCATCGAAAAATTAATAGGGCAAAAAGCCCGTCTCGAATTTAAACCCCGCCACCCGGCCGACGTGCCCGCTACCTGGGCCGACATCACCAAAGCCCGCCGGCTGCTTGGCTGGGAACCGCAGACGTCTTTTGAGGAAGGGTTGGCCGAAACCTGCGCCTGGTACCGAGAAAACCGGGACTGGGCGAAAGAGGTGAAGGTGGATTAGTCCATGGAAGATATGCCGTGCGTCGTTGTCGTAGGGCTCGGTTATGTGGGGCTCGCCTTAGCGACGGCTTTCGCCAAAAAGACGCGGACCATCGGGTTTGATATCAACCCCGGCCGGGTTGAGGCCCTCCGGCAGGGCATTGACGCCAACGGTGAGGCGGCGCCGGCGGACTTACAATCGCCCCACCTTACATTTACCGCTGACCCAGCAGCCCTGCGTAAAGCGCAGTTTATCATCGTTGCTGTGCCCACGCCGGTGGACGCCCACAAGCGGCCTGATCTGAGCCACCTAACAAACGCGAGCCGCCTGGTCGGGCAAAATCTCTCACCCGGAGCCATCGTTATTTACGAGTCTACCGTCTACCCCGGCGTAACGGAAGAGATCTGCCTGCCCATCCTTGAAGAAGCCTCCGGGCTTAAGGCCGGCAGAGACTTCAAAATCGCTTACTCGCCGGAGCGCGTCAATCCGGGCGACCCGGAACACACTCTCGAAAAAATCGTCAAAGTGGTAGCCGCTCAGGACAAAGAGACCCTCGAAAAGGTGGCGTGGCTTTACGGCCTGGTGGTCAAAGCGGGGGTTTACCGCGCACCCAATATCAAAACCGCCGAGGCCGCCAAGGTGATCGAAAACATCCAGCGCGACCTCAATATAGCGCTGATGAACGAGCTAGCGCTTATCTTCCACCGGCTCGGCCTCGATACCCGTGAGGTCCTGGCGGCAGCCCGCACTAAGTGGAACTTCCTGCCGTTCGAACCGGGCTTGGTAGGCGGCCATTGCATTCCGGTGGACCCGTACTACCTCACCTACAAAGCCGAAGAAACCGGTTACCACCCCGAAGTGATCTTAGCCGGCCGGCGGATCAACGACCAGATGGGGCTCTACGTCGCCCAGCAAACGGTCAAGCTCCTGATCCGGAGCGGCAAAGCCGTCCTTGGCGCGAAGGCCCTGGTCCTCGGCGTCACCTTCAAAGAAAACGTGCGGGACGTGCGCAACAGCCGGGTGGCGGATCTGGTGCAGGAAATAACGAACTACGGAGTCTCGGTGGTCGTTTACGACCCCCTAATAGAACCGGAAAAAATCCGGCAGTTGGGGCTTGAACCCGTAAGCGACCCCTTCGCCGGGAAAGAGCGCTACGACGCCGTCATCTTGGCCGTGCCCCACCGCGCTTTCCGCGAAAAGGGGCCTGGCGCCTACATTAAGCTCCTCGACAGCACGGCTGGTCCCGGCGTTATCGTTGACGTCCGCCGCGTTCTGCCCAAAGACGCTATCACCAGCGCCGGCGCCATTTACTGGGGCTTGTGAGAAATTTATTGGGGCTTGTGAGAAAATAGAGGTCGTGCAAAATTCCCTCAAGCCCCGGCAGGATTTAGCTCGCAGAACAAAGAGGAGTGCGCTTAAATAAGCTAATGAAGATCCTAATCGTTACCGGCATTTTCCCCCCGGATATCGGTGGCCCGGCAACCTATGTGCCGCTGATCGCCGGGGCGCTCGCGTCCCGGGGACACCAGGTAAAAGTGCTTACCACCAGTGAACCGGAGGACCTGGGTTACGATGACCGCCAGTACCCCTTTCCAGTGGTTCGGGTCAACCGCAGGCTTCCCCTGTGGCGGCGGACTTTTACCCTCATCCGCCTGATCATCCGGCACGGGCGGGAGGCCGACGTCATCTACGCCAACGGAATGCACCTCGAAACGGCGCTGGCTAACAAGCTTCTCCGGAAGCCGCTCGTGATGAAAATCGTCGGCGATGAAGCCTGGGAACGCGCCACCCGCAAGGGCTGGACTGAAGATAACTTCGAAGCGTTCCAGAGCAAGCGCCAGCCGTGGCCGGCCGAACTCAACAAATGGCTGCGTTCCTGGGCCACCCGCCAGGCGGACAGAGTGATCGTGCCGAGCCGGTATCTAAAGCAGATTATCGCCCGCTGGGGTGTACCCGAAGACAGGTGTAAAGTGGTCTATAACGCTGCGGAACCATTAGGAAGCGTTGAACCCGCAATGATACCGCTTGCCACACCCGCAAAGTTAATTACCGTGGGGCGTTTAGTCCCGTGGAAACACGTGGATTCAATAATCGAAGCACTCGTTGAGTTAAACGGTACCGGGCTGGTTGTGGTGGGCGACGGTCCCGAAAAACAGCGTTTGGAGGCTTTAACGCAATCACTGGGGCTCACCAAGAGGGTTTATTTTACAGGCCAGCGCAGCAAAGAGGAGACGCACGCCCTGATGGCCGCCTGTAACATCTTTGTGCTGAACTCTTCATACGAAGGATTGCCCCATGTTATTGTGGAAGCAATGCAAGTGGGTTTGCCCGTTATCGCCACCGCCGTCGGCGGTACGCCGGAAGTCGTGCAAGACGGCGAAACCGGCTTGCTGATTCCGCCAGACGATGTGCAGGCCTTACAGAAGGCGCTCGCACGCTTAATCAACAACCCTGACTTACGCCGAATGCTTATCGAAAAAGGCCGGCTTTTGGTACAAACAAAGTTCAACAAAGAGGGTATGATTGACCAGACTGAAGCTGTGCTCCTCAAAGTAGCAAAGAATTTTAGCCGCTCGAGTATCCACGCTGCGCCTGAAAACCATCGAAATTCACCTATAGACAGATAAAAATGATTGGCTAAGATACATGTGGCAGGAAGAGGAGAAGGTTAAATGGCCAAAAAGCAATTGTGTTGGCTCGTACAGACCAAGGAGGGTTATAAGAGGCTGCTTTGGTTAAAACCCCGGGCTGAGTTAAAAGGGTTGTGGGATAAAACCTGGGAAAGGCAAATCCAGCCCGAAAAGATGGTATCCTGGGTAAAACGACAACAAGTGTTTAAATTGATAATCCAACACCTCCCCAAGGGAGCAAAACTTTTAGAAGCCGGCTGCGGTTTGGGACACTGGGTTTTTGCCCTTTGCCAGTATGGCTACAAGGCATTTGGCGTAGACACCAGCGAGGTCGGTATCCAACGGGGACGCCAATTATACGGCTTAAACCATAATATTTTGAGAAAAGGGGATGTCCTTACCTTGGACTATGAGGAGAGTACCTTTGATGGTTACATCTCTTTGGGTGTAGTAGAACATTTTGAAGATGGCCCGGGTAAAGCATTAAATGAAGCGTATAGAGTCTTAAAGAAAAATGGTTTGCTATTCTGTAGTGTACCTTACCTCAACCCACTCCGATATCTTTTTTCGCCTCACGGAGATCTGGAATCTCTATTGAACACATCTGGGCATAGTTTCTACCAATGGAGTTTCAGCAAAAAAGAAATGCAGACCATGCTTGAATCAGCAGGATTTGAATTACTCCGAGCTTATCCCTACACAACCCTCAAAACCTTACAGGAAATAATCCCTGGTTTGGATACCATGACAAAACGCACCTTGGCCATAATTAACCCTGACTGCCCGGAAACACAAGAAAGCCTAGCAAAAAGCCGAAAACTACAATGGAAAACAATAAGAAGCACTATTAAACAGGGTCTTATTCTTACTTTAGAAAGCTCGCCTGTCAGAGTAGTAGCTGGGCATATGTGCCTTTATATTTGTAAAAAAGGATAGCTCATGAGCGAATCAGGGGAATTTAGAATCTGTTTCCTTGGCGGTACCCGCTACAGCCAACCGCTCGACGCAACCAGCGAAAAGAAGTTCCGGCTACTGGCCGAAGCAGCCGGCATCTTTGTTATCGGTTTCGCACAGAACCTGAAACCCTGCCGCTTCCGCCAGCATGCCCGGTTCTACCTCCTGCCGCGCCTGCCGCTTGCCGGACTACGCTACCTTCTGATGCTTACCGCCGGTGCGGCGCTGGCCCTTTGGCTTATCCTGCGGCACGGTATCCGCATAATCGTCGCCCAGAGCCCCTACGAAGGCTTTGCGGGTGCCGTGGCCAAGCGCCTCGCGGGGTTGTTGGGGCGGCAGGTAGCCCTCATCGTCGAGAGCCACGGGGACTTCGAGCAGAGCCTCTTCCTCCAGCGGCGGGTGAAGCTCCCCTCGCTCTACCGGATACTGATGCGGTGGACGGCTGGTTACGCCTTCAAGCACGCGGATATACTCCGGGCCGTCTCCGACTCGACGAAAGAACAGCTTAAGCGGTGGGCGCCCGGAAAGCCCATCGTTCAGTTTCCCGCCTGGACGGATATCGAAGCCTTCCTGAACGCCTCACCAGAACCGCCAGCCACCGCCGTGCTTTACGCCGGCGTCCTAACTCCGCTTAAAGGCGTTCACGTCCTTCTCGACGCCTTCGCCAAGGTGATAAAGCATCTGCCAGAAGCCCGGCTGTGGATCGCCGGGCGGGAGGAGAACAAGGAGTATGCCGCGGCACTAAGACAACAGGTGGTAGCCTTGCGCTTGAACGAAAGAGTCGAATTCACCGGCGAAGTCCCCCAGCAGGAGCTGGCGCGCTATATGGCGCGCTGCCGCGTCTTTGTCCTGCCTTCGCTCTCCGAAGCGCTCGGCCGCGTCGTCTTCGAGGCAATGGCCGCCGGCAAGCCGGTTATCGGCAGCGCGGTGGGCGGCATACCGGAAATGGTGCAGGACGGTGTGACCGGGTTTTTGGTCCCTCCCGGCGACCCCGAGACCCTGGCAGACCGCTTATCTTGGCTCCTCACCCACCCGGAAGAAGCGGCAGAAATGGGAAAGCGCGCGAAGGCGTTTGCCGAAAAGTTTTTCTCACCCGCCGCTTACCAACAGGCGTACCGCGAGCTATTCGCGAAGGCGATAGAAACGCTTCCATCCGGGCAATAGACAGGGCAAGCCCCGTAATGGTAGAATGACTTTGAAAGACACCGACTTTGACCGGACAAAGAAGGGGCGTGTGACACCTGATAAAATCGAGTGTTAACAGCAGCAGCCCCTCCCGCCTGGAGCAAAACCCGATGCGCCTTTTGCTTTTCAACCTCGCGACAGACGCTGACGACCCGATCCTGGGCTTCACCACCCGCTGGATCCAGGCGCTGGCCAAGCGGGTGGCGTCTGTTGACGTGATCACGATGCGGGCCGGCCGGATAGAAGTGCCCGGCAACGTCCGGGTTTACTCCGCGGGCAAAGAGAAAGGCTACAGCGAGCCACACCGCATCCTGGAGTTCTACCGGCACCTGTTCAGGATCTTGCGGGAGCGCCGGATTGATGCCTGTTTTTCGCACATGATCCCGGAATTCACCATCCTGGCCGCCCCGGTGCTCAAGGCAAAAGGCGTTCCTATCGTTACGTGGTATGCCCACCCGGCGCTTACCTGGAAACTGAAGCTGGCCCACCACCTCTCCGACCGGATGGTAGCCAGCCTGGCGAAGGCTTATCCCTACAAACAGGACAAACTGACGGTCGTCGGCCAGGGAATAGACACCGACCTGTTTGCCCCGGACGGAACGCCGCCCGAAGAACCGCCCATTATTCTCTGTGCGGGGCGCCTCTCGCCGGTGAAGGACCACCCGACACTGCTGAAGGCAGCAGCTTTACTCCGCGACCGGTGGGGACAACCTTTCCGCGTCGTCATTGTCGGCGGTCCTGCGGGCGCGGCGGGCGAAGCCTACGCCCGCTCCCTCCGTGACCTGGCGCAGGGACTCGAGCTACAGGATGTTGTCCATTTCGAGCCGCCGGTGCCGATGACGGCACTGCCGCCCTGGTACCGGCGCTGCACACTGCAGGTGAACCTGACCCCGACTGGCTCGGGGGACAAGGTCGTCCTGGAAGCGATGAGCTGCGGCCGGCCCTGCTTGGTCGCAAATGAAGGCTTCAGGGAAACGCTCGGCGAATACGCGGACCGGCTCCTTTTCCGCTGCGGCGACCCGGAAGATTTAGCTGCGAAACTGCACAAGCTTCTGCAAATGGAAGCGGCCGAACTGGTGCAGATGGGAAACTACCTGCGGAATAACGTCATAAGGCTTCACAGCCTCGAGGGCCTTGCCGGGCGGTTAACGGAGCTCTTTAAACAGCTTTCCGCCCGCCGGAAAGCAACTTTTTGAAAGACAAAACGGCGGCGGTATTTAACCTGCCAGGAAAAAGGCTCTTTTCCCCGAATAATTTAGTGTAGTATACTCAAAGAGGCGCGCGCCGGAGATCCCGGCGTGAGTTCGCTCCAGAAGTCTGACGGGGTGAGCAATGAAACGAGCTCTTATTACCGGTATTACGGGACAGGACGGCTCATACCTTGCCGAGCTGCTGCTTGCCAAGGGGTATGAGGTGCACGGTCTCATCCGGCGGGCAAGTACCTTTAACACCGACCGTATTGACCATCTCTACCGGGACCCGCACGAGCAGGACGTCAGGCTTTTTTTGCATTACGGGGACCTTTCAAACTCCGAACAGTTAACCAACCTGATTTATAACATCCAGCCGGACGAAATTTACCACTTAGGAGCCCAAAGCCACGTTAGGGTGAGTTTCGATATGCCCGAATATACCGGCGACGTGACCGGTCTGGGCACTACGCGTATCCTTGAGGCCATCCGGCGAAGCGGCATCAAAACAAGATTCTACCAGGCGTCGAGTTCCGAGATGTTCGGGGACGCGCCCGCCCCGCAAAACGAGTCAACACCGTTTCGCCCCCGCAGCCCGTACGCGGCGGCAAAGGTTTACGCCTACTGGATGACCGTCAACTACCGTCAGGGGTACGGCCTGTGGGCCTGTAACGGCATTCTTTTCAACCACGAAAGTCCCCGGCGCGGCGAGACCTTCGTCACTCGCAAGATCACGCGCGCCCTGGCGAATATCCTGGCGGGCAAGCAGAAGAAACTCTACCTCGGCAACCTCGAGGCTCGGCGGGACTGGGGCTACGCGCCGGAGTACGTAGAAGCGATGTGGCTGATGCTCCAGCAGGACGAGCCGGACGACTACGTGATCGGCACCGGCGAGTCCCATTCGGTGAAGGAATTTCTCGAAGAGGCGTTTTCCTATGCGGGGTTAGACTGGCGAGAGCACGTAGAAATCGACCCCCGCTACTTCCGGCCCACAGAAGTAGAATTCCTCCTGGCCGACGCTTCCAAGGCCCGGGAGAAGCTGGGCTGGTCGCCAAAGGTTACCTTCAAAGAACTGGTCCGGATAATGGTTGACGCCGATATCGAAGCCGCCGGGCTGACCCCGCCCGGCGAGGGAAAGCGCATTCTGCAAGAGAAATTCTCCGGCTGGCACCGCTGGGAAGGAGCCGTGACTGCTCTGCACCAAAATAATGATTCCCGGGGGTTCGACCAATGAGTTTCTGGCGCGATAAGAGGGTCGTGGTCACCGGTGGCGCGGGATTCCTGGGTTCCTTCGTAGTTGAGAAGCTGAGGGAACGCGGGTGCCGCGAAGTTTTCGTTCCCCGGAGCCGGGAGCACGACCTGCGCGAACGCGAAGTAATCCGCAGGCTCCTAAGAGAAACACGCCCGGACGTGATTATTCACCTAGCCGCGCGCGTCGGCGGTATCGGCGCCAACCGTGCCCACCCGGCCGAATTCTTTTACGACAACCTGATGATGGGCGTGCAGCTCATGCACGAATCCTGGCGGGCGGGCGTCGAAAAGTTCGTGGCCGTCGGAACGGTCTGCGCCTATCCTAAGTTCACGCCCGTGCCGTTCAAAGAGGAAGACTTCTGGAACGGCTACCCGGAGGAAACAAACGCACCCTACGGCCTGGCCAAAAAGATGCTGTTAGTGCAGGCGCAGGCTTACCGGCAACAGTACGGCTTTAACGCCATCTACCTGCTTCCGGTGAACCTTTACGGGCCCCGGGACAACTTCGACCTCGAGACCTCGCATGTTATCCCGGCGCTCATCCGTAAGTGCGTAGAGGCGAAGGAGCAGGGCCAAAGCCAGATCGAGGTGTGGGGCACCGGCTCCCCGACCCGCGAGTTCCTGTATGTAGAAGACGCCGCCGAGGGCATCCTCTTGGCTACGGAACGCTACAACGGCGCCGAACCGGTCAACCTTGGTTCCGGCCAGGAAATAAGCATTAAAGAACTCGTCGCGCTAATTGCCCGACTGACCGGTTTCGCAGGCCAAATCACGTGGGACACAACCAAGCCCGACGGGCAGCCGCGCCGCCGCCTGGATACCCGGCGGGCAGAAGAATACTTCGGGTTTAAAGCCCAAACGCCGCTGGAAGAAGGTCTGCGGCGGACAATTGATTGGTACCTCGAAACGAGGAGCCGGCTTGGGACCTGATATGGGGCAGGGGAAGGCGGCAGGGCCACCGGTAACCGTGATCAAACCCACCCGGGGCTGGCGGATCATCAACTGGCGCGAGCTCTGGGAGTACCGGGAACTGCTCTATTTCTTCATCTGGCGGGACATCAAGGTTCGCTACAAACAGACGGTTCTCGGAGCGGCCTGGGCGATCATCCAGCCCTTCTTCACCATGGTCGTCTTCAGCCTCTTCTTCGGCCACCTGGCCCGCCTGCCCTCCGACGGGCTCCCCTATCCCATTTTTTACTATACAGCCCTGCTCCCCTGGATGTATTTTGCCAACGCGCTGAGCAGCGTAACCAATACCATCGTCGAAAACCAGCGGGTGATCACCAAGGTCTACTTTCCCCGGATCATCCTCCCGGTCTCGGTGGTATTTTCTGGCCTTGTAGACTTTGGCATCGCCTTTACCGTCCTCATCGGGATGATGCTCTTTTACGGCGTCTTTCCCACAGCGGCGATACTCGCTATGCCCCTTTTTCTCCTCCTGGCGGTGGTGACCGCGCTCGGAGTAGGGCTCTGGCTGGCAGCGCTCAACGCCATCTACCGGGATGTCCGCCACGTGGTGCCCTTTCTCATCCAGTTCTGGATGTTCGCCTCGCCGGTGGCCTATTCGAGCAGCCTGATCCCGGAAAAGTGGCGGGTGCTATATGGCCTCAACCCGATGGCCGGCGTGATCGAGGGCTTCCGCTGGGCGGTGCTCGGCCAGGGACACCCCCCTACCCTGCTGGGTGTTTCAGTGGCGGCGGTATTGCTGGTGCTTGCCGGGGGGCTTTTTTACTTCCGGAAAATGGAGGGAACGATTGCCGACGTGGTGTAGCACCTGTTTGGACAGGCAAGGCGCTGGGAAGTTCTGTAATGAGCTCAGTGTGTTATAATTATAAACGGATATTCAGCATGGACTTGGTAGTGAGCGATATCGCTATCGTGTCGAAAACCTGAGCAAACGCTACCGCATCGGGCAGTGGGAACTCTAATTTATAATTCCGCAAAAAGGGCGAAAAGTATGGCAAACTGCAATCCGAGACTTATCCCCCCTTACGGGGGCAACTTAGTCAACCTTCTGGTTTCAAAAGAGGAGCATGCCCAACTGCTGGAACGGGCGAAAAACCTCCCGTCACTCCGGCTTACTCCCCGTTTGCTGTGTGATATTGAGCTCCTGGCTACCGGAGCCTTTTCGCCTCTCGACCGTTTCATCGGCGAAAGCGACTACACCCGTGTCCTCGAAGAAATGCGGCTCACAAACGGACTGCTTTTCCCCCTTCCTGTTGCTTTATCGGTTAAAGAAAACGACATCAGCACCGGCGACGAGATCGCGCTCCGGAGTCCTAAAAACGAAATAGTAGCAATTATGAAGGTTGAGGAGAAGTTTGAAAGGGACATTTCGCGCGAAGCAGCATTGATCTGCGGCACAACAGATCCGCGGCACCCTGTAGTGGCAGAAATGCTCTCTTGGGGCAGATTTTGCCTCTCCGGCCCCCTCAGGGTGCTCAATACACCGCGACATTACAATTTTACAGAGTTCTACCGGACCCCCGCGGAAGTGCGCGAATGGCTGAAATCTGCGGGATATTCGCGGGCGGTGGCCTTTCAAACCAGGGGCCTGATTTACCAAACCGAGGAAGAAACAATAAAAAAAATGGTGAAGGAAACTGGCGGCGCCCTTGTTCTCCAAGGGGTTGCTGACCCAACCCGGCCCGGTGAAATAGACATTTTTACCCGCCTCCGGACGTACAAGCTCCTGGCCGAAAAATACTACGACCGGAAGCGGACCATCCTTAATTTCCTACCGCTGGCAACACGGTTAGCCAGAGTGCGGGAAATCTTGTGGTACGCAATAATTCAGCGCAACTACGGGTGCGACCATCTTCTCCTGGCAGATGCGGCGTGTATAAACGGGTTAGATACCGAAAGCGAACGGTTTTTCGCCCCGGTGGAAATAGAAGAATTTTTCACCGAACATAGCAACGAAATCGGTGTAAAAGTATTGCTTTACAAAAGGCCACCCCGGGGGGCAATGCGTCCGGAAGTTGCCGCGATCATCGCCAACGCGTACCCGCCGCGCCACCAGCAGGGGTTCTGCCTCTGGTTTACTGGACTGCCGTGCGCCGGCAAATCAACAATCGCGGAAATCGTCACGCTAATGTTACAAGAGTACGGGAGAAAAGTTACCTTTCTGGACGGGGACGTTGTGCGTACCCACCTCTCCAAAGGGCTCGGGTTCACGAAAGAGGACCGGGATACGAATGTGCTCCGTATCGGGTTCGTGGCTTCCGAAATCGTCCGGCACAACGGCGTGGTAGTCTGCGCGGCTGTAAGTCCCTACCGTGCCGCGCGCAACCAGGTACGCAATATGGTCGGCAAGGACCGCTTTGTTGAAATCTTTGTCGACACGCCTCTGGATGTCTGCGAAAAGCGCGATACAAAGGGTCTGTACGCCAGGGCCCGAATGGGCAAGATCAGGGGCCTGACCGGCATAGACGACCCCTACGAAGTTCCGGTGGCGCCCGAGATCATTTTGAAAACAACAGACTGTTCGCCGGAGGAAAACGCGCGCAAAGTCATCCTGTATCTGATCGAAAAAAAGTTTTTGCCGGAGAAACCTGATAAGCAGACCTCCAAAGCGGCTGCGGTTTACCATCCGGCGATCACAATCAAGAACTGAGGGATCATGAGCGACATCGCCATCCGGGTTCAAGGTTTAAGCAAACGCTACCGCATCGGGCAGCGGGAACCCTACCGGGCGCTGCGGGACGTGCTGGCCCGCGGCCTGACGGCCCCGTTTCGCGCCACCGCCTCGGTTTTCCGCCGCTCGGGGCCAAACGGAAACGGAATCCGTGACGAAAATTACATATGGGCGCTCAAAGATGTTTCGTTCGAAGTTAAGCGCGGCGAAGTCGTGGGGATCATCGGCCGCAACGGCGCCGGGAAGAGCACGCTGCTGAAGATTCTTTCCCGCATCACCGAGCCCACCGAGGGCTACGCCGAGATCCACGGACGGGTGGGCTCTCTGCTGGAGGTGGGAACCGGCTTCCACCCCGAGCTGACCGGGCGGGAGAACATCTACCTTAACGGGGCCATCTTAGGGATGAAAAAGAAAGAGATAGACCGCAAGTTTGATGAGATTGTGGCCTTCGCTGAAGTAGAGAAGTTCATAGACACGCCAGTGAAGCACTACTCCAGTGGCATGTACGTGCGCCTGGCCTTCGCCGTGGCCGCCCACCTGGAGCCGGAGATCCTGCTGGTGGACGAGGTGCTGGCGGTGGGGGATGCGGCGTTTCAGAAGAAGTGCCTGGGGAAGATGGGCGATGTGGCAAAGGAAGGGCGGACAGTGTTGTTTGTGAGTCATAATATGGCTGCTGTTGAGCATCTATGCGGTAAGGCCCTACTAATGGAAAAAGGGAAAATCATCGAGCAAAGCGATTCCCAGTCAGTTATTAACTATTATCTTGCAAAGGTGCTTCCATCTGCTATAGGCAAAGTTCCATTGTCTGAACGAACAGACCGGTCGGGGAACGGAAGAATAAGACTGACGAGCTTTCATGTTGAAGATCACAAGGGGAATAGACTGGAAGTTGTCCGGAGCGGAATGGATCTCGTGTTCGTATTTGGGTTCCGATGTCAGGAGGGACAAATACCCACGAACGTTGATATAGGTTTTTCTCTGCACTCTGATAAAGACCAAATGCTCTTCGTCTTATATAGCTCATACGTTGGGCAAACCTTTGAAACCGTGCCCTCTGAAGGTGCCTTCCGTTGCTACGTCCCGCACTTTCCAATTTCGAGGGGGCGTTACCGTATAGGTGCACGTGTAACTGTTAATGGAGAGGAAGCTGACTGGCCGCAGGACGGAGTAGGCTATTTGGATGTTGAGGACGGTGATTTCTACGGCACAGGCAGGAAAGGCTTTGAAGGGAACACTCCTTTCCTGGTAAGCGGTAAGTGGGATGTTAAAAGGGCGAATGGAAAAGGCACAAAAGGGGTGTAAAATGATAAGCATCATTACTAAATTATTCGAGAGATTTCGTTTAGCTGCCGGACAGAAATCCTTTGCTCTTGACCAACTGGACCTGAAGCTAAGGCCCTATTTGAATTTTCGAAACGGTTTTTTCATTGAGGCCGGTGCAAATGATGGCGTATCACAAAGTAATACGCTGTATTTTGAGAGGTACATGAATTGGACTGGGATATTAATTGAGCCGATACCTGAGCTGGCTGACAAATGCAGAATGAATAGGCCTAGATGCATTGTCGAAAGTTGTGCGTTGGTTTCTTTTGACTACGAGAAAAGGTTCGTGGAAATGCGATATTGCAATCTTATGTCCCTTGTTAAAGGAGCACTAGGATCACCAGAAACAGAGCAACTCCACATTGAGCAAGGCTGCAAGTGCCAAGGTATTTCGACCTATGAATTGAAGGTGCCGGCGCGGACTTTGACTTCGATTCTTGATCAGCACTCAGTTGGTAAAATAGACTTCCTTTCATTAGATGTAGAAGGCTATGAGCTAAATGTACTCAAGGGTATCGATTTCGACAGATACAGACCTACTTTTATTCTTATAGAAGTGCGTTCTAAGGACGAGATAGAAAGGTTCCTGCGCCCTCTCTATAAGCCTGTGGCAATTCTATCTCATAATGATGCCTATCAGGATATCTTATATCGACTTGCTGATGCGTAACACCTAGTATTTTAAGAGGTCCCAGGAGGTCTAACGTTGGACGGAGACCATCCTAAGGTTTGTCTTGTAAGTTGGACATCTTTTATGCCCTCCCGGTGGCAGACTGTGTTATACATCCGGGAAAGGTATGACGTCGATTTTGCGGTCGTAGCCCCACCACGCGCGAAAATATCTCCTGTCTATGACGCATCCGGCTATCTGACCCCCGCTTCGGTTGGTTTAAAGGATTGTCCCGACTTTGTTACTTTAATCCCGTTGAAAGACGTTGAAAGGCCAGCTTCCGGATTCGATGAGACGAAGCTTAAAGCTTTTTTAGATCATTATAAGCCCGATCTATTATGGATTCACGGCGAGCCTCTACAGCAAGTTACGCGACAAATTTGCAGGTGGTACTTCTTTTCGTGCAGTCCCAGGATATACCAAGCCGCTGTTGACAACTATCAGCATCTAGGGAGAGGACCTCGTGCGATAAAGAATAGATTGTTGTTGCACCGCATCACCGGTTTCCTGGCAAGTTCAAAATCTACAGCATATGCATTGGAGAAAGATCTCAAGATCTCACGGAAAAAGGTCTTTGTAACTTACTTGCCTAACCTTCCTGTCGAGAGGGTCAGTAAGCCGCGTTCGACGAACCGCGAGTTCAGAATCGGTTTCGCGGGTAGACTGGCACCGGAAAAAGGGATTCTGATTCTTTTGGAGGCGCTTGATTTCTTGCCTTCAGAGATTAAACTATTTACGGCAGGAGCGGGAGAAGAATACATACTCCACCGTCTATTGGCAAATCCACGGGTTCACCATATGGGACTACTTCAAGGACTATCGGCATTATTCTCGGAGATCGATTTGCTAGTCGTCCCATCACTTACGACTCCCAGATGGAAGGAGCAGTTTGGAAGGGTAATCGCTGAAGCATTCTCGTGTGGTATCCCCGTCGTTGGATCTGATTCCGGTTCGATACCAGATGTTGTTGGAGAGGGAGGGCTTATCTATCCTGAAGGTTCAGCCAGGGCTCTCGCTAATAGGATTCTTGAAGTGTATTCGGATAATGACTTGTATCAGCGGCTTTCTACGAATGCTAGGGTGAGATTCGAAGAGCACTTCTCTGTTGCAGGCCACGCGCGACGATTGGCAAATATATTCAATCTGAGTCCAAGGAGATAGAACAAATAATATGGAAAGAACAGGGCTACTGGAAATCCTAAAAAAGGTTATTAATCCTTTGCAGAGTTTCTACCATCAAAAGCGAGACAAAAGGCTCTTCCAAGACCATCTGAGGCCTACGGATGTATTTTTGGTTGGGCATCCGAAGTCAGGAAACACCTGGCTAGCTTATATGTTAGCCATTGTTCTGTATAAAGATTTGGAACATCAAGTTACTTTAGCAAATCTGAAAGAATTCATCCCTGTCATCCATGGCAGCGATGGTGCGATAGCCCGCTTTGAAGATATCCCCAACCCGCGTATTTTTCGAAATGAATGGCCGCTTTACCCGGAACTGTACCCGAAAACAGTTTATATTCTTCGCGACCCGAGAGCTGTACTCACCTCCTATTACCACCACTACCGCGTTGTTACCGGAGATACGCAAACGAGTATGGAAGAGTTCGTCCGAGAATACCTGGTTAATGGTTGCATTAGAAGATTTGAACCCCAGCTGATCCGCTGGGACAAGCAAGTTTCAGAATGGCTAAAGCGTGCCGAAAAGAACGCTGTCAGGATCGTGAAATACGAAGAATTATTGAAAGATCGCCGAAAGGTATTAGAAGACTTAGCAACATTTCTCGAGATATCACCTAATCCTAACGTGATAGCGATAGCTGTAAAGCGTGGCGAATTCAAAGAAATGCGAGCTGAAGAAGAAAAATATGGTGCGGAGTCCTTTCCTGGGGAACTCGGTTTAAGAGGCCGCTTTATAAGAAAAGGCACGGCTGATGGATGGCGGGAAGAGATGTCTCCCAAGGTGGCTGAATTAATAGAACGCGAGTTCCGAGAAGCAATGAAAAAAGTTGGGTATATTTGAATGCCATTACCTCTCTACCCTGTTTGACGCCGGAGAGCCGTTATTTTCTTCTGATTTACGTCCGCCAGATGGACCCGTAAGACGTAAAGGGGAACGGTGATGGGTAAAGGTAAAGCTGCCGCCAACCAACAGAAAAAGCTACCCGTCCTCCGCTCGGCCCTAAAGGCTCTTTTACCCGCCTTCCTTCGCAACCAATGGCAGGCAAAGTGGCGCCGATTCAAGCTTGAGATCCCGGTAGGAGGGGTAAACTTCGGCGACCTCCGGCGTTCCGCGCCTGTTTGCCGGGTTTTCGGCCTCGACAGAGGCACGCCGGTCGACCGGCACTACATCGAGCAATTCCTAAGCAACCATGCTACCGACGTCCGGGGGCGGGTGCTGGAGGTTGGCGATGATTTTTACACCAAGAAGTACGGCGGCCGCCGGGTCACCCGCTCCGATATCCTTCACGTAACCGGAGACAACCCCAAGGCGACGATTGTGGCTGATTTAACCCGCTCCGATGATATTCCGGCGAATGCTTTCGACTGCGTCATTCTGACGCAAACGCTCCAATTCATCTATGACGTTAAGGCCGCCATCCGGACGCTTTACCGGATTCTCAAGCCGGGCGGTGTGCTTCTGGCCACGGTTCCGGGCATCAGCCAGATAAGTCGCTACGATATGGACCGGTGGGGAGAGTACTGGCGCTTCACCACTCTCTCCGTCCGCCGTTTGCTCACAGAAGTTTTTCCGCCGGAAAATGTTAAGGTGAATGCCCACGGGAACGTAACCGCCGCCGTTGCCTTCCTCCACGGGCTCGCAGCGGAGGAGCTTTCCGCGGCAGAGCTGGCTTTCAACGACCCGGACTACGAATTACTGATCACCGTGCGGGCGGTAAAGCCTCTGCCAAACTCCGAAAAAGGGGCGGGGCAATGAGGCTGAGGGGAACGGGGCATATCCGCCGGGGTATTAGCCGCTTCTTCCGGCGTGTCCGGCCGCAGGCGGTCATCCTGTTATATCACCGCGTTGCCGAAGTGGCTGCCGATCCCCAGTTGCTTTGCGTGAAACCCGCGCATTTCGCCGCTCATCTTGCCCACGTCCAGCAGAACTACCAGCCGGTAAGCCTCACCGCCCTGAGCGAAGCCCTGCAGCAAGGAGAAGTGCCAGACCGGGCGGTAGTGCTTACCTTCGACGACGGTTACGCCGATAACCTCCACCATGCCAAACCCATCCTCGAAAGATACGCGGTGCCGGCAACGGTTTTCGTTACGGCGGGGAAAATTGATAATCGCCGCGAATTCTGGTGGGACGAGCTGGAACGGTTGTTACTTTTGCCGGATGCCTTGCCGGAAAGGCTGGAATTAACCATCAACGGCAGGAAGTATTCGTGGTCCTTAGAAGGAACCGGAAGGCCGGAGAGATTCCGACCCGAACGGTATCGCTACTGGAATATTACCCTAAAAGACGATCCCACACCGCGCCATAAATGCTACCGGGAGCTCTGCGCCCTCCTCCGACCTCTGACCGAAGCAGCAAGGCAGGCCGTGCTGGCGGAGCTGGTGTCTATAACCGGCGCAGGTCCTCTCGGCCGGCCCGAGTACCGGCCATTGACAACTGAGGAGGTACGGGCGTTAGCAGCGGGAGGATTGGTGATGGTGGGTGCCCATACTTTAACCCACCCGGTGCTCGCCGCGCTGCCGCCCGAAGAACAGCACCGCGAGATCGCAGAAAGCAGGCGGCGATTAGAATCAATATTAGGGCAGCCAGTAACCAGTTTTTCTTACCCCTACGGCGCAAAAGGTGACTACACCCCGGAAACCTTAGCGATAGTCCGGCAGGCCGGCTTTGTCTGCGCCTGCGCTAACTTTCCGGAACCGGTTACACAAAAAACCGACCGCTTCCAGTTGCCCCGGTTCCTCGTCCGGGACTGGGACGGCCCGGAATTTGCCCGAAGGCTGAAAGGGTTTTTCTAAGGATGAGGCCAGTTATTTTACAGGTCAGTACCTCTGACACCGCAGGCGGCGCGGAAAGGGTGGCTTTGAACCTCCACCGGGCTTACCAGCTCCGGGGCTATCGCGCCTGGCTGGCTGTAGGCCGGAAAACGAGCGACAACCCCAGCGTGTTGTTAATACCCAATGATGATTACCGGAACCTCTGGGTAAAAACGTGGTTCCGCGTAAGAGACTTTGTAGCCGCTTGGGAGTTCGGCCCCAGCACTAAAACCCTTTACCGGCTCTTCCACCAGATAGGGCGCCTCGGCGAACCCTCGCGCCTATTGGACCGGTGGCGGGGGCGCGAAGATTTTCACTTCCCCGGCACCCGGCACCTGCTGGATACGCTGCCCCAGCAACCCAATATCGTCCACTGCCACAACCTGCACGGCGGCTACTTCGACCTGCAGGCGCTTCCGTGGCTCAGCCGGCAGGTTCCGGTGATTCTAACCCTGCACGATATGTGGCTCCTGACCGGCCACTGCGCGCACTCATTTGCTTGTGAACGCTGGAAAACCGGCTGCGGTAATTGCCCAGATCTCAGCATTCCTCCCGTCGTCAAGCGGGACGCCACGGCCCAAAACTGGCACCGCAAACGGGAGGTCTACCGGAAGAGCCGCCTGCACATCGCCACACCGAGCCGGTGGCTGATGGACAAAGTAAAAGACTCGATGCTGATGGAAGGTGCAGTGGAATGCCGGGTAATCCCGAACGGGGTTGACCTTTCAGTTTTCCAGCCAGCCGCCGACCGGCGGGAAGCGCGGGCTTCGCTCGGCCTGCCGCAGGAAGCAAAGATACTCCTCTTTACCGCCAACACCATCCGCGGCAACATATGGAAGGATTACGCAATGCTTCGCGCAGCCGTTATGAAGGTGGCCGAAAGCCTAAAGCAAAGACAGCTTCTGTTCGTCGCCTTAGGCGAAGAGGCCCCCCCGGAGCAAACCGGCGAAGCTCGTATAGTTTTCATACCCTTTCAGCAGGATACGCGGGTGGTAGCCCGCTATTACCAGGCTGCGGATCTATACATCCACGCTGCCCGGGCCGATACCTTCCCCAACACGGTGCTCGAAGCCTTGGCCTGCGGGACGCCGGTGGCGGCCACGGCGGTGGGCGGCATTCCCGAGCAGGTTAAGGGGTTAAGGCTCACCCCGGATACCGGGAAACCGATCGGACCAGAATTTAACGCCTACACCCCGGAAGAAGCGACCGGAATACTGGTGCGCCAAGGCGACGCAGTTGCTATGGCAGAAGCGGTAGTCACCCTGCTGAAAGATAAAGAGCTGCGGCAAAGACTGGGCGAAAACGCGGCCAGAGACGCCAGGGAACGGTTTGACCTTAACAAGCAGGTGGAGGCGTACCTTGCCTGGTACGAGGAGTTGGCCCAAGCAAGGAATACAGGTAAGCACTAAAAAGCCAATCTGCCGAAAGGGAAGTCTGTTTACGCTGGCGAAGTAATAAAAACGGGCCAGTTCAAAAGATGCCGGGGGGCCTTGGAGAAAACAGTTATGGAAAACCGGTGGCCGCGGATCAGTGTGGTGACGCCGTCATACAACCAGGGGCGCTTTTTGGAGCAGTGCATCCGCTCGGTGTTGAATCAAGGATACGCCAACTTGGAGTACATTATCATTGACGGAGGCTCCACCGACAACTCGGTAGAAATCATCCGGAAATACGAAAAGCACCTGGCGTACTGGGTGAGCGAACCCGACGAGGGACAATACCACGCGCTCAACAAGGGCTTTGCCCGCTCCACCGGTGAAATTATGGCCTGGCTTAACGCGGACGACCTGTACCCTCCCTGGACCCTGTGCGTCGTTGCGGATATATTTCGCAACTTTAGTGACGTAGAATGGATCTCAAGCCTCTACCCGCTCACCTGGAACGAAGAAGGCTGGGCGGTGCAGTGTGTGCCTTTGCCAGGCTTCAGCCGCCGGGCTTTTCTGTCCGGCCGGAAAATCCAGCAGGAATCAACCTTCTGGCGCAGAACCCTGTGGGAACGGGCTGGAGGATGCCTTGACGTGGGTTTTAGTCTGGCTGCCGATTTTGAGTTGTGGGCACGGTTCTGGCAGCACGCCGAATTGTACGGGGTTGCCGTCCCGTTAGGCGGGATTCGCAACCATGAGGGGCGGCGGGCAATCCGCCACCGGAAGGAATACGCGGCGGAGGCAAGAGAAGTCTTGAGGCGTTACGGTGGGCGGCCTCCTACCCGACTTGGAGTTACCGCCCGCAAATTCTTATCCTTTACCCAAGCTTTACCGGCAGACAAGGTGCCTAAACCTTTCCAGTTCCTCCTGCCACGCCTGGGCTTTTCTAAAGGAAAGGTTATTTTTTCCGATAACGGGGTATGGAGAAAACACGCCGTTTATTTCCTTTAGTGTACTGTTAGGAGGCTGCCTTGAAAGAGATCGTAAACCGCCTTGTGAAAAAGGCATTCTTACAAATGGGTTTCGAATTGCGGCGGGTCTCCCGCCAAGACCCTTTTCCCCGGAACTCTCTCCTCGGAGCACTCCACCAAGTACGGAAACAAGGCTGGCAGCCCCGTACCTGCATTGATGTGGGCGCGGCCCTCGGTGACTTCAGCCTGGCATGTGCGCGGATCTTCCCTGAGGCGCAATACCTCCTGATCGAACCGCTAAAAGAATATGAACCCTTTCTCACTGCAGCCGTACGCCAGCTTCCCGGGGCAAAGTACATCCCGGTGGCTGCTACCGTGCGAGACGGTTCTGTTGCCATTTATGTTCATAAAGACCTCGTAGGTTCATCGCTCTACCGGGAAAAAGAAGGACCAGCGGTAGACGGGGTCGCGAGAACCGTCTCTGCTATGACGCTGGACAGGCTCTGTCAGGAATACAACACCGCCGGACCGTATTTGCTCAAGATAGACGTTCAGGGTGCGGAATTGGAGGTGCTCAAAGGGGCGGAAAAGGCTCTGCAGGAGGCTGAGTACGTTATTCTCGAAACATCGTTCTTCCGGTTTTTCCACGGCGGTCCGGAGTTTAACGCCGTTATGAAGTTTATGGAGGAGCGGGGGTTTGTGCCCTACGACATCTGGGGCCTTAAGTACCGCCCCCTTGACCGGGCGCTGGCCCAGGCGGATGTCGCGTTTGTTAAGGAAGACGGAATCTTCCGGAAATCGCACATCTACGCCACACCAGAGCAGCGTGCCGCGCAGGACGCCAGTTTCCAAAGGGTGATCGCCGCGAGGCGCCAGAAGTTACCACGGCAAACGAAAACCGGGAGACGGCCGGAGGAAAAACAAACGTGACCGCACGAGAGCAGCTAAGGGTGGCGGTTCTTTACCCGGCAAACCTCGCGTCGCCCAGAGCAACACCAACCCGCGCCCGCATTAATATCCAGGCAATCGGGCAAAAGGTGGCTCTTCACGTCATCGCAGAGGCGGGAGATTCAGGGAGCCCGGCCTCAACAACCTGTTCCGGAGATAGAGGCGGGGACAGCAAGGGCCGGGAATTTTCCCGGTTAGGGTTTTTCCGGTACACACGCCGGGCGTTGCGACAGTTGGAAGCGATAAAGCCGGATGTTATCCACGCGATTACCACCGTCGCCGCGCTGCCGGCAGCGCTTTACAAGCGCCGTCACCCTTCCACCAGGTTTATATTCGAAATGCACGGTTTGGCTTACTTCGAACAACAGGACCTGCGAATAGGTAAACGGCTGGCGCTGGGATTTCTCGACTACTGGGGCGCTAAGCATGCCGATGCGATAATAGCGATGAGCCATACCCAGCGCGATTTGCTCCAACGAATATACCGCGCTCGTCCGGAGAAAATCCATGTCCTGTGGGGGCCGGTTGATCTGGACCTCTTCTCTTACAAGGAGCCCCGTCCTTCACCACCTTTCGTTGTCGGGTACTGCGGCAACGACTGCTTCTGGCAGGGTTTGGCGACCATCTTTGAAGCCTCCCGGATCCTGGAACCCCACCCGGAAATCCACTTTCTCCTTATGGGGTTCCCTAAGGAACGCTACCTGGGGATCGGTCTCCCCAACGTTACCTTTACAGGACCAATATCCCGCGCGGAGACCCCCGGCTACTTGAGTCGCTGCCACGTCTTACTTTCCCCGCGGATAGGGCATCCGGCCACGGAAACCCAGTACCCCTTCAAACTTTCCGCCTACTTGGCCGCGGGGCGGCCCGTTGTCGTTACGGCAGTTAACGACCAGCCAGCCGTGGTGCGGCAGGCGGATTGCGGTTTTATAGTACCGCCGGGAAACGCTCGTGCGCTAGCCGAAGCGATTCTCGACTTATACCGGATGCCTGAGAGCCAGAGACTCTTTCTGGGCCGCAACGCGCGCCTTTTTGCCGAACGCCATCTTTCATTGGGGCATCTATCCGATATGCTTTTACAGATTTACAGAAACTCGTAAACCTTAAATTCCACCTAACACGAGGCGGTTCTCCGTAGTATACTGAGAAGGTAAAACTTGCGGCATTCTCAGACAGAAAATTTGCGTGAAGGTGGAGCGGAGCCGAGATTGGCTGCAAAACATCTGCTCTTACTCAACACCAACCTTGCCGTTGGCGGGGCGGAGCGGCAGATGCTCCATGTGGCCCGGCACCTGGACCCTGCGCGGTGGGAAACCACCATTCTCTTGCTGGCTAAAGAAGGACTCTTCTGCCGTGACGTCCCTGCGGGCGTCCAGCTCGCCGCGCTTGCCCCTCAGCAGCCTGAGGGGATGGCGGCCAAGCTCACCTGGGCGGCGAAGTTGGTCCCTGCCCTGCGCCGCTTTCTCCGCCAGCACGCGCCTGACCTGGTGCTCACCTTCCTCTGGCTGCCGACGCTGGTATGCGCGCTCGCGTTCCGGGGCTTGGCGCATAAGCCGCAGCTCGTCTGGTCGGTCCAGTCGGACCTGGAGGTTGATTTCGCCACCAGGTGGCTCGGCGGCCTGCGGGCCGCGCTGGTCAAGCGTTTCATCCCGCCGCAGGTGGCCCATTACATAGCGATTTCCCAGGGGGTGGCGGAAAAGACGGCCAGGGTCCTGGCGGCGCCGCAGGAAAGGATCACCGTCATCCCCAACGCCATTGATTTAGCAACCATCGAGCAGCTGAAAAGTCAACCGGTGGCAGGGATACCCCCAAAACCGCCGGGGCGGCTGCGGCTCATTTCCGTCGGCCGGCTGGCCCCACAGAAAGCCCACCACGACCTGATAGCCGCCTTCGCGTTAGCAGCAAAGGAGGCGCCGCAGGATTTAGAACTGGTGATTTTGGGGGAAGGGCCCGAGCGGCAGCGCCTCGAAGCGCTGCGGGAAGAGTTGGGGTTGACGGACCAGATCCTGCTTCCCGGCGCGGTCGCCAACCCTTACGCCTGGTTAGCGCAGGCAGACATTTTTGTCCTCGCTTCCCACTGGGAACCTTTTGGCATCGTTATCACCGAAGCGCTGGCCGTTGGTCTACCGGTCATCAGCACCGCTACCGACGGCGGGAGGGACATCCTAGAAGGAACCCGCGCTGGCATTCTCGTCCCCGCAGGGGACGTGGCGGCGCTTGCCCAGGCGATCGCAGATCTGGTAAGCAACGCGCCGAAACGCGCTGCTTTGAGCCGCGTCGCGCGCTCGCTCGCAGCGCAATTCGACGTCAGTAGCGTCGTTCCTCGTTACGAGGCGGTCTTAAAACAGGTATTACCGCCGTAAGGCAGGATAATGAGTAAAAACAACGAACTCTACGTTCAGAAAAACGCACTCTGCGCTTTGAAGGCTGGAGATGATGGGGTGAAGGTTACCGTTATCGGCACCGGCTGGGTGGGTTTAACTACCGCAGCGGTCTTCGCTTTCTTAGGAAATGACGTGATCGGCTACGACGTGAACGAAAAACTGATTGAAGAGTTGCGGGCGGGGAGGGTGCCGTTTTTTGAACCCCACCTGGAGGAACTCACCCGCGAGGGCCTGGCTAACCGGCGGCTCAGTTTTACTACCGACATTGGCGCCGCCCTATCAACCGCAGAGATTATATTCCTCGCTGTTGGCACCCCGCCTGCCCCGGATGGACGCGGGGTGGAGATGAGCTTTGTCAGCCGCGCCGCTACCGTCATCGGCGAAAACCTGCGGCCTGGGAAGCTGCGGGTAGTGGTCAACAAGAGCACCGTTCCGGTTGGGTCGAACGGCTGGGTCGACTCCTTCATCCGCCAGGGGCTCGCGCAACAAGGAGATGCGGGCCCGGTGGATTTCGTAGTTGCCAGTAACCCGGAGTTTTTGCGGGAAGGATCGGCCATTGCCGACACCCTCTACCCCGACCGGGTGGTTATCGGGGCCACCGACGCGCGGGCGATAGAAGCGCTGACCCGGCTTTACCACCCCATTTTAACGCAGGACTTTACCCCACCCTCCTTTCTCCCCCGTCCGGCAGGCCGGGGAAAGGTGCCGTTAGTCGTAGTTGACCCGGTCACCGCCGAGCTAATAAAATACGCCGCCAACGCCTTTTTAGCCACGAAAATCAGCTTCATCAACGAAATCGCTAACTTGTGCGATTTCGTAGGGGCCAACGTGAAGGATGTTGCCCGCGGCATCGGCCTTGACCACCGGATTGGCGAAGCATTCTTGAACGCCGGTATCGGTTGGGGCGGCAGCTGTTTTCCCAAAGACGTGATTGCCCTTATCAGGGAAGCAGAGGCTTACGGGTACGAGGCGAAGCTACTCAAGGCAGCGTACGAAGTAAACGCCGCCCAGCGTTTCGTCGTGATCCGAAAGCTCCAGGAAGTTTTGAAAACTGTTCGCGGCAAGACCATTGGAATTCTCGGCCTCGCCTTCAAGCCGAACACTGACGACCTACGCGGCGCCCCCGCTCTGGATATCATCCGCAAACTCGGCGAACTCGGGGCGATTGTGCGGGCTTACGACCCGGTAGCGATGCACCGGTGCCGCGCAGAAGTGCCCGACTTACCAGCGAGCTATGCGAATGACATTTACAACCTCGCCACGGGAGCTGACGCCCTTGTCTTGGTTACTGAGTGGGAGGAGTTTACGCAAGCCAACTGGGCCGATATTGCGCGCTTAATGCGGACCCCTGTGGTTATTGACGGTCGAAATGCTTTAAACAAAAAATACCTGGAGGGATTAGGCTTTGTCTACCGTGGCGTGGGAGTTTGAGCCGGGAGACTATTTCCGCGGGAAAAAGGCCCTGGTGACCGGGGCTGCCGGTTTTTTGGGCAGCCACCTCGTTGATAAGCTCCTCGCCGCCGGCTGCCGTGTCGTCGGCGTGGATAACCTGAGCACCGGAAACCTTGCTAACCTGCGCGCCGCGCTGAAAAACCCGCTCTTTTCGTTTATAAAGGCCGATGTCACGGAAAATCTGGTTCTGGAAGAGGACTTTGACTTCATCTTCCATTTGGCCAGCCCCGCCAGCCCGGTGGATTACCGCCGCCTGAGCATCGAAACCATGCTGGTCAACGGCCTGGGGACGAAAAACCTCCTGGACCTGGCGCTCGAGTCCCAGGCCGTTTTTTTGCTCGCCAGCACCTCGGAGGTTTACGGCAACCCGCTGGTCCACCCCCAACCGGAAAGTTACTGGGGCAACGTGAACCCCATCGGCCCCCGGGCCTGCTACGACGAAAGCAAGCGCTTCGCCGAAGCACTGACGATGGAATACCACCGCCGCTACGGGTGTGATGTGCGCATCGCCCGGATTTTCAACACCTACGGGCCACGGATGCGCCTCAACGACGGGAGGGTCGTGCCGAATTTCATCAGTCAGGCGCTGCGGGGGGAACCGCTAACGGTTTACGGTAACGGGCGGCAGACGCGCAGCTTCGTTTACGTTGCTGATGAGATAGAAGGGTTGCTCCGCCTCGCAGCCGCACCGCACGCGGCAGGCGAAGTGGTGAACTTAGGGAACCCGGAAGAGAAAAGCATCCTCGAGTTCGCGCAGCTTGTAGCTCGTCTGGTGGGTGTCGAATGCGTCATTGAATACAAGGAGCTGCCCCCAGACGATCCAACCCGGCGCTGCCCAGACATCAGCAAGGCACAAAAGTTGCTTGGCTGGCAACCCAAAACACCTCTGGAAGAAGGCTTGCGCGCCACCATAGCTTTCTTTAAGCAGGAGCTCCGGCTCCCCGGCGAGGAGAATAAGGATGTCAGATAGGGTCCTTTCTGTGGTCATCCCAGTTTACAACGAAGCCAAAACTACCTGCCAAAATCCTCAAGCAAAAAGTAAGGTTTCGCGAGGTCCCCATTTCTTACAAAGGCCGCTCCTTCGCGGAAGGGAAAAAGATTAGTTGGCGGGACGCTTTCGCCGCCTGCTGGACGCTGATCAAGTACAGGTTCGTTGATTAAAGCATCCCCGCGAATAGGCAGGATGCTGGTGGGGCTTCCCGAGGCGGAGGCGCTCGCGGCCTCTTTCCCCTATCAGGGGCTGCGGGCTGGGGTTACCTCCGCCTGCGGGCTGGCGGCGGTGGCCTGGGAGGCGGCCGGCGGGCTGGCGGCGGATACGCGGGGAAGTTAGGTTTAAAATAAGGCTTGGAGGTGGGTTCAGTAGGCCTCCAAGTAAAGGGGCGCTGGTGCATACTGTGTAAAAGCCAAAAGGCGCTCCTTGAACCGTTGACACCGGAGAAGAAAAAGACTAAAATTGTACCGATAGGTACGCCTCTAAAGTTGTACGAATTCAGAGAGAAGGGGTAAGTGATGAAGGCCGCAAAAGTCCGGAAAAAGCCACCGGGTGAACGGGCGCACTTAGAGGCAAAAAGGACACAGTGGATCTTGAAGCTCAACCCTAAAGGGCAGGCGACTATCCCTTTGGAAGTGCGCCGGGTGCTCGGTGTTGGCGGCGAGTGCCGGGAATTGAAATTGGTGGCGATGGAAGACGGGTTTCGCCTCTTACCCCACAAGCCGCCCCTCCCGGTCCACCAGTATATCGGTTATTGCGCCGAAGAGCTGGCAGAGGTAGAGGACCCTGTAGCCTTCGTGCGGGAACTCCGGGGCCGCCCGGCCGGTACGCCGGAAGAATAGCCTTATGCAAACAGCCGTTGACACTAACCTGCTGATCATCCTGCTCCGGGGAAAACCCGCGGCGCAGGCGCAATTGGTGGCGGAAACACTGTTAGAGTATGACCGGCAAGGCCGACTGGTAATCTGCCCGGCAGTTTGGGCAGAGCTGCGGGTATTGATTAGTGAGCAAAAGCTAACTTCCTTCCTTAAGGATAACCGCATCGTAATTGACTGGGAAGTGCCACCGGATGTATGGGCCGCAGCAGCAGAAGCCTTTGCCTGGTACCTACAGCGGCGCCGGTCGGCAGGCGCACTTTATTATTGCGCCTGCGGTCAGGAAATCAGCCCGGCGTGTCCTCAGTGCGGCAGGCCTCAAGGCTTTCCCCGTCATATCTTGCCGGACTTCCTCATCGGCGCTCACGCCCTGCACCGCGCTAACCTGCTTCTCACCGCCGATAAGGGGATTCCAGGTAGGTATTTCCCCGAACTTAAAGTGATCAATCCGCTGGATAAGCCACTAAGTTGAAGAAAGATAACCTTGGAACATCACCGGGAAACCGCTGCGTTCATTCCTTAACAGCTAAGTCCGCCTCCCTCGGCACCCACCAGGCCGCCTTCGTCTCCGGCGGGATGCTGGTGGGGGTTCCCGAAACCCGGGCGCTCACGGCCTCTTTTCTCTACCAGAGGCTGCGGGCTGGGGTTACTTTTTTTGTTCGGCCTGGTTTCGCTGCTCCCGGGGCGAGCATCCAGGAGATAGTGACTGGACGCAACAAAACCTTCCTAAGAGTACAAGAAGCTGCGAAATATCCCGCCGGAATTGAATAAAAGTGGGTGACCTTACGGAAGAAGACGTGATAGGCAGGAATTTACCGGTTAGTGGGCGAAAATCTACTACAGTTAGGTAGTAGTATCGAATACGCAGAGGCTATTTCTTAATCAAGGATGACCATCTGGCAAATTTTTGAAGGGGTTTTGACTTCCGTACTGGCATCTGCCGTCATTGCCTTGGCTCTCTGGGCCAAGGCGCAGCTCAAGCGACGGCGGAAGCAGCGCATTCCCTACCACCTCGAATTCAGGATCGGCGACTGGTTCCCGGGAGTGCCCTTTATTTTGGCCGATGGGGTCGACCTTGATAAACCCCAGCAGCTCAGGGCAGGCAATATCCGCTGTGAAAAAGCCGATTCCAGTAGTTTCAAGCTCCCGGAGGAGTTGGCCCCATTCCGGAATGACATCGTAAAGGCGTATAACAGGGGGAGTTTTCTCGAGCTGACGGATGGCACGATCGCGCGTCTGGAATCATTTGCCATAGCGCGAGCTGGCGCCAGCGAGTTTCCGGTATGGGTCCTGAAGTTTGGTCCGCTGTCTTACTTCGATTTTATCTGCACAAATCTGGCATTGACTCCCACATTCAAACCGGTCGTCCTTCCGAAAGAAGTCTTAGAAGCCCTGGGAAGGCACCGCCAAATCATTGATTCCCTTGATCTGTCTTTCCACGAAATTTTAAGGTGTCAGAGGTTAGGAAACGGGCTCACGATCCATCTCAACATCATTGATACCAATGGCCATCTTTTAGTAGGGCGCCGGCCCCCGCATTTATCTATCTACGGTGGTAAACTCGTAACGTCGGTTACCGGAGCCGTAAACTGGCAAAAGGATCAACTGGGTAGCGCTCCGGATATTTTCCTTGCGGCCATACGCGAAACCAAGGAAGAAACCGGTATCAGGTTGAACCGGGAAGATATTGTTTTCTATGCTCTCGGGATGCAGGCCGACCAGCGCCATCCGCTTCTTTTGGGGGCCGCTAAGATAAAAGGAAACCTGGCGGAAGCCATGGGTCTCGGCCAGGATGCCTGGGAAAACGAAATCTTTTATTACCTCGACCTCGAGGATATTAAGACCGCCGCGGCGGTGCTCCGGTATGGCGATTGGATCCCGGCAAGTGCGGTTGCGGTAGCTTTATCGCTTTTAGATGTCCACGGCTACGAAAAGCTGGCGCGATCACTATCGAAAGCAGACAAAAGAAGCTTCCGGGCATGGTCACAACAAACCCCATGGTTATCGCGGCAGAAGCAAAAATTTCCTCTGTTCGCGTAGGTAGAAGTTTGAGACAGTCCCTGAACCCTGTTTATATTTATCGGGGTGGAAGACCGGCAATACTTCTCTTAGGGTAAAAGTTATCACAGGCGGGGTTACTGGTGGACGAGAAAACTTATCTTCTTCAGGTCAACAGCATGGCTTGCGCGGCGTGTGGCGCGCGGCTCGAAGCAGGCCTCAAAGAACTCGCCGGGGTCAAGGAGGCGGCGGCCAATGTCGCCACCGGCAGGGTGCGGGTCACGGCTGCCGCCGACCTCCCGCTTCACAGGGTGATCGAAAAGGTTGAAGCGCTCGGCTTCACCGTCCAGCGGGAAGAGTTACGGCTGGCGATAGAAGGAATGCATTGCGCCGGCTGCGCCGCGCGGCTGGAGCGGCGGCTGCAAGAGGTGCCAGGGGTGGTAGCGGCGGCGGTCAACTTCGCTACGGGAAGCGCCACCGTTACCTATCTCCCGGAGGCAACCGCGCCGGACGCTCTCACTGCGGCGGTGGCGGAACTCGGTTTTAAGGTAAAAGAACCGCTTGTACCGGCCCCCGAAAGAAAACCGGCGCGAGAAGCGCAGCCCTTCCCCTATCCGCTGCTTTTTGCCGCCCTTTTCACCCTCCCGCTGCTCTGGATGATGCTGGCCGAGCTTTTCAACCTCCCGTCTCCGGCGGTGCTGCATAACAAGCGCCTTCTCTTCGCCCTCGGAACGCTGATCCAGTTCGGGCCGGGGTTTGTCTTCTACCGGCAGGCGCTGGCTGCTGCTCGCCAGCGAAGCACCACCATGGATACTCTTGTCGTCCTCGGGACAACGGCGGCCTACTTTTTCAGCGTCGCCAACACTTTTTGGCTTGGTGGCCCCACCTACTATGAAACCTCCGGCACCATCATCACGCTCGTCCTTTTAGGGCGCTACCTCGAAGACCGCGCCCGGCGGCAAACCACCGCCGCCGTGCGGGAGCTTTTGAACCTCCAGCCCGCGACGGCCCGCGTTCTCCGAGACGGGCACGAGGTTGAAGTTCCGGCGCACACCGTCGCCGTCGGGGATACGGTTATCGTCCGCCCGGGCGAGCGGGTGCCGGTTGACGGAAGGGTGGTCGGCGGTGCCGCCGCGGTTGACGAGTCGCTCGTCACCGGCGAAAGCCTGCCCGTAGAAAAGAAACCGGGAGACGCAGTTGTGGGTGGAACGCTTAACCTCAACGGCGTGCTCCACGTGCAGGCTACAGGGGTGGGTGCGGCAACGGTGCTGGCGCGGATGATCCGGCTCGTCCACGAAGCCCAGGAGCGCAAGGCGAAGGCGCAGCGCATCGCAGACCGAATCATTGGTCACTTCGTGCCCGGAGTGGTCGCTTGCGGCGTCTTGACGCTGCTCGGCTGGCTGCTTCTGACCGGCGATGCCGCCCGGGCGGTGCTCCAGACGGCGGCCGTTTTGGTGGTAGCCTGTCCCTGCGCTTTAGGCCTGGCCACCCCCACCGCGGTCATCGTCGCCATCGGGCGGGGGGCGAAGGCGGGGGTTCTCTTCCGGGGCGGGGAGTTTCTCGAAACCGCCGCGCGGGTCGATACGGTAGTTTTTGATAAAACCGGGACGCTCACGGCGGGCAAATTAACGGTCACGGCGGTGGAAGCGGCACCAGGCTACACGACTGCAGAAGTGCTCCGTCTCGCAGCCGCCGCGGAAAGCCCTGACGCGCACCCGCTGGCGCGCGCAATCGTCGCCAGAGCAAGAAGCGAGGGCCTGGCATTGCCGGAAAGCGAAAGCTTCAGCGCCCTTCCCGGTTTTGGCGTTCGGGCGACGGTTGCCGGGCAGATAGTGGTTGTCGGGCAAGAGCGGCTCCTGAAGGAAGAAGGCATCGCCCCAACGCCCCTCCAAGAAAAGGCGGCAAAGCTCAGGGACCAGGGCAATACGGTAATCTTTGTGACCGTAAGCGGCAAACCCGCCGGGATCATTGGGGTCGCGGATACGGTTAAAGAAGATGCCAAGGCGGCGGTCGCCGCGCTCAAGCAGATAGGCGTCAGGGTGATCCTCGCCACCGGTGACCACCCCGCGGTGGCCCGGGCGGTAGCGGGAAAGGTGGGGATAGAGGAGGTTCGGGCCGGGATGCTCCCTGAGGAAAAAGCCGGGCTGGTAAAAGAGCTGCAAACACAAGGCCGGGTGGTGGCGATGGTCGGCGACGGGATCAATGATGCTCCGGCCCTCGCCGCAGCCGATCTCGGGATCGCTGTCGACACCGGAACCGACGTGGCCGGAGAGGTGGCCGGGGTGATCCTTTTCCGCGGCGACCTCCGGGGCGTACTCCGGGCGCTCAAGCTCGGACGGCTAGCCGCCCGGAAGATCCGCCAGAACCTCTTCTGGGCGCTCATCTACAACACCCTTGCCCTGCCTGCCGCCGCCCTCGGGGTTTTGACCCCGGTGGTGGCCGCCGCGGTGATGGCGTTAAGTTCGGTCTCGGTAGTAACGAGCTCGCTCCTGCTGCAACGGGCCAGGCTTTAAATTTTGATTTCCGGCTGCGGCTTCCCTAAGTAGAAGCCCTGCGCGTAGTCGACGCCGATCTCCTTCACCACTTCAAGAATCGCTTCGTTCTCCACCCACTCGGCCACTGTTTTCTTGCCGAAAGCCGTAGCCACGGTAGTTATCGCCTGAACAATACTCCTGGCAGAAGGCGTCTTCGCCGCATCGCGCACGAAGGTCCCGGCGATCTTAAGGTAGTCAAGGTAATCCGCCGCTAAAAGGTTGAAAAGCGAGAAGGAAGCGCAGCCCGTGCCGAAATCGTCGAGGGCGAAGCGACAGCCTAAGTCTCGCAGCGCCCGGAGCCATTCTTTCGCGCGCTCGAAATCTTTCATCACGGCGGTTTCGGTGATTTCAAACCCTAACTGCCGCGGGTCGATGCCGCTCTCCTTGATCGCCGTGATGATGCAGTCGAGAAGCTTATCACTGCCGATACTGGCGGCAGAAAGATTCACAAACAGGGTAAGCTCCCGGTTCGCCTGTAAGACTTTAAGCGCCGTCTTGACCACCCAGCAATCAACCTGCGGCATCAGGCCAAAGCGCTCCGCAACCGGGATAAAGCTACCGGGAGAAATCAAAGTGCCATCCTCCGCCCGCATCCGCAGCAGGACCTCATGGTAAACGATCTGCGCGTCCCCAACGCCCACCACCGGCTGGAAGAGAAGAACGAAGCCCTCTTCGCGCAGGGCCGCTTTGATGCGGCTCACCCAGTAACTGGCAGCAGAAGAAGCGGCAACGGGATCTTCTTCAGACCTTACGATTACGCAGGTGTTGCCGCCGTTTTCCTTCGCTGTGTAGAGCGCCGCGTCGGCCCGCCCAAGGATTCTCTGGATATCCATCTTTTCGTCGAGCAGCGTGATGCCAATGCTGAGGCTGAGGTTGAAAGTATGCCCCTCAAGCGTAACCGGGGTTTCGTCAACGATACGCCGCAACCGCTCCGCTATCGCCTTGGCTTCCTCACAACCGCTCCCTTCCAGGAGGACCGCGAACTCGTCCCCGCCGACGCGGGCTAACAAGTCCCCTTCACGCAAATTCTGCCGCAGCAGGTTAACCATGAACTTAAGCGCGGCGTCGCCGGCGCTGTGCCCCAGGGTGTCGTTAATGAGCTTGAAGTTGTCGAAATCGAGAAATAAAAGCGCGCTCTGGCGCCCCCGCCGCACCCGGGCCAGAGCCCGTTTAAGATTCAACTCTAAAAAGTAGCGGTTGGGCAGCCCGGTCAAAAAATCGTGGGTCGCCAAGAATTGCAGCTCTTTGCGGTGCATTAACCCGTAGGCGGCCAATGAAAGCCCCACCAAGAGCAGGGTTGATAGGAGTCCCATCCCGCTCGTCACCAGATTAAAAAGGGCGATGTTCTTGAGCTGCCTGCTGACCTCCGCAGGGGCGGCAGTCGCAATAACCTTCCATTCCCACACCGGTACGGTCCAGAACTGCGCCAAAACCGGTTCGTTTTTCTCATTCCGGTAGCTAACCCCCCCCTCAAAAGCACCGCGCACCTTCTGCCAGTTAGCCCGCAGGGCTTCGAGGTAATCCTGATCTCCCCGTACGCGGCGCCACGCCTGCGGCGAGGAGGAAAGGTTAAGCCCCACCAGGGCTTTATTAGGATGCATAAGGATGTAGCCCCGGCTGTCTGTTACCCATAAGTAACCCTCCGTCCCGAACTTGAGGTTGGCGATAAAGCCCTGCGCCGTCCTGAGGAAAATATCAAGGCCCAGCACCCCGCGCAACTCCTGCTGCTGATATACGGGAATGGCCAGGGTCAGGCAGAGCTCACCGGTAGCGGCATCACGGTAGGGTTCGGTAACGATGAAACCCCGCGCGGCCACCGCCTCCCGGTACCAGGGACGCTTGCGGGGGTCGTAGCCGGGCGGAAGCTGGGCGTTGGCCGAATCCAGGAACTTTCCGTCCCGTTCCCGGCCAAAATAGAAGTTATCAACCACGCTCAAACCGGCAATTTTTTCGGTGAGAAACTGGTCCACGGCCGCGTCGTCGTCAAGGTTCATCTTTGCTAACTGGGTTGCGGTAATAAAAACCAGTTCCCGGTACGGGCGCAGCACCTCGCCCAGGAGGAAGGCGGCGTTCCGCGCCGCCTCGCGCTGCTGCTGCCGCAGCACTTGAAAATACTTCTCCCGCTGTTCCGTGTAGTGACGGTAGCTATAGACAGCACTACCAACCCCGGCCAGAAGGAGGGCGGTGAGGACCAACGCCAGGAGAATGCGGCGTTTTTTCTCAAGTCTCACCCGGTGCTCCATCTGGGTAACGGACCTCCACGGGAAAAATGTCACGCCTTCACCATCTTAATCGGCTAAAAAATGCGGCGGTTTAAACGAAAAATAAAATAGGGCGGTGCGGGGCCTGGGGAGGTAAGAAACCAGCTGTACTACCGGGCAAGCAGCACCCGTGAATTTTATGGTATACTGGTAAAAGCGTAGTGACGGGAGGAAATGGCGGTGGCCGGTGCCACTTTATACGGCGTCATCCTTGCCGGCGGTAGCGGCGAGCGTTTCTGGCCGGTAAGCTCCAAAGACCGTCCGAAGCAGTTCCTGAACCTCATCGGGGAGAAGACGATGCTCCAGCAGACGGTAGAACGGCTGGTGGGGTTCGTCAAACCGTCCGACATCTTTATTTTGACCGGCCGCGGCTACGGGAACTTAGTGCGGGAACAGGTGCCCGAAATACCCGCCGCAAACGTTGTCGAAGAACCGACCGGGCGGGATACGGCGGCAGCGGTAGGGCTGGCGGCCACCCTCCTCGCCCGGCGCGACCCGGAAGGGGTGATGGTGGTCCTTCCCGCCGACCACTACATTGCGGATGTAGAGCGCTTCCGCCGCGTGCTGGCGACTGCCGTAGCCGCAGCCCGGAATGGCGAGTGGCTGGTAACGCTCGGCATCACGCCGACCCGGCCAGAAACCGGCTACGGCTACATCCAGCGGGGAGAGCTCTTACGCACCGACGGTAGCCTCGCCCTTTACCGGGTCTTACGCTTTACGGAAAAACCTGATCTTGGCCGGGCCCGGCGTTTCTTGGCGAGCGGAAAGTACTTCTGGAACAGCGGGATGTTTGTTTGGCGGGTCGATTTGATCTGGGCGCTCATCGAGGAGTACCTCCCCGAACTCGCCGCCGGCCTCAAAGAGATAGGGGCCGCGCTCGGCTCGGCAGCGGAAGGCCCCACAATGGAGCGAATCTACCCCACCCTCCCGAAAATCTCCATCGATTACGGCGTTATGGAGCGGGCGAAAAACGTGCTGGTCATTCCCGCCGACTTCGGCTGGGACGACGTCGGTACCTGGCCAGCGTGGGCCCGCTACGGCGGCACTCCCGACGGGCAGGGCAACGTCATTGAAGGAAGAGGCGTGCTGGTCGAGAGTTCCGGCTGCGTTATTCGGACCGCCAACCACGTGATAGGCGCTTTGGGCATCCGGGACCTCGTGATTGTGGAGGAAGAGGGGCGGCTGCTGGTCTGCGCGAAGGAACGCGCGCAGGAAATAAAGCGGTTGGTAGCGGCGCTCAAGGAGGCGGGGTACGATGACGCGCTTTAACCCGCACATCTTCCGGGCCTACGATATCAGAGGCGTGGCGGCGCGGGATTTGACCGACGCGGTCGTTTTTGCCTTGGGACAAGCCCTCGGGACGTTTTTCTCCCGTGGTGAGGGTGATAAGGTGGTCTTCGTAGGGCGGGACAACCGCCTCAGTTCCCCGCGATTGCGGGACGCCCTGGTGAAAGGGCTGGTCGCTAGCGGGTGCGACGTGTGCGATATAGGCGAAGTAGTGACGCCGGTGCTCTACTTCGCGTGCGCGTCCCAGGGAGGCGGCAACGGCGTGATGATCACCGCGAGCCACAACCCGCCGGAGGAAAACGGCTTCAAGATTGTGGCCGGTGGGGCGGCGATCCACGGGGAAACTATTCAGCAACTCAGAAAGACGGTGGAGAGCGGCCTTTTTGCCTCCGGCAAGGGAAGCGTTCGCCAAGAAGACGTTGTTTCTGCTTACCTCACGATGCTCCGGGAAAAGATTAGCCTCGGGCCGCGCCGCCTTAAAGTCGCGGTCGACTGCGGTAACGGCGCCGCCTCGCTTTTCGCCGCGGAAGTCCTCCGCCGCTGGGGCTGCGAAGTGGTCCCGCTCTTCTGCGAACCGGACGGCACCTTTCCCCACCACCAACCGGACCCGGTGAAGACCGCGAACCTGCGCGAGCTGCAGCGTGCCGTCATAGAAGAGGGCTGCGACCTTGGTGTGGGCTATGACGGAGACGCCGACCGGTTAGGGGTAGTGGACGAGAAAGGCGGCATCATCTGGGGCGATAAGCTGATGATCCTCTTCTGGCGCGAGATCCTCCCCCGCTACCCGGATAAGCCCTGTATTGTGGAAGTGAAGTGCTCACAGGCGCTGGTGGACGAAATCCTGCGGTTGGGCGGCCGGCCGTTTTTCTGGAAAACCGGTCACTCGCTCGTTAAGGCGAAAATGAGGGAGGTAGGCGCCGTTTTCACCGGGGAGATGTCCGGACACCTCTTCTTCGCCGACGAGTATTACGGTTTTGACGACGCCTTTTACGCCACCGGCAGGCTCCTGCGTATCCTTTCGCATACGGATCAGCCGCTATCGGCGCTGCTTGCCGATGTGCCGCACTATTACGCCACCGCGGAAACCCGGATCCCCTGTCCCGACGAACGGAAGTTTGCCGTGGTGGCAGGACTGGCCGCCCATTTCCGGAAGACCAACGAAGTTATCACTGTTGACGGCGCGCGGGTCCTTTTTGTAGATGGCTGGGGGCTCGTGCGGGCCTCGAACACCCAGCCGGTGCTCGTCGCCCGGTGCGAGGCTAAAACACCGGAGGGCTTGGCGCAAATCTGTAACGTGATGCACAGCGCGATCACCGCTGCTGTCGGAATCCCCGGTTTCGCCTGGGAGTTTTAAGTTTTCTTGAGGTAAGACTTGTTTTACGCCATCTTTTCGATGATCGCCGTCGCCATCTCGCTGGTCCTGGCGCTGCCGCCCAAGTCGTAGGTAACGGTTTTCCCTTCCGCCAGGACGGCGGTCACACCCCGCATCACCCGCTCTGCCGCCGCGAACTCCCCTAAGTGCTTGAGCATCATTACTCCCGAAAGAATGGTGGCGAGGGGATTTACTTTGTCCATACCCGCGTACTTCGGGGCGCTGCCGTGTACCGGCTCAAAGACCGCCATCTCGTCCCCGACGTTCGCCCCGGGCGCCACCCCGAGACCCCCCACTAAGCCCGCCGCCAGGTCGGAGAGGATGTCGCCGTAAAGGTTAGGCATCACCAGGACGTCGTAGTTCTCGGGCGCTTGGACGAGCTTCATCGCCATCGCGTCCACCAACATCTCTTCGAACTGGATGTCCGGGTAATCGCCCGCCACCTTCCGGGCGCACTCTAAGAAAAGGCCGTCGCTGAGCTTCATGATGTTCGCTTTCGTCACCACGGTAACCTTTTTGCGCTTTTCGCGCCGGGCAAGCTCGAAGGCGAAGCGCGCAATCCGCTCGGAGGCGGCGCGGGTGATGATTTTGATGCTTTCCGCCGCGTCTTTCCCTACCCGGTGCTCGATGCCCGCGTAAAGGTCCTCGGTGTTCTCCCGGACGATGATTAGATCCACATTCTCGTAGCGGGTCTTGATCCCGGGAAGCGTCCGTGCCGGCCGGACGCAGGCGTAGAGGTCGAGCTCCTGCCGGAGCGTCACGTTAACGCTCCGGAAGCCCTTCCCTATCGGCGTAGTGAGCGGCCCTTTGAGCGCCACGCGGTTGCGTTTAATCGATTCCAGAACGTGGTCCGGGAGGGGCGTGCCGTAAGCCGCGATAACCTTCTCCCCGGCCTCCACGACTTCCCACTCGATCCGCGCGCCGGAAGCATCTAACACCCGCCGGGCAGCCGTGGTGATATCCGGCCCGATCCCGTCGCCCGGAATGAGCGTCACCCTGTGCATTAACCTTTCCTCCCCGCAAAGCTTCTATCCGAAGTTGAAGCCGCCGTGCTTCTTAAAGTGCGCGGCAAGGCCCCCATCCTGCAAAATCCGCAGCATCACTTCCGGCAAGGGTTTCACCGGGATGGTAACGCCCCGCGTGCGGTTTTCGCACACCCCGGCGGCTAGGTCCAGCACTATCTCGTCGCCCGCCTCAATCTGGTCGGTGTCGCACTCCACCACCGGCAGGCCGGTGTTGATGGCGTTCCGGAAAAAGATGCGGGCGAAGGACTTCGCTAAAACGGCACCGATGCGGGCGTGCTTGATGACGAGCGGCGCCTGCTCTCTTGAGGAGCCACAGCCGAAGTTCGTCCCCGCAACGATGAAGTCCCCGGGCCGGATCTTTTGGTAGAAGTCGGGGTCCAGGTCCTCCATCACGTGCTTCGCCAGCTCGTTCATGTCGAGGGTTTTAAACTTGTACTTGCCGGAAATGATGTAGTCAGTGTTGATATCGTTACCGAACTTATGTGCTCTACCCTGTAAGCGCATACGTCCCACCCTATTTCACAAATTCGCGCGGGTCAACAATCTCCCCGGCCACCGCCGCCGCCGCGACCGCCGCCGGCGAAGCGAGATAAATCTCTGCGTTACGGTTCCCCATCCGGCCCCTGAAGTTGCGGTTCGCCGTCGAGATAACCACCTCGCCGTCCGCGGGCACACCGTTATGAGTGCCAACGCACGGTCCGCAGCCGGGCGTAACCACCGCGGCCCCCGCCTCAACCAGAGTCGCCAGGATGCCCTCCCGGAGCGCCGCAAGGTAAATCCGCCGGGAAGCGGGCGCCACAATCAGGCGCGTCCGCGGGTGGACCTTTCTCCCGGCGAGGATCCCGGCCGCTACCCGCAAGTCCTCCAACCGGCCGTTGGTACAGGTCCCGATGAAGGCCTGATCGATCTTTAGCCCCGCTACGCTGCTGAGGGGCGCCACGTTATCCACCCGGTGGGGTTTCGCCACCTGCGGCTCAAGACCCGCCACGTCGTACTCCTTTACCGCCGCGTAAACCGCGTCCGGATCCGCGTTCACGGGCGCAAAATCGCCCGGGTTCCCGCCGTGCGCCGCAAGCCAGGCGAAGGTCTTCTCGTCCGCCTCCATTAACCCCGCTTTGGCCCCCATCTCCACGGCCATATTGGCGATGGTGAAGCGCCCCTCCTGAGAAAGCGCGCTAATCGCCTCGCCCACATACTCCACCGCCTTATAAGTGGCGCCGTCGGCGGTAAGGTCACCGATCAGGTAAAGGATGAGGTCTTTGGCGTAAACGCCACGCGGCAAGACGCCGTGGCAGATGATCCTGATCGTCTCCGGCACCTTGAACCACATCTGCCCGGAGATAAGGGCCGCCGCCAGGTCGGTGGAACCGACGCCGGTCGCGAAGGCGTTGAGCGCCCCGTAGGTGCAGGTATGGGAGTCGGCGCCGACCACGACCGAGCCGGGCCCGAATTTCCCGCTCTCGACCATTACCTGGTGGCAGACGCCATCGCCGATATCGTAGAGGCGGCACCCGTGCTCCCGCGCGAAATCGCGCATCAGCTTGTGGAGGTTGGAAATCCCTTCGGTGGGACTCGGCGCGCTGTGGTCGATGACGAGGTTCACCCGCTCCGGGTCAAAAAGCCGCTTCCCCTCCATCCGCTCGAAGGACTGAATCGCCAGCGGCGCCGTGCCGTCCTGAGCCATCACGCAGTCGACTTTCGCCACGACGATCTCGCCGGCCGTCGCCTTCTTGCCACTCGCCCGGGAAAGGATTTTTTCAATAATCGTCTGCCCCAAAACCCTATCCCCTCTTTCCGAAGTAGTCCTCGTAAATCTGCACCAGCTCCTTGTCGAAGAGCGGCCGCTTGAGGTCCACCGCCGCGCGGCGGATTTCCGGCAGGAGCTCCTCCGCCTGGTGCTTCGTAAGTTCGATGCCGTACTCCGCAAATTTGGCCCTGACGGCCGCCGTGCCCGAGTGCTTGCCGATGACGATCTGCCGCGCCAGTCCCACTTCCTCCGGCTGGAAAGCCTCGTAGGCCTTCGGGTTTTTCAGCACCCCGTCGGCGTGGATGCCCGATTCGTGGGCGAACATGTTCCGCCCCACAATTGCCTTCCAGGCGGGAAGCTCCCGGTGCGCGGCCCGGGAAACATACTCGGCAATCTCCCGGAACATCTCTGTTTTGAAGCCGAGATCGTGCCCGTAGAGAATCTTCAGCGCCATCACTACCTCTTCGAGGGCGGCGTTGCCGGCCCGCTCCCCGAGACCGCAGACGGTGACGCCGATCCAGTCGGCCCCGGCCTTAACCCCGGCCAGCGCGTTGGCGGTGGCCATGCCGAAGTCGTTGTGGGTGTGCATCTCCACCGGAATGCCGACCTCGTCGATGATCCGCTTGATATTCTCATAGGTGGTGAAGGGGTCGAGCACGCCCACGGTGTCGCAGTAGCGGAGCCTGTCGGCTCCCGCCTCCTTGGCCGCCCGCGCAAAGGTGAGCAGGAAATCCATGTCGCTTCGGGACGCGTCCTCCGCGTTTACCGAGATGTAAACGCCGTGCTTCTTCGCAAAGGCCACCGCCGCCGTCATTTTCTCTATCACCCACTCGCGGGAGGTCTGCAGCTTGTACTTGATGTGGATGTCGGAAGTGGAAATGGATATGGCCACCGCATCGACCCCGCAGGCAAGCGACGCCTCGATATCCTTGATGACGGGGCGGTTCCAACCCATGATGCTCGCCTTCAAACCCGCCCGGCAGATCTCCTTGATCGCCTCGGCCTCGTCCCCGCCCATTACCGGGATGCCCGCCTCAATCTGGTGCACACCGAGCTCATCTAAAAGCTTCGCGATCCGCACCTTTTCCCGGTTGGCGAAGACCACCCCCGCGGTCTGCTCGCCGTCGCGGAGGGTGGTATCAACGATCTTGATTTCTCTCCCCGCAAACAAAATGTAACACCTCGCATGGAAAAATTTTTTAAAACAGGGCTATGACGGTTAGCGCTTCTGGTGCGCCCGGATGAAAGCCTCAACCGACCGGTCATAGGTCCGCTCCGCCTCGGGCGGGAAGAAGCATCCCGGAAGTTCACCCCGCCCCCGGTGGTAGGCAACGCACTCGCAACAGATTCCCTTTTTATCGCAATGGGCGTAGGTGCAGGTGCACAGCTTCAGGTTCTTCTCCTTACGGCACTCCATACGATCACCTCCCGCTAACGTATGCGACAGCCGGCCCCGGCGTAAACTGCTATGCAACCTTTAACCCAACGTCCGCGCCCAAGCCTAGTAGCGCTAACCATCACGCAGGTTTTCCCTCAAGAGCTTGTTCACCAGCGCGGGATTCGCCTTCCCCTTGGTCGCCTTCATCACCTGGCCCACCAAGAAGCCGAGCGCCTTTTCCTTCCCCTGCCGGTAATCGGCCACCACCTTGGGGTTGGCCGCGATAACTTCCCGCACCACAGCCTCAAGCGCCGCCGCGTCGCTGATCTGAACCAGCCCCTGCTCCGCCACGATCTTTTCCGGGTCACGGCCGGAGCTGAACATCTCCTCGAAGACCGTCTTGGCAATCTTCCCGCTGATCGTCCCGCTGTCAATCAGCTTCAAGAGGGAAGCCAACTGCTCTGGCTTCACCGGCGACGCCGTAATCTCCGTATTCGTCGCGTTCAGCAGGCGCAGGAGCTCCCCCATCACCCAGTTGCTCACCGTCTTCGGTTGGGGGTAAAGCTTGACGCAGGCTTCGAAATAGTCGCCGATCTCCCGCGTGGCGGTGAGCACCCCTGCGTCGTAAGCGGGCAAGCCGTAGTCCCGCATGTAGCGCTCCCGCCGCGCATCGGGTAACTCCGGCAGGCTCCGGTAAATTTCCTCGACCCATTCCCGGCTGATCACCAGGGGCGGCAGGTCCGGCTCCGGGAAGTAGCGGTAATCGTGCGCTTCTTCCTTGCTCCGCAGCGGCAGCGTCACGCCCTTCCCCTCGTCCCAGGTTCGCGTTTCCTGGACCACCGCGCCGCCCGTTTCGAGAAGCTCAATCTGGCGCTCAATCTCGTAGGCCAGCGCCCGCTGGAGCGCCCGGAAGGAGTTAACGTTCTTTATCTCCGTTTTTACCCCGAACTCCTTCGTCCCGGCAGGGCGCACCGAAACGTTGGCGTCAACCCGCAGCGACCCCTCTTCCATCTTGCAGTCCGAGATGCCGGTAAACTGGATGATGCTCCGCAGCTTCTCGGCGTAGGCCCGCGCTTCTTCCGGCGAGCGCATGTCGGGGGCCGAGACGATCTCTAAGAGCGGTACCCCCGTACGGTTGTAATCGACCAGCGAGTAAGGGGTAGTCGTTACCGTGCCCTGGTGCACAAGCTTTCCGGCGTCCTCTTCCATGTGGATGCGGATGATGCCCACCCGCTTGCGGCCGTTCCCGGTATCGATCTCAAGGTAGCCGTTCTGCGCTAACGGCAGGTCGTACTGGGATATCTGGTAGTTTTTCGGCAGGTCCGGGTAATAGTAATTCTTCCGGTCGAACTTACAGAAACGGGCTACCTCACAGTTGAGCGCCAGGGCGGCACGGATACCGTACTCAACCACCTTTTTATTCAAAACCGGCAGCACGCCGGGTAAGCCCAGGCAAACCGGGCAGATGTGGGCATTCGGCGCGCCGCCGAAATGGGCGCTTGAAGCGCAAAAGATCTTGCTTTCCGTCTTGAGTTCTACGTGGATCTCCAGGCCGATTACGGCTTCGTAGGCATTCACGCTTCCGTCTGCCTCCCTTATTAAAGCGGCGGCCGCCGCGTTCCCACTCCCGCCTCCTGCTCCAAGGCATAGGCCGCCTGGAGCAACCGTCCTTCCGCGAAAGGCGGGGCGATAAACTGGACGCCCACCGGCAGGTTACCGGCAAAACCGGCGGGAACCGAGATGGCCGGCAGACCCGCGAGGTTAACCGCCAACGTGCAGATATCGGATAGGTACATCGCGAGCGGATCAGCAATTTTTTCGCCCATTTTAAAGGCCGGTGTCGGCGATGTCGGTGAAAGCAGGAGGTCGAACTTTTCAAAGGCCGCGTCAAAATCGCGGCGGATCAAGGTGCGCACTTTAAGCGCCTTCAGGTAGTAAGCATCATAGTAACCTGCCGAGAGCGCGTAGGTCCCAAGCATAATCCGGCGCTTCACCTCCGCGCCGAACCCCGCGCTGCGCGTCTTTTTGTACATCGAAATCACGTCTTCGGCGGGCACCCGCAGGCCGTAGCGAACACCATCGTAGCGCGCCAGGTTGGAGGAAGCTTCTGCCGGCGCGATCAGGTAGTAGGTCGGTAGGGCGTACTTCGTGTGGGGCAGGGAAATCTCCCCCACGGTCGCCCCAAGGCCCGCCAACAAGTCAACCGTCCGGTCGAGCACCGCCCTTACTTCCGGCGCGATACCCTCCCCGACGTACTCCCGCGGGATGCCGATCCGCCAGCCCTTGATATCGGGAACCAGAAACCCAGTGTAATCGGGAACCGCGTAAGGCACCGAGGTCGAATCACGCGGGTCATGGCCGGCAATGGCGTTTAAGAGCAGCGCGCAGTCCCGCACGTCCCGCGTGATGGGTCCGATCTGGTCGAGCGAGGAAGCAAAGGCCACCAAGCCGTAACGGGAAACCAAGCCGTAGGTGGGTTTGAGCCCGACCACGCCGCAAAACGCCGCTGGCTGCCTAATCGAACCGCCCGTATCGGAACCGAGCGCCATTACCGCTTCTCCCGCAGCTACCGCGGCCGCCGAACCGCCGCTCGAGCCGCCCGGAACCCGCTCCAAGTCCCAAGGGTTAGCGGTGGGGAAAAAGCCGGAGTTCTCCGTGGAAGAACCCATCGCGAACTCGTCCATGTTCGTCTTGCCCGTGAAAAGAACGCCTTCCTTCTTGAGCCGCTCGATCACTGTGGCGTCGTACGGCGGAACAAAGCCTTTCAGGATCTTCGAAGCGCAGGTGGTTTCGACGCCCAACATGCAGATGTTGTCCTTCACCGCTACCGGGATGCCCGCGAGCGGCGGCACTTCCTCTCCGGCCGCGATCCTATCGTCGACCGCGCGCGCCTGCGCCCGCGCCTCCTCCCGCAGCAGGCAAAGATATGCCTTCACCTTCAGCTCGACGGCGTCGATGCGGTCGAAGACCGCGTCGGCAAGCTCCACCGCCCCTATTTTTCTTTCCCGCAAGAGCCGGCCAAGTTCGTGCGCCGGGGTGAAAAAGAGCTCCAAGGCAACTCCTCCTTGGTTACGTTCAACGTTCAACGTTCACAGTTCAACGTTCAAGGTTCGAAGGGCAAAGCTAAAAAATCAAGTGTCACGGTGCCGCGCCCAAAACCGGGAGCCCACCCGCATATCTTTGCCGCAGTGGCTCGGGTAAAATCCAAGCACCGCCGCAATATTATACGATGCGGGGAACGCGGAAAAAGCGCTCTTCCCTGTCCGGAGCGTGGGCCAGCACGGCCTCAGCATCGAGGTGCGTACCGACTTTATCCTCGCGGAAGACATTCTGCAGGGGCAAAACGTGGGCAAGCGGAGGCACATTTTCCGTATCCAGCTCTTTCAAGACCGAAGCGTACTCGAGAATCTTCGCTAACTGCCCCGTGTACAGCTCCTTCTCTTCCTCCGTGAGCTCGAGCCGCGCTAGTAGCGCGACATGCTCCACGTCTTTCCGCGTAATCATTTCTTTTCTCCCTTCTGCACAAACCACAGCAAATTATATCAAACTTTGGCCGCCACTAACAAGCCCTCGCTCTCAAAACCGGCCGCTCCGGGAAAAGCCTAATCTGCGCCTCAACCGCAAAAGCAGGAGCGGCGCGGAACTTGTAAATCATAAAAAAATTGTGCTAAAATCAAGTAACCGTGCCGTCTGTCAGCCTCAACTATTTTTAGAACGGAGGGTGCCCTGTGGAACTCGAAAAACTGCTTGGCGAACTCGCCCGCCCGGCTGCAACCAAAATGGTCCTGGTAGTTCTCGACGGCATCGGCGGCCTGCCGGTGCCGGAATGCGGCGGCAAAACAGAGTTGGAAGCCGCCCACACGCCGAATTTAGATGCTTTGGCCCAAAGATCGGAGCTGGGGCTCGCCCACCCGGTTCTCCCCGGTATCACTCCCGGGTCGAGCGCCGGGCACCTGGCCCTCTTCGGCTACGATCCCCTGAAGTATATCATCGGCCGCGGCGTGCTCGAAGCCTTAGGCATCGGTTTCCCCCTTGAGCCGCAGGATGTGGCGGTGCGGGCAAACTTCGCCACGGTGCGGCACACCCCGGAAGGGATCGTGGTTACCGACCGGCGGGCCGGACGCCCCGCCACCGAACACACCGCAAAAATCTGCGCCCTCCTGCAGGAAAACATCCCCGAAATCGAAGGCGTGCCTGTTTTTATCCGGCCGGTGAAGGAACACCGCTTCGTCGTCGTTTTTCGCAGCCCGGAGCTAGGGGAGCAGGTGGCCGATACCGACCCGCAGGCCGTTGGCGCCCCGCCGCTCCCACCACGGGCGCTCACCCCGGAAGCGGCCAAGACCGCAGCCGTCGCCGCCAAGTTTTTAGAGCGGCTGGCCGCGCTCTTGAAGGACGAGCCGGCCACCAACTACGCCCTGCTGCGCGGTTTCTCCCGCCGGCCGCAGCTCACCCTTTTCCCGGAACGCTTCAAGGTTCGCGCCGGCGCGATCGCCGTCTACCCGATGTACCGGGGTCTCGCCTCTCTTACCGGGATGGAGCTTCTCCCCGTAGCCGGCGAAACCATCGCCGCCGAAATGGCCAGCCTGAAGGAAAACTGGGACGGCTACGACTTTTTCTTTCTCCACGTGAAGGGAACCGATTCCCGGGGCGAGGATGGCAACTGGGAGGGGAAGGTAAAGGTAATCGAAGAGTTCGACCGGCTCCTCCCGGAAATCCTGGCGCTTGGGCCCGACGCCCTTGTTATCACCGGCGACCACAGCACCCCCGCCGTGTACCGGGGCCACAGCTGGCACCCGGTACCTTTTCTCGTCCACTCGCGCTGGGTCCGGCCCCGCCGGGAAACACAAGGTTTTTCCGAAGCCGCATGCGCCGCCGGGACCCTGGGGCACTTCCCCCTTCTCTACACCATGAACCTGCTCCTGGCCCACGCCGGCCGTCTGACCAAGTTCAGCGCTTAAGACATGGAAACGGGAAGCCCGCCTCCCGAGGCGGTCCCCGGGAGGCACCGCCGGGTCTGTTTGCCTTTGCCTTTGCCTTTGGAAGCGGGTCAGACTACCTTAAAGAAACGCCTTTCCGGGACGAATATACTTTTACACAGCGAAAAGTTAGCGCCGCGAAAACCAGCCCCTTCCCGCGGCGAAAAGATAAGGAGGTAGCGCGGATGTTCTTTTTCCGTTCGCTCGCCGTAATGCCGCCGTTACCGCCGGCGCTCGCTAAGCTGGCGGTGCTGGCGAAAAACTTCTGGTGGTCGTGGGAGCCGGGGGCCGATGCCGTCTTCCGCTGGCTCGACGAGGAGCTCTGGGATAACCTCCACCACAATCCCGTCGCCTTCCTGCTGTCGCTCCCCCCGGAAAAACTCGCCGAGGCGGCCCAGAACCCGGAGTACATGGAGATTTACGAGGAGTGCTGCGCCCGCTTCGAAAAGTATCTTAACCAACCAACCTGGTTCGACCAGACCTTCCCGGACAAGAAAGAGCGGGTGATTGCCTACCTTTCCGCCGAGTTCGGGATTCACGAATGCCTGCCGATCTATTCGGGCGGCCTGGGGCTGTTAGCCGGCGACCACCTGAAGGCGGCCAGCGATCTGGGCCTCCCGCTCGTGGCCGTGGGGCTGCTCTATAAATTCGGCTACTTCAACCAGGAGATCAATCCCGAAGGGTGGCAGGAGGCCCGCTATCCGCTGCTTAATTTCTATAAAATGCCCATCACCCCCGTTACCGACGGGGAAGGTCGCGAACTCGAAGTGCAGGTCGAGCTTTCCGGCCAGAATATCTGCCGGACAGTCTCGCTCCGGATCTGGGAGGCGACCGTCGGGCGGGTGAAACTCTATCTCCTCGACTCCGACACCCCCCGGAACCGGGTGGAGGACCGGCAGCTCACCGGCCGGCTTTACGGCGGCGACCACGAGATGCGCCTCGTCCAGGAGATCCTCCTCGGCATCGGTGGGGTGCGGGCGTTGCGCGCCATGGGGATCGAACCGGTGGTCTGGCACATTAACGAAGGACACGCCGCTTTTTCCGTTCTCGAACGCCTCCGGGAGCTCGTGAGCGAAGGACTGGAGCTCGAAACGGCTCGCGAGGTAGTGCGCGCTTCAACCATTTTTACGACCCATACCCCGGTGCCCGCGGGCCACGACATCTTCCAGCCGGAACTTCTTTCCTGCTATTTCGAACACTTCTATCACCAGGGGAGCTTGAATTGGAATGCCTTTGTCGCCCCGGCCTACGATCCGGACCGCCAGGGATACAACATGACGCTTTTAGCCCACAGACACGCTTCCTACACCAACGCGGTGAGCCGCCTGCACGGCGAAACCACCCGGCGGATGTTTTTCCACATCTACCCCGGCATCCCGGAGGCGGAGATCCCGGTAACCACGGTGACTAACGGCGTTCATATCGAGACGTGGGTGGCCCCGGAGTGGGTGGAGCGCTTCAACCGCGTCGCGGGTGACAAGTGGCGCACGCCTTATAACAGCCCGGAGGTCTGGGAAAAAATCGCCAAGATGCCGGCCGCGGAGATCTGGAGTGTCCGCAAGGAGCTTAAAGCCCGGATGTTAGAAAAATGCCGGGCGCGCCTCTTGGCCCAGCGCCAGCGCTATTTTGCTTCGCCCAGTCAGCAAGAGGAGATTGAGACTTACCTGCCACCTGACGTGCTGACCGTCGTTTTTGCCCGGCGTTTCACGACCTATAAACGGGCCTACCTCCTGCTGCGCGACCGGGAAAGGCTCGCCAGGCTGGTCAACGACCCCGAGCAACCGGTCCAGTTCATCTTCGCCGGGAAGGCCCACCCCGCAGACCGCAGCGGCCAGGAAATCATCAAGCAGATCTATGATCTGAGCCAGGAAGAACCGTTCCGCGGCAAGGTTACCTTCGTTGAAGAGTACGATATTGAGTTGGCGCAGTGCCTGGTGCAGGGCGCCGATGTCTGGCTCAATACGCCGCGCCGGCCGCTTGAAGCCAGCGGGACCAGCGGCCAGAAAGCGGTTTTGAACGGTACCGTGCATTTGAGCATTCTCGACGGCTGGTGGCCGGAGGCTTACAACGGCAAAAACGGCTTTGCCGTTGGCCGGGGGGAGGTCCTGCCGGACGACACGACGCAGGATTATTACGACAGCCTCTCCCTTTACGCCGTGCTCGAAGACGTGGTGATACCTGCTTACTACCGGCGGACCCACGGCGTCCCCCGCGATTGGATCGAGATCATTAGGGAAGGGTGGCGCTCCATCCCCCACTATTTCAATACCGGGCGGATGGTAAAGGAGTACGCGGCGCGCTTCTACGTGCCGCTTATGGAGCGATACGACCAGCTAGTCAAAGATAATTACGCCGCCGCCCGGCGGGTGCGGGATTTCAAGGAGTACCTGACGCAGAACTGGCCGGCCGTCGCCGTTCTCAGCGTTACCGCGGAAAGACCGGCGCTCCCTGTCGCCGGCCAGACGATCGCCGTGGCGGCCACCGTGCGTCTCGGGGCCATAAAACCGGAAGACGTGGTGGTGGAAATAATGCTCGGCAGAAGCAAAGACTGGCAGCTCACCGAAATGAACGGGGTCCGGATGGAACTGACCGAAGCCTTAGGGGACGCCACTTACCGCTTTTCCGGGACCATCACCCTGACCCAAGGAGCACTCGGCTACACCGTGCGGGTAAGACCGGCAGACTCCATGTTCGTGCACCCCTTTGAGCTGCCGCTTATCGCCTGGGCGCCGGAGTTTTAAGCCTGACCGGGAGAGACGCGGTAAATGAGATCTTGGCACCGGCTTCTCGTTTTCTTTGCCTTGTGCGCTACCACCGCTGGCATCGCTTTGGCGACCGCCACGCCAGCTCTTGCCATCCCGGTCGCCATGGTCGTCAACGGGCGGCCCGTCCAGCCCGACGTCCCGCCGGTTTGTGAGAACGGGCGCCTTCTCGTGCCGCTCAGGACGGCCGCCGAAGCCCTAGGCGCCACCGTGACTTACGACGCCGCCGCCCGCACCGTTACCGTAGACAGGAACGGGACCCTGATTACCCTCGGCGTAGGCGCGGCATGGGCCCGGGCAGGCGACCAGACCCTCACCCTCGAGGTGCCCGCCCAGGTCGCTGGCGGGCGGGTCTTGGTCCCCTTGCGCTTTCTCGGGGAAGCCCTCGGCGCGTACGTCTCCTGGAATCCCGTAGCGCAGGCGGTTTACCTTAGCGACAGCCTTCTCGGCCTGCCCGGCTGGAGCCAGCCTCTGGGCAGCACGCCGCCGGTGGTCTACCGGGACGGCGAGGAGGCCAGGGTAAGGCTCCTCTGCCCCGCGGCCGGTTTGGTGACGGCCGAGGCGTGTGTGGATATCACGGCGCGGGTGCAAACCGCCTTCGCGGAACTCGTCGCGGTAGTGGAAAAAGAGGGCGAGCGGAGCGACCAGCCGCTGACGGTCCGCAACGGGCTGGTAGCCGGCCGCGTCTGGCTGCCCTTCGGCCCCGGTGACTACCGGGTCACCCTCTGCAGCCCGCCGCAAGACGATACCCTATCAGGGCTGGTGCAGTTCAGAGTTCGTAACCTCGGCCGGACGGAACTCCGGTACCTGGCGCCCACCGACTGGATCGACTGGGATCACCCGGAAATCCTCAAGCTCGCCCGGGAGTTAAAGCGGGATAAGCCCTTGGAAACCGTCCTGGCCGTTCACGACTGGGTGGCCAAGGAGATTACCTACGACATTGCCGCCGCCCGCTTGCCGCGGATCCCCCATAAGCGGGCCTCGGAAGTCCTTCTTACCCGCAGCGGCGTCTGCGAACATTTCAGCCGCCTCTTCGCCGCCCTTTGCCGCGCTAACGGCATCCCGGCAGCCGTTGTGCGCGGCTTCGCCCGCCAAGAAAACGAACCCTGGCCCCTCCAGCCGAACCATGCCTGGAACGAGGTCCTAATCAACGGCCGCTGGATCACCGTCGATGTCACCTGGGACGCCGGCCACCTTGATGACGGCCGGTTCAGCCGCGAATTCAGCCGGGACTACTTCGATCCTGACCCGGCCCGCTTCGCCCTAACCCACCGCAAGAGCGCCTCATAAAGTAACCTCTTTTCCCACCGACCAGTAAAAGCTTTTGGGAGCAGGAAAACGGACCGGGTTTATAGAAGTAATCCTTGTCGAACAACAGAAGAGGCTGTCAAGTGCCCGCCTGGGGTTGTCGCAGCGCCTGCTTCTTCAGGGCGTTCTCGCGGCCCGGGCGGCCTAAAGGCGAAAGTCATGTACACCTCTAACAACTGGAAATTCAAGCTGGTGCTCTTGCTGCTCCCCATCGTCGGCGTCGCTTTTTTGGGCTCCATAGCCGCCATTTTTCTTTCAAAAAGCGACATTTACAAGCTTGTCGAGTCGAAACTGAGATCCGACTTAGCTATCGGTTACACCCTCATAGACCAGCTTTATCCCGGCCCCTGGGTAGCAAAAAACGGTAAGCTTTACAAAGGCGACGTTTTGATGAACGGCAACTATATGCCGGTAGATTTGGTATCGCACCTTACCGGTGACACAGCCACCATCTTTCTCGGGGACGTGCGGGTAACCACTTCGGTACGGGACGAGACCGGTAAGCGGCTCGTAGGGACCAGAGTGGCCCCCGCCGTAGCCGAAAGGGTCCTGAAGCAGGGGCAGAACTACTACGGCCGGGCGAAGATTGTAAACCGGTGGTATTTGACCGCCTACACGCCGCTACGTGACACCACCGGGAAAGTGATCGGTATCTGGTACGTGGGGGTACCGCTTTCGCAGGCGAATACGCTTGTAGAGAAGGCCGCCCTAAGTATTGTGGTTACCGGTTTAGTTTCCGTTTTTTTCGGAACGCTACTCCTGCTACCGCTGTTACGAAGGGAACATTACCTGGCCACGCATGACCCGATGACCCGCCTGCCAAACCGCTACGCCCTTGAAAGGAAGCTTACCAAAGCAATAAGCCGGGCGAAACGGGGCCAGAGAAGCGCCCTGCTCTTCATGGATATTGACAACTTTAAGTTTATCAACGATGCTTTCGGCCATAGTATAGGAGATAGGCTGCTGACCGCCGTGGCCGCCGCGCTCCGGAAAGAACTACGGCAACAGGACTTCCTCGCCCGGTGGGGCGGCGACGAGTTTGTGGTGCTGGTGGAGGTAAACGGCGATGTGGAGGCGAAAGCGGTGGCCGAAAGGTTGCGCCAAGCCGTGGAAGGTCGCGACTTCCACCTTTCCCCGCCCAATTACACGTTCCAGCTAAGCCTCAGCATCGGCTTGGTGATGCTTAACAAAGAGAGTACCACCGACCCGCAAAAGTATCTCTCTGCTGCTGATATCGCCCTTTTTATGGCCAAGGAAGAAGGTAAGAACAAGGTCGTCTGCCTGACCGGTTTAGACGATCCGGCAAGTGAGCTAAACAAAATAAACCGGACCGTGGCCCTCATCAAACAAGCCCTTAAAGAGAACCGCTTCGTTCTCTTCCTACAGCCCGTAGTAGAACTCAGTACAGGTAGGGTGGTTCATTACGAAGCCCTTATCCGCCTAAACGGAGAAGACGGGGCGTTGATCGCTCCCGGAGCCTTCCTGCCGGTGGCGGAACGCTTTGGCCTGATCTCCCAGATCGACCATTGGGTGATCAATTCGGTCTTCAACATCCTCCAGGCGCACCCCGGGCTGACGATTTTTGTAAACATTTCTGGTATCAGCCTGGCCGATAACAGGCTGTTAGAGTTTGTGGAAGCGATGCTCCGCGAAAAAGGCGTCAGCCCTTCCCGCATCGGTTTCGAAATCACCGAAACCGCCGCCCTGCGGAACTTTACGCAGGCCGAGCTCTGGATGCGCCGGCTCAAGGCCTTAGGTTGCCACATCGCCATTGACGACTTCGGCTGCGGCTACTCCTCGTTTTGTTACCTGCGGGCACTGCCGGCGGATTACCTAAAGATCGATGGTAGTTTCGTCCGGGACATAGATACGAACCCTACCAACCGGGCCATCGTCGAGGCCATGAAGACGGTAGCCCACGCCCTCGGCAAAGAGGCCATCGCCGAGTTTGTGGAAAACGAGTCGGTACTGGCAATTTTGCAAGCTTACAGCGTTCGTTACGGCCAGGGCTACCACCTGGGCAGGCCCGCACCGCTTGCCGAAGTTCTCACCGCCAGTCCGCAGGAAAAGTCTTCAGCCACGTAACCGTCGTTGGGGACGCATGAGAGCCAGCTCCGCTTCCGTCCGTAAGCGGAGTGATTTCTAACTCCGGAGGAAAGGTACCGGGTCGTAAGGGGTGCCGTTTACCCGCACCTCGAAGTGGAGGTGGGGGCCTGTTGAGCGGCCGGTATTCCCTACCGTGGCAATGACTTCGCCGGCTGCAACCGTCTGCCCGGGGACTACATAAACCTCGTTACAGTGGGCGTAGTAGGTTGTGCGCACGTCGTCGTGCTGGAGAATTACTAACAGACCGTAAGTTCCTGCCGGGCCGGCATAGACTACCCGTCCCCCCGCGGCGGCCCGTACGGGCGTGCCCGCCAGGGCAGCGATGTCTATCCCCTCGTGCGGCCGCCCGTCCCGCAAACCGAAAGGCGAAGAAACCGGACCCAGCACCGGCCAGCTCAAGGGTTCGCGATCCCCACGGTCTTGAGTCTCCGGTGCGTCCAGGGATACGGGTACCAGCAACTCGGTGCCGACAAGCAGGGGCGCGCCGGCATCAAGACCGTTCGCCCGCAACAGCTCTTCGACCGGCACCCCGTAACGGCAGGCAATATCCCAGAGAGTGTCGCCCGGAACGACCCGGTAGGTAAGCCCGCCCGCAGGCACCACTAGATACTGGCCTGCATAGATCGGGTCGGAAAGCGATAAGCCATTCGCCTGCGCGATGAGCGCCGCACCAACGCCGTAACGCCTGGCAATCCCGCAAAGGGTGTCACCTGCCGCAACCCGGTAGTAGGTTGGCAGACTTAAAACAGGCGCCGCCGGCTCGGGCGCCGCGCCTAACCACTCGTCAGGCTGGGCAACCGCCCGGCCGCTTAAGACTACCCCCGTGAGCAAAAGAAGAATAACAACAATAAAAACGCTGCTCCGGCGCATGACTACCTCCGTAATGGCAAAATATGCTAAGAATAAAATTGCCGGAACAGCCCAATTTTATACCTTCTGTAGCTCCGTTAGCAGGGGTTTTCTCAGGCAGGAACCCGTTTTTAATCAGCCCAGGTTAGCATCACGGCGCGGGGCAATGAACTCCAGGTCAACCTTATCGCCGCTCACCTGCTTAAAAGCCTGGAAATTCCGCAGCAGGTCGGCGTTGCTCCGGGTGCGCCTGATCTCCTCAAGAAGGTGCTCCATCGCCTCCCAGGGCGTCATCTGGTTGGTAGCCCGCCGGAAGTACCAGACGAGCTCTAACTCCTCCCGCGAAAGCAACAGCTCCTCCTTGCGCGTCCCGGACCGCTGCACGTCGATCGCCGGAAAGACCCGGCGCTCCGCCAGGCGCCGGTCGAGAACCAGCTCCATGTTGCCGGTTCCCTTAAACTCCTCAAAGATGACGTCGTCCATCCGGCTGCCCGTTTCGATCAGCGCCGTGGCTAAAATTGTAAGGCTGCCCCCCTCCTCAAGTTTCCGCGCAGCCCCGAAGAAGCGCTTCGGCTTATGCAGCGCTGCCGGGTCAACGCCGCCCGACAAGGTGCGCCCGCTTGGCGGCACCACCAAGTTGTGCGCCCGCGCCAGGCGCGTGATGCTGTCAAGCAAAATCGCCACGTCGTGCTTGTGCTCGACGAGGCGTTTGGCGCGCTCGAGGACCATCTCCGCCACCTTGACGTGGTTTTCCGGCGGCTCGTCGAAGGTGGAGCTCACCACTTCGGCCCGGACCGAGCGCTCGATATCGGTAACCTCCTCCGGGCGCTCGTCGATGAGCAGGATGATGAGGTGGATCTCCGGGTGGTTTGTAGTGATGCTGTTGGCGATCTCCTTTAAAAGCGTGGTTTTGCCCGCCTTGGGCGGCGCCACGATGAGCCCGCGCTGACCCTTCCCGAGAGGGGAGATCAGGTCGATGATCCGGGTCGAGAACTTGTGGGGTTCGGTCTCCAGGCGAATCCGCTCGTAGGGGTAGAGGGGGGTGAGGCTGTCGAAGTGAATCCGCTCGGCAAGTGCGGCGGGATCGGTATCGTTCACCCTCTCCACCCGCAGGAGGGCCAGGTACCTTTCGCCCTCCTTGGGGCGCCGCACCTGCCCGGCCACCAGATCCCCGGTACGCAGGTCGAACTTCCGGATCTGGGACGAAGAAACGTAGATGTCTTCGTTCGAAGGAAGATATTTAAAAGGCCGCAAGAAGCCGTAACCGTCGGGAAGAATCTCAAGGATCCCCTGTGCGTACATCACTCCCTCTTTCTCCATCCGCGCCTTCCTTATCTCGTAAATTAATTCCTGTTTCCGTAGCCGGTAGTAACCGGGAATCTCAAGTTCCTTCGCTATCTTGTAAAGCTCGGCCACGGTTTTCGACTCGAGGTCGTTACCTGGATACAACTCTTTTCACTCCTTGCTCTTAGTCTTTACCGGCGGGGAACAAGCCTTACACGGCAGCCACAAGGGAGGAGACTTTCCCCGGAAAGGAAGCCTTCACCCGCGCAAGATAACGCGCATCCTAATTCCTGGTTCAAGGCCTTTAAACCGACCGCTTGGGTGCAGAACAGCCTGCAGAACTTTCCAGGATCATTCGGGGAGATACTGAAGGAATTGACTCACCCTAAAAAACCAATTTCTGGTCTCCGGTAATAATTTTAGCCCTTCACACCGCGAAATATACTTCGTCCGGCCTACTTTTTCATCCCGGCCCAGTCGGCCATAAACCGCCTGATACCCTCATCGGTCTGAGGATGTTTGATCATCTGCAGCAAAACCTTATAGGGAATCGTGGCGATGTGCGCCCCCGCCCTGGCGGCCGCAGTGACGTGAAGGGGGTGACGGATGCTGGCCGCAATGATTTCGGTAGGGAGATCGTAGTAGCCAAAAATCTCGGCAATCTCGGCTACAAGGGCTATCCCGTCGTGGCCTACATCATCAAGGCGCCCTACAAAAGGACTCACGAAAGCCGCCCCGGCGAGCGCTGCAAGCAGAGCCTGGTTGGCCGAAAAAACAAGGGTAACGTTGGTCCTGATCCCCTTGGCCTTAAGCGCCTTAACCGCCTGCAGCCCTTCGGCAGTAATCGGGATCTTGATCACCACGTTAGGGTGAATTGCGGCCAGCTCTTCGGCCTCGGCAACCATTCCCGCTGTGTCGAGACTTAAAACTTCCGCGCTGATCGGCCCGTCGACGATAGCGGTAATTTCCCGGATTACTTCCTTGAAATCGCGCCCTTCTTTGGCAATCAGAGAGGGATTGGTAGTTACGCCCTGAATCACCCCGAGGGATGCGGCATGGCGGATCTCATCTACGTTTGCCGTGTCAAGAAAAAGCTTAATCGTCCTTCACCTCACCCCAAAGTAAAAACCCGCGCCTTCATTATACCTCGTTTGCCCGGTTTGCGCTACCGAAAATGCGAATTTTTTCCCGGATTATTTCTACCGCCGCCTCCCGCGCCGGCCCCAAAATTTTCCGGGGATCGATCTCGTCGGGGGCAGCAGCAAGAACCGCCCGCACCTTTTCGGTGAAGGCCTGCCGGATATCGGTATCGATGTTCACCTTCCGAATGCCGCGCCGGATCGCCTCCCGAACCGCATCCGCCGGAACGCCGGACGAGCCGTGCATCACCAGCGGGATTTTAACCTTCGCCGCAATTTGGCTTAAGCGCTCGAAGTCGAGACGCGGCTCCCCTTTATAGCGGCCGTGTGCCGTACCGATAGCCACAGCGAGGGCGTCAACCCCTGTTTCCGCCACAAAGCGGGCCGCCTCGTCCGGGTCGGTAAAGAAAGCCTCCGCCTCGGCCACCGAAATGTTGTCCTCGGTGCCGCCGATGCGCCCGAGCTCCGCCTCAACCGAGATGCCCACGGCGCGGGCAACACTCACGACCTGCTTGGTAAGCGCTACGTTCTCGGCAAAAGGAAGGCGCGAACCGTCGATCATTACCGAACTGAAACCGGCGGCCACGCAGCGGACTACCTGCTCGAAGCTTGTCCCGTGGTCGAGGTGCAGGGCCACCGGCACCCTGGTCCGCCCGATAGCGGTCTTCGCCAGCGCAGCGATGAAGTCAAGCCCGGCGTACTTGATCGCCCCCTGGCTGGCCTGCAGGATGACCGGCGCATTCTCCGCCTCCGCCGCCGTAATGATTGCCTGCACAATCTCCATGTTATTGCAGTTAAAGGCACCGACGGCATAACCGCCGGCCGCCGCCGCCTGCAAGAGGTGCGCCGTCGTCACCAAGGGCATCCTGTATATCCCCCGCTTTATATTTTTATCGTCCTACTTATTATCGCGCTTAATCCCTTTTTTCTTACCCCGCACCTTTCTGTCCAGGTTAGAAAAGCCACGGCGGGAAAGTTCGATCGCGGGAAGTTCCTGAAGGCGGAGATAGTCCTCCTCGGTTTCGGCGTAGATCACTTTCATCCGCTCGCAGTGCTTGCACCGCAATTCCAAACGGTCGGGCAGAACCTCAAGCTCGATCTTGTTCTTGCCGCAGGGGCAGAATACCCCGCCCTCATCGGCCATCTCCTGCACGTAGTTAAGGACCTCGTACATCACGTCCGGGTTGACAAAATAGCTCGGCCCACCGAGCTCCTCGATCAGTTCCTCTAATTCCTCCTGGTAGGAAGGGATGGCCGCCCGCACCTTATCTCGCGGCCCGATGCTTCCTAACTCAAGCCCCGTCTCCAAACATAAAAGCGGCGTTACCTCTTGAGACCAGAGCCTCTTTCCCGATAGCTGGTAGGTGTGCTGCAGATCACAGATGGTGCAGTTAACTTCGAGGGTGTACGCCGCGTAATCTCGTGTTGTAACCCGGGCCTTCTCCACGCCGCAGGAGCAGATCACCCTCCCAGGTTTTCGCTTCGAAACCGCAAAACGCGAGAGGTGAAAAAGCTCTAGCCGGCCACAGTCGGGACACCGGAGCATTATCACCGTATCGGTGGGCACGATCATAAGTTTACCTCCTAAACGCCAGGCTTGGTGACTAATCCTGCCGCTCGCTCATGAATGCGGCTCGCCGTTCAAATGTTTTCTTCTTGTAGTTCGCCGTACCCTACGGAACTCCTGCCGTGGAGGCCCCTTTTTCTATCCTATTCGGGCAAGTAATTTATGGTTTGCCTGACAGCGGCACCATTTCTTGCACCAGCCGGCGCAGGTCGCTCAAGTCAAAAGGTTTCCGCAGCACAAAGGCAGCCTGCGGGACAGATACCTCCCCGGGCTCGCCCGTAATCAGCACCCCCGGGACTCCGGGAGCCAAGCGCGCCAGCTCGTCAAGCACCGCAACCCCGCTTTTCCCCGGCAGCTTCAGATCTACGAGGACCAGAGCCGGAGCCTCTTCCCGGGCAAGAGATAACCCCTTCTGCCAGTCGGGCGCCGTTTTCACCCGGTAGCCGCTCTCGCGCAGAGCCTCTTCAACCAGCCAGCAGATAAGCGGTTCGTCGTCGATCACGAGGATGTAAGACATGGTACCCTCAGAACTCAGCCTAATGAAAATGACGGGAGGAGTGCACCGGCGGAAACCACTATGCCGATAACAAAAATCACGAAAAGGCAGACCAAAACCGCAAGCGGCAGCAGCACCGTAATGACCGCACTCCCCGTAGTAAAGCGGTGCACCTCCCGCAGGCCGATCACCAGGAGAATAACTTCCCAGACAAGAACGCCGAGCCCTACTAAGCCCCCCAGGGCGGCAGCCGGCACCGCGGCGACCTTCAGGATGTCCAGCGCCAGCTCAACCGGCACCAGGAAAATACCCGGTAACCCCGCCAGGGCGCAGACCACAAGCGTTCCCCGCGGGTTGCCCCGGCCACCTAAGAGCCCTGCGAGGAAGTGGAAAAGGGCGCTGTACAGAAACCATTTCGCCGCGGCAAAGACTATCGCTATAAGAACAAAGGCGGGCAAAAGCCCGGTAACCACCCGGGTTACCTCCGTAACGTTGGCACCCGGTATGCCCGCAAAGTTTGAACGCAGCAGAAACGACCCGGCGAGGGAGTTGCCAAGCGTCAGCAGAAAAAAGATAAACGCCGCCTCTTTCAAAGGCGGTGCCCCACCGACGGCCCTGAAAGTAGCAGCAGGGCTGAAAAGAACACCGTGAACCAGTTCCAACAGGCCCAGCCGGCCTGTTCCGTTACCGATCTCCATAGATTATACCCCTCTCCGGTGCGAGTTGGGGACCCAAGAGCCAGACCGGTAGCATGCGGGAAGAAAAGAAGGAGTCACCGGTAACGCCCCGCAACAGGCTTTCCCAGGGGAAGCGGCCGGGGCCCAGGTTAACGACTTCCGGCTCACCTTTTATTCCGGCCAGCCGCCCGGCGTAACGGACCGCGTCGCGCAAGTCGCCGAGCTCATCGACCAGTCCGACCTCTTTCGCCTGCCGGCCGGTGAACACCCGCCCGTCGGCTAAAGATAAAACCTTTTCCCGGCGCATTTTCCGTCCTATTGCCACCCGATCGATAAACTGCGCGTAGATGTCATTCACCATCCCCTGAAAAATGGCCCGTTCCTGCGGCGTCATCGGCCGGCTCTCGGAGCCCATATCCTTGTACGGGCCGCTCTTGATCGTTTGCTTACTAACGCCAAGCTTCCCGTAAAGCCCGGTCATCTCGAAAGTCTCTATCAGGACCCCGATACTGCCGGTTATGGTGGCGGGATTAGCGAAAATGCAGTCGCTGCCGGCCGCCACCCAGTAAGCCCCCGAAGCGGCCACGTCCGCCATCGAGGTCACCACCTTTTTGCCGGCTCGCTTTACCCGCTCGACCGCGCGGGCCACCTCCTGGGAAGCAGCCGCCGTCCCACCGGGGCTGTCGATCCGCAGCACAACGGCCTTCACGCCCGGATCCTCTTCTGCCCGGCGCAGGGCGTCGAGGATTCCGCCGGTACCCGAAGTCCTGCCGCCGAACAGCCCTCCGTCCGTCTCGCCGGCAGTTATTATCCCTTCGATATAAATAATGCCGATCTTCCCGCCGCCCCCCACACCTCTCGCTCCGGGCGTCCGGCCACCGCTCACTGCGGCAGCCACCACCACAGAAACAATGAGGAGCCCTAAAACGAGCGCGCCGATCAGCTTTTTCATCATCTACTCACAGGTCCCCTTCGCCGCCGCCAGCGCGGCGCCTACGAAATCGCGAAAGAGAGGGTGCGGCCGTGACGGCCGGGATCTAAACTCGGGATGGAACTGGGTCGCCAAAAACCAGGGGTGGTCCCGCAGCTCCACGATCTCCACCAGGCGGCCGTCGGGCGAAATACCGCTACAGGTGAGCCCCGCCCTGGTAAAGGCTTCCCGGTACGCGTTGTTAAACTCGTACCGGTGGCGGTGGCGTTCCCAGACTTCCGCCGTCCCGTAAGCCCGGTAGGCTAAGGAACCGGGCACTACCCGGCAGGGGTAACGCCCCAGGCGCATTGTCCCGCCCAGGTTGGTTACTCCTTTCTGCTCCGGCAGAAGATCGATTACCGGGTGCAGCGTTGCGGGATCGAACTCGGCACTGTTCGCCCCTTCAAGGCCGAGGACCGAGCGCGCGAACTCCACTACGGCTAACTGCATCCCCAGGCAGATGCCTAAGAAGGGGATGTGCTTCTCGCGGGCGAAGCGGATCGCCCGGATTTTTCCCTCCGTGCCCCGCTCACCAAACCCCCCCGGCACTAAGATACCGCCGACCCCTGCTAACAGCAGCGCAGGCTCTTTTCTTTCTAATTCCTCGGCATTGACCATTCTAACGTTTACTTTGGCGTTATGGGCAATGCCGGCGTGGCAGAACGCCTCGAGGATGCTAAAGTAGGCGTCGCGCAGTTCCACATACTTCCCCACCAGCGCAATCGTCACGCTGGTACGAGGGTTTTTCAACCGGTGGACAATCTCCTCCCAAGCCGCGAGGTCGGGCGGACCGCAGCGAAGATTAAGCCGTTCAACGATAAAGTCGCTAATCCCCTGTGATTCTAACAAAAGGGGCACCTCGTAAATTGTCTCGGCATCAACCGCCTCGATTACCGCCCGCGGCTCGACGTCGCAGAAAAGCGCAATCTTCCGCCTCATCTCCGGAGATAACGGCATCTCCGACCGGCAGACGATGATGTCAGGCTGAATTCCGATCCCCCGCAGCTCCTTCACGCTGTGCTGCGTCGGCTTGGTTTTGAGTTCGTTCGCCCCTTTCAGGTAGGGAACTAGGGTGACGTGAATGTAAAGCGTTTCTTCCCGCCCGAGATCAATCCGGAGCTGGCGGATCGCCTCCAAGAAGGGCAGCGACTCGATATCGCCGACCGTCCCGCCGATTTCAACGATGACGACGTCCGCACCCGTCTCCCGCTCGAGGACGAGGATCCGCTCTTTGATCTCGTTGGTGATGTGCGGAATCACCTGAACCGTATTCCCGAGGTAGTCGCCGCGCCGTTCCTTCGTAATAACTGACCAGTAAATACTCCCGGTAGTGACGTTGCAGAGGCGATTCAAATCGGTGTCGATAAAGCGTTCGTAGTGCCCAAGGTCGAGGTCCGTTTCCGCGCCGTCCTCCGTGACAAAGACTTCACCGTGCTGGAAAGGGCTCATCGTTCCCGGGTCCACGTTGATGTACGGGTCGAGCTTTTGAACGATCACGCTCAAGCCCCGGCTCTTCAGAAGCCGGCCAACCGAAGCCGCCGTGACCCCCTTACCCAGAGAAGAAACCACGCCGCCGGTGATAAAGATGTACTTGGCCATATTCTCCCCCACAAATTTAACTGATCATTGCTACATGCGTTCCGGCGCCCGCACGCCCAAAAGCCGCAAGCCCTGGCGCAGGACGATCCCGGTCGCCTGGACCAGGACGATGCGGGCCTCCTCCAGACCCGGGCCGGCGCCGATTACCCGGTGGACGTTGTAAAAAGAATGAAAGAGGCCGGCAAGGTTGTAAATATAGCCGGTTAAACGGTGCGGCGCCAGACCCAACGCGGCATCCGCCACTTCCTCCGGGAAGGCGGCTAACTGCTTCATTAACCGCTCCTCTTCCTCCGTGGCCAGGAGACTAAGATCGACCCGCGCGGGATCCGGCAACGGGATTCCCCTATCCGCCAGCTGTCTGAAGATGCTGGCGATCCGGGCGTGAGCGTACTGGACATAGTAGACCGGGTTCTCCATGCTCTGGGCCCGCGCCAGATCGAGGTCGAAATCAAGGTGGCTGTCCGCGCCCCGGAGCACAAAAAAGTAGCGGGCTGCATCCCGCCCGACTTCTTCCAGTAATTCTTCGAGGGTGACAAACTCCCCCGTGCGCTTGGACATCCGCACGATTTCCCCACCGCGGAAAAGCCGGACCAACTGCATAATGACCACCTGCAAGCGCTCGGGGTCGGCCCCGAGGGCTTTGAGCGCCGCCTTTAGCCGCGGCACGTGGCCGTGGTGGTCGGCGCCCCAGATGTTGATCAGCCACGCAAAGCCCCGTTCGAGCTTGTTGACGTGGTAAGCGATGTCCGCAGCGAAGTAGGTAGGCGCGCCGGTGGACCGGATGAGCACTTCGTCCTTCTCGGCGCCGTAATCCCGCGCTTTAAACCAGAGCGCCCCATCAAGCTCGTAAGTCGCCCCCCGCGCGGTAAGTTCCCTGATCACGCGCTCAACCGCGCCGCTCTTGTGCAGCTCTTCTTCGGAGAACCAGACGTCGTAACGGACGCCGAAATTCTCGAGCGCCTGCCGGATCGCGGCGATCTTTTCCGCCACCCCGAACCGGGCCAGCGCCTCACGCCGGACGGCCGCCGGCACATCCCGGTATTGCGTGCCCGTCGCCGCGATAAAACGCTGGGCGGTCGCAATAAGGTCACGGCCGTGGTAACCGTCTTCCGGAACCGGCACGTTCTCGCCAAACTGCTGGAAATAACGGGCTTCGAGGGAGGCGGCGAAACGCTCGATCTGGTAACCCGTATCGTTAATGTAAAATTCCCGGGTCACGTCGAAACCGCAAAAAGCGAGTAGCGCCGCGATGCTGTCGCCGAGCGCTGCGCCACGCGCGTTCCCCATATGCAAAAGACCGGTGGGGTTGGCGCTGACAAACTCGACGTTAACCTTCCGCCCGCCACCGATCTGCGACCGGCCGTAATCCTCACCCCGGCGTACTACCTCCCGGAGCGCTTCTTGGAGCCACGCCTTACGGAGATAGAAATTGAGAAAACCCGGCCCTGCCACCTCCACCTTCTCCACCCAGGGACACAGCTCCCCAGACCAGCGCTCGCGGATGAGAGAGGCCACCTCCCGGGGCGAGCGGCGGGCGGGCCTAGCTAATTGCAACGCAATGTTGGCGCTGAAATCACCGAATTTCTCTTCCCGAGGTGACTCGACGGTGAAATCAGGAACCGCAGTTCCCTCTGGAAGGTTTAGCTCCTCCCGGACGGTTTCGACCACCTGCTGTAGCGCGCGGGTGATCGCCGCCCGGATTTCGCTTTTCAGCGATTCCATTACTTGCCTCCCCAGGCGCCCCGTTCCGACTCCGGAACCAAATTCCGGACGTGCGCCGCCAAACTATATTTTAAATTAATCTTTTTCGAGCGCCCCTGTCAAGTAAGGAGCTTCGGCCCCGAGTAGCCGGGGAAACCCTCGGACCGCGGCACCAATTCCCTATTTCCCCGCCATAGTTACGCCCGCAGAACAGAAGCGCTTGCCGGTTTGCGTAAACGCTGCAGGAAATTCCCCATGCGCCGGAAGGCCTCGGTGAGATTGGCCACGGAAGCGGCGTAGGAACAGCGGATGAAGCCCTCGCCGCTCGGGCCAAAGGCGGTGCCGGGCACGACGGCCACCCGCTCTTCCCGCAGGAGCCGCTCGCAAAATTCCTCCGCGCTTAAGCCTGTATGCCTGATGGAAGGAAAGGCGTAAAAGGCACCTCCCGGTTCCACGCAGGGGAGGCCCAGCTCTTTGAAGGCGTTCACCACCAGCCGGCGCCGGTAGTTGTACTGCCGGACCATCTGCCGCATCTCGCCGAGGCCGTTTCGCAGCGCCTCAATCGCGGCCATCTGCGCCGTGATCGGGGCGCAGAGCATCGTGTACTGGTGGATCTTGGTCATGGCCCCGATGAAGGCCTCGTTTCCCGCCGCGTACCCCAGCCGCCAGCCGGTCATGGCGAAGGCCTTAGAGAATCCCTGCAAAACAACGGTTCGCTCCCGCATTCCGGGGAGCCTGGCGATGGAGACGTGTTCCCCTTCGTAGGTGAGCTGGGCGTAAATCTCGTCGGAAACCACCACCAGGTCGTGCTCCCGGACCACCGCCGCGATATCCTCAAGTTCCTGCCGGTTCAAAACGGCTCCGGTAGGGTTGTTCGGGTAAGCGAGGAGGAGGACCTTCGTTTTCGGGGTGATCGCCTTTTCCACCTGCGCCGCGCTTATCCGGAAGCCGTTCTCCATCCGGGTCGGCAGCGGCACCGGAACCCCACCGGCGAAAAGGGTGCACGGGATGTAAGAAACGTAGGTTGGCTCGGGAATTAGCACCTCGTCACCCGGAGCTACAAGGGCGCGTAGCGCCAGGTCAAGCGCTTCGCTCACCCCAACCGTGACGAGGATCTCTTTCTCCGCGTTATAACGTAGCCGGAAGGCCTGGCTGAGATACCGGGCAATCTCCTCCCGGAGCTCTTTGAGCCCTAAGTTGGAGGTGTACATCGTATAGCCTTTTTCCAGCGCGTAGATGCAGGCCTCGCGAATCCGCCAGGGCGTCACGAAGTCGGGCTCCCCGACGCCTAAGGAAATAACCCCCTTCATCTCGGCGGCAAGGTCGAAAAAGCGCCGGATGCCCGAAGGTGGGATGGCGCGCACGACCGGGTTAAGAAATTCCTCGGCAGCTTTCACGGTGAGACCACCAGCCTTGCCGCACCCTCTTCCTTACGCTCCAAGAGGATGCCGTGCTCTTTGTAGCTTTTCAGAACGAAGTGCGTCGTGGTACTTACTACTCCCTCAATGGTAGCCAGGCGGGTGGCCACAAAGAAGGCCACATCCTGCATCGTCCGGCCGTGCACCTCAACCGCCAGATCGTAGGTTCCAGACATCAGGCGCATCGTGCGCACCTCCGGAAAACGGGCGATCCGCTCCGCGACGGCGTCGAAGCCCACATCGCGTTGCGGGCTCACCTTAACCTCGATGAGGGCGATGACGTTTTCGGAACTGATTTTATTCCAGTTAACTAAGGCGTGGTAACCGATGATGAGGCCCTCTTCTTCCATCTCCCGGATGGCCTGCTCCACGTCCGCCGGCTCCATATTGAGCATGACGGCAATCTGCTGGGGCGTGTAACGCGCGTTGGTTTGCAACAGTCCAAGGATTTCTTTTCTCCGGTTTTCCTCCACAATAAACACCTCCTTAAAGCCTGCTTGGGTACGTGGCCTATAAAACCGAAACCCCGTCCCGTTTAAGGACGGGGTCTTCCACCCGCGGTACCACCTTAATTGACGCCCCGTTCGGGAGCGCCCCCTCTTCCCCGGTAACGGCGGGAACCGGAGAGGCATACTCGGTCCCGTCACCTTTCCGCCTCCCTGCTCCAGGGGGGCCAGGGCAGCGTCCTACCGCCGGGCTCCCACCGACCCCGGCTCGCTGGAGGAGGTCCATCCACCCTTCTTCCCCTTCATCGCTTTTGCGCTTTAATTCATTTTTACTACGTATCGGGAGATAAAGTCAATGACTTGAGAACTTTTTGCCATTGCCGGCTAAAGTTACGCACCCGCAGCGAGCTGCTCGGCAATCAGTTCCGCAACTTTCTTCCCGGAAAGGACCATCCCGCCAAAAACAGGCCCCATCCGGTAGCCGCCGGCCACCGCGTTAGCCGCCATCCCGGTGACGTAAAGGCCGGGATAAACCTCCCCGGTATGTTCGAGGATCTGGCGCTCTCCCACTTCCGCCCAGAGCGATTTCTCCCCCCGGATGCGCCCACCCGGCACCTTGAGCACCACCCCGTCCTTATCTGCCAGGATGCGGACCACCCGGGCATCGTGGCCGGTGGCATCGACCACGCAGCGGCAGCGGACGGCGAGGGGGTCAACGTGCAGCCCGGCCATCTCTACCGCCGTCCAGTTGAGCACCAGCCCCGCAACCACATCCTCCCGCAGCACCACATCCTCTACCGTAATCAGATTCATAATCTGCGCGCCAGCGCGGCAGGCCGCGTACGCAAAGCCGGTAACCGCTTCTACCGCATGGGCGGTATAGTAGCCCGGCGCGAACTCTTCGCAGCGGACCCCCACTTCTTCGAAAACGCCGCGGGCCGGATCTTGAAAGACAATCCGGTTGAACATCATCGCGCCGCCCCACATCCCGCCGCCGACGCTCAGCCGCCGCTCGAAAACAACGGTCTTGAGCCCCCGGCGGGCCAGGTAATAAGCGGCGGCAAGTCCGGACGGCCCAGCACCGACCACCGCCACGTCGCACTCTAACAAGGAAAGCAGGTCCTGGTGGTAACGCGTGATTATCGCCCGGGAGATGGTGCGCTCATCAAGGGGGAAATTGTAGTCCAACGAAGCCAGCTCCTCTCACCCGCAAGAAAATGGATTTAACAAATTATTATACCGCGGCAGGCCCGGCCGTCAAGGGCTGAAACACTCCGGGAGAACCCGCTTTTTTCCACGGTTGATCCAGCCGGCCCTCTGGCAATATATAATAGGGTATGGGTTTAAGGAAACTTTCGGCGCTAACCATCGCCGCATCCTACATCGGCACCGTTGTAGGGGCAGGCTTCGCTTCCGGCCAAGAGGTACTCCAGTTCTTCACCTTCTTCGGGCTTAAGAGTATCCCGGCTTTGGCCCTCGCCACGTTCCTTTTTATCTTCTTCGGGGGTACCGTTTTGCGCCTCGGCCGGCAGCTCCAGGCGAGATCTTACGTTGCGGTCGTTACTGCCGCCGGGGGGCCTTTTCTCGGCAGGGCCGTCGACGCCATCATTACCTTTTTCCTCTTCGGCGCTTTGACCGCAATGGCGGCCGGCGCCGGCGCCATCTTTGCCGAACAATTCGGCCTCCCCAGGCTCCTGGGCAGCGCCCTGATGGTGGCGGCCTCCCTCGTCACGGTTCTGGCCGGCTTTTACGGCGTGGTCCTTTCGATCAGCTTCGTGGTCCCGGTGCTTCTCCTCTCCGTGTTTGGCCTGAGCCTCGCCACTCTCGCCACCACCCCTCTCGACCTCAGGACCATCGGCCTCTGGGCGCGGGAGGCGAATCCCGCCATTCCCTTCTGGCCAGCCGCTGCGCTGGCCTACGTCTCCTACAACCTGGTCCTCGCCATCCCGATCCTCGCCCCTCTCGGCGCTGCGGCGGCCGGCACCACCGCCGCGAACAGGGGCGCGCTGCTAGGTGGCCTGGGGCTAGGGCTCGGGGCGCTGGCGATCAACCTCGCCATTCTCACCGTCCCCTTCGCCGCCGCCCGCTTCGAAATCCCGATGGTCTACATCGCCGGACGCTTCTCTCCCGTAGTGCAACAGGCTTACGGGCTTGTGCTCCTCGCCGAGATCTATACCACCGCCGTCGCGAACCTCTACGGTTTCACCACCAGGGTGGCCGAACCCGCGAGCCCCCGCTTCCGAAAAACGGCGGTGGCGGTCGCCGTCGCAGCCTTCGTAGCGAGCCTGTTAGGTTTTGCGCTGCTGGTGCGTTACCTCTACGCCGCCGTGGGCGTTGCCGGCTTCCTCCTTTTGGCCGGCCTCACCCGCGCCTACTTGCGGGAAAAAAGCAAGCGTAACCGGTAAACTCCCTGTACCTCACTTACATTTCCGTAACCCAAGGTCCTGCCACCACCAGAAAGCAAAAAATTTTAGGTCCCTACAAAGACCCGCCCAAGCAGTATAATTAGAGCAGGTAAGAAGCGGCAAGAAGGTGGAAGCAGTGCGTTCCCTCACGCTCGGTTTCGGGCCCCACCGGGTGGAAATGCTTGACGTTATGGAAGAGGAGATGCGCCGGCACAAGGTCGTCATCCTTGAAGAGCCCGCCCACCCCGACTTTTACCGGCTGCTCGCGGGAAAGGCCGGCATCCGCCGCTACCTCGTGAGCGGCACCTTTCAGTTCCCCCGCTTCGTCCTGCGCGCCTGCCGCCGCTACCAGCAGCTCTACGCAAAGGAGCAGATCGCCTTCTTTCAAGCCGACCCCTATGTGGCCGTGGCCCAGAGCCTCGCGGCGGGAAGGCCGCCTTCAACCGAGATGGAAGAGAAGGTCTGGGAATGTGAACACGGCGCGGCACGGGCTCTGCTCACCTATTACGAAGCCGTAGCTAACAACAACTTCGACGCGATGGTTAAAGCGACGCTATCCTTCGCCCGGACAGATGCCCACCGGATCCGCCTCCGCGAAGAACTGCGAGCGGAAGAAATCTTCAGGATCGTGCAGCGGACGGAAGGCGATGTCTACGTCGAAGCCGGTTACATCCACCTCTATCTTTACCCGCTTCTCAAACAAAAGGCTGCGCCGCAGGTGCGCCCCCGCATATGTTTCCTTCTCCAGGAAGCCATCCGCGGGCGGAGCAACCTCCCGTGGCGGCAGCACCTCTCCCCCGGTGACGTTTTGACCCTCCGCTACATCAACGGGAAGCGGGAAAGACCAGGCGACCTCCTTCTCGCCGCCCAGAGCCTCATTTACGTGAGCCTCGTTTCTAAAGAAGAAAAACTGCCTTCCCCAACCGACCCCTTCCCCCACCTCAGCGAAGAACTCTACCTCTGCCGGTGGGTCCGCCGGCTCTCCTACGCGGAGTGTGGGGAATTCTACCGGCAGCTGCGGACGCAGGGAGCACAGAAGTAAACTGGAAAAAGGTAAGGCGGAAACAAAGGAGGGGACGAATGATGCAACTGGACCCGAGTTTGAAAGAAGAATTAGAACGGGAGCTGCTCTTGCGCCTGAAAAGGATCGAAGGGCAGGTGCGGGGAATCGCCCGCATGATCCAGGACGGACGCAGTTGCGGCGAGATAGTCCTGCAACTTGCGGCCGTTAAGGCCGCCATCAATCAGGTGGCCGTGAACACCTTGGTCTGCCATCTTGCCGAAGCGTTGACCTCAGCCATGGCTCAGGGCAGGGACCCAAAAGCATCCGTAGCCGAGTTCGTTGAGCTCTTCAGGAAGTTCGCGTAGGGCAGACTCCCCGCGGCAAAACCGGGCGAAAACCCTTCGTGCGGCCAGATTCTGTGCGTGAGACCGGCAAGGAAGCCCGATAGAAAGCTGCTTAGCGCTGCATCAACGTACGGGTTCAGCTCCGGCAGGTAAAGCTGGAAGAAAATATCAACGCCAACCGAAATGCCCCCGTCGATGGCGGCAGCGGTTATCTCTTCAGGCGTGGGAAGGCGCCCTTCCGCCCCCAACCGGTGCCCAAAAAGGAAGGCAAAGATGCCGAGCCCCTCGAGGACGGCCAGTTCGATCACGGGCGGCAAGGGCTGGACCGGACCGGCCGGAACCGGCGCCCGGGCCGTCCTGTTTCTATTCCGGGTTGTTTCCGCCACGCGCAAGGTCACCCCTAACCCGCTTCTCCTTTTATAATACGGCGGAACTCCCGGCTCTGACGTAAGAAAAGAAAAAGGCGGCTGCCTCCCTTGATCACGGCCCGCCGCCCCGAAACGCTCCCGGATAGAGCTACTTTCTCCGGTTAGCCAGTTCCCCAAAAACCTCGCGCACGTCAACCCCTTCGGCGGCTAACAGGACCATCAGGTGGTACATAACGTCAGCCGCTTCCTTGATCACCTCGTCCCGCTGCCGGTTCTTAGCCGCGATTAAGACTTCGGTAACCTCCTCGCCTAACTTCTGCAGAATCGTATCTACGCCCTTGTCAAACAGATAACTGGTATAGGCGCCCGGAATTCTGGTCTGCTTGCGGTCTAGAATCACCCCGTAAACCTCTTCGAGGATCGTGCTGCCGCAAACGCAAACCGGCTTCGGCGCGTCTTTTTTCCGCGGCGGTGCCCCAGCGGGTTTCCCTTCCCCTTCCTTGTAGACATCCGCCGGGTTGAAAACCATCTCCCCCACGAGGCCCACCCGGCCGTCCTTCTCGATCCGGTAGTGGAAGCAGCTCTTATAACCCTCGTGGCAGGCTGCGCCGTGCTGCCGGACCTTGATAAGCAAGGCGTCGGCATCGCAATCGAAGTAAATCTCATCAACCTCCTGGATGTTCCCGGAGGTTTCCCCCTTATGCCAGAGCTGCTGGCGGCTCCGGCTGTAAAACCAGGTCTGCCCGCTGCTCAAGGTTTTGGCCAGCGCCTCCCGGTTCATGTAGGCAAGCATCAGGACCTCATTCGTCCGGTTGTCCTGAATGATCGCCGGGATAAGGCCGTCGGCGTTAAACTTGAACCGATCGAAGTTGAAGGCCAAGTTTCCCCCTCCTGAAACCGCCAGGCACCCCGTTGCCTGCGCCTTATTTACAGTCTATGCTCCTAAAAGAGGCAATCGGCACGGGCTGCGCCGTTATTTAGAGCCGAACGTGAAAAACCGGGGTCTACAGGTTAAAAGGCGGCGGTACCGCCTTAAAGACGTACCGGTATGCCCCGCGCGGCCAGGTACTCTTTGACCGCGCGAATGGAATACTCGCCAAAATGGAAGATCGATGCGGCCAACGCTGCATCGGCGCCGCCGGCGGTAAGCCCCGCAGCGATATGCTCAGGTGTGCCGACGCCCCCCGAAGCGATTACCGGGATTCGGACGGCGTCTACCACCGCCCGCGTGAGGTCGATATCGAAGCCGTCTTTGGTGCCGTCCCGGTCCATGCTGGTAAGGAGGATTTCCCCCGCCCCAAGCGCCTCCACCTCCCGCGCCCACGCGAGGGCGTCGATTCCGGTGGGCGTCCGGCCCCCGTGGATGTAAACCTCCCAGCGCCCCGCCGCTACCTGCCGGGCGTCAATCGCCACCACCACGCACTGGCTGCCGAAACGGGAGGCCGCCTCCCGGATAAGCTGGGGGTTTTTTACCGCTGCCGTATTGAGCGAAACCTTGTCGGCACCCACCGATAGCATGCGCCGGATGTCTTCGAGCGTTCTTAAGCCCCCTCCTACGGTGAAGGGAATGAAAACCTCTTCTGCCGTCCGGCGGGCCACCTCGAGCATGATTTCCCGCCCCTCGGCGGAAGCGGTGATGTCGAGAAAAACGAGCTCGTCCGCCCCCTCCCGGTCGTAAAGCGCGGCAAGTTCGACCGGGTCGCCGGCGTCCCGCAGATTGACGAAGTTTACCCCTTTGACCACCCGCCCCCGGTCCACATCAAGGCAGGGAATGATCCTTTTAGCTAACAATCTCTTTCCCCTCCGCCGCGGCAATGGCCTCTGCCAACGAGAGCCGCCCGTCGTAGAGCGCCTTGCCGATGATCACCGCTTCGACGCCCGCTTCCTCGAGCTCCCGCAGCGCCCGGATATCCTCCACTCTTGAGACGCCGCCGGAAGCGATCACCTTCAGCCCCGTCACCCGCGCAAAGTCGCCTACCGCCGCAATGTTGGGACCCATCAAGGTCCCGTCGCGCGCGATGTCGGTGAAGACCACCCGCTCCACACCGCACTCTTTAAGCTGCCGCCCGAAGGCCGCGGCTTCGACGCCAGATAGACTTTCCCAGCCGCGCACCGCCACCACCCCGTCGCGGCAGTCAACGCTCGCCAGCACGCGCGCCCCGAAATCGCGGACGAGCTCCCGCAGCAGCGATGTATCGGTAACGGCCGCCGTGCCGAGGATGACCCGCGCCACCCCGCAGGCGAGCGCCGCTTCAACCGCCGCGCGGTCCCTGATGCCACCACCAACCTGCACCGGGATCGCGACCGCCGCAACTATTTCCCGGATCAGCGGCAGGTGGGCCGGCCGGCCAGCAAAGGCGCCGTCCAGATCGACCACGTGCAGCATCTTAGCCCCGGCCGCCTCCCAGCGGCGGGCTACAGTTACCGGGTCCCCAGAGTAAACCGTTTCTTTATCGGGACGCCCTTCCACCAGGCGGACGCACCGGCCCCCGCGCAGGTCGATTGCCGGGATTACAAGCATTCGGCCACCAGCCTCCCGAAATTCCCGAGGATTTTCAGCCCCCACGTGCTCGATTTCTCCGGGTGAAACTGAACGCCAAAAACCTTACCCCTACCCACCGCAGCGGCAAAGCGCACGCCGTACGCCGTTTCGGCCAGCACAATTTCCTTTTCCGCCGGGTCAACGTAGTAGGAGTGCACAAAATAAAAGTGGGTCCGGTCCGGGATGCCGGCAAAAAGCGGTGACGGTCCCGAAAACTCCACCTCGTTCCAGCCCATGTGGGGCACTTTTACCCCCCCAGGCAGGCGCCGCACCCGCCCTTTGAAATAGCCGAGACCCGGTGTCTCGCCCCACTCCTCGCTCACCTCAAAAAGAAGCTGCATCCCCAGACAGATGCCGAGAAAAGGCTTCCCTTGGCTCAAAACCCGGTGCAGGGCGTCGAGTAACCCGGTGCTCTTCAGGTTGGCCATCGCGTCGGCGAAGGCACCTACCCCGGGCAGGATGACGCCGGCAGCCCCCGCCACCACTTCCGGCTCCCGCGTCACCACCGCGGCAAAGCCGGCTTTCGCGATACCTTTTTCGACACTCCGCAGGTTCCCCATCCCGTAATCCACAATCGCAATCACTGCCGTGCCTCCCACAAAGAAAAAGCCCGCAATGCCTCTCGCCGCAACGTCCCGCTCCCGCCAACCCCTCACTCTTTCAGGAAGCGGGAACTTATGCCCCACAAACTGCGGTCACAATGTCCCTTTCGTCGACGGGACACCCTGCACCCGCGGGTCCCGGGCTACCGCGTCGCCGAGCGCCCGCCCGCAGCTCTTGAAGAGCGCCTCGCAGACGTGGTGGGTATTCCGTCCGGCGAAGACCCGGAGGTGAAGCGTGATCCCCGCGTTGACCGCAAAGGCCCGGAAAAACTCGGGCACCAACTCCGTGTCGAAATCCCCCACGCGGGCAGCCGGCAGCTGGCCCTCGAAAAAGAGTGCCCCCCGCCCGCTGATATCAACCGCCGCGAGCGCCAAAGCCTCGTCCATCGGGATAATCGCGTGGCCAAAGCGGCGGATGCCCTCCTTGGTCCCTATCGCCCGGGCAAAGGCCTGCCCGAGGGCGATACCCACATCTTCCACCGTATGGTGGGCGTCGACGTGCAGGTCTCCCTGCGCCGCCACCTCGAGGTCGAAAGAGGCAAAGCGCGCTAACAGCGCCAGCATATGCTCGAAAAACCCTACCCCGGTGTTGATAGCCGCTCGGCCGCCGCCGTCAAGGGCGAGGCTTACCCGCACCGCCGTTTCCGCCGTTTCCCGCGCCACACTCGCCTTTCGTTCAGACACCGCTTGAACCCTCCCCTTCCGCTACCACCTCGGCTAAGGCCTGTAAGAAGGCCTCGTTCTCCGCCGGCGTCCCTACCGTCACCCGCAAGCAGCGCTCAAGCCCTGGCCCCGCCACGTTCCGGATGAGCACCCGCCGCGCCAGCAGTCCCGCATAAACCTTCTCCGCTGGCAGCGGCGTCCGGAAGAGGATGAAGTTTGCCCGGGACGGGAAGACTTCCACGCCTCCTATCTGCTTCATGCGCCGGTAAAGCTCCTCCCGGTTGGCAATGATCTCCTCCATCCGTTGCCGGAAGAGCGGCTGGTATTCGAGAACCGTAACCGCCGCCAACTGGGAGAAGCTGTTGAGGTTAAACGGCTGTTTCACCTTCAAGAGGCCCGCAATGACCGCCGGGTCCGCTACCAGGTAGCCTACCCGGAGACCCGCCAGGCCGAAGGCCTTCGAAAATGTGCGCAGCACCACCAGCCGGGGGTAGCGGCGCACCAGGTCGCAGCAACTTTCGCCGGCAAACTCCGCGTAAGCTTCGTCAAGCAGCACCAGGCCAGCCGCCTCCGCCGCCAGCGCCTCAACCGCCTCCCGGGGCACCGTATTCCCTGTCGGATTATTTGGCGAGCAAACAACGACCACCCGTGTGCCCGGGGCCCGCGCCTCGCGCAGCAGGGCCGCAAGGTCGAGGGAAAAATCCTCCCGCCGCGCCACCGCCGCCACCGCCGCGCCAGCGATCCGGCTGTGGATTGCGTACATCGAAAAGGTCGGCGGCGTGATCACCACCCGCCCACCGCCGCCGAAGGATAGGAAGAGGTTGAGGATCAGCTCGTCGGAGCCGTTCCCGGCCAGGATGTTCTCCGGCGCCATTCCCGTATACGCCGCTATCCGCCGGCGGAGCTCGGTCGCTTCGGGGTCCGGGTAGCGGGTGAAGGTCTGGCCGCTCAAGCGCCGGACAACCTCGGCCAGCACTTCCGGTGCAAAGTCGTAAGGGTTCTCGTTGGCGTCAAGCTTAATGTATCCGGGATAGTGCGGTACAGCATAAGGAACCAGGTCCCGCAAATCCGGGCGGAGAAGTGATAGCAACTCTTCAGCCATTGTCCGTCCCCTTCACCTTCAACGCCGCGCCCCTTTGTTCTTTGCGCACCTCGATCGCCAACCGGTGCGCCGGGAGCCCCTCCACAGAAGCAAGCAGCACCGCCGGCCCCGCTAATTTGGCGAAGGCCTCTGGCGACAGGAAGGTAAAGTTGGTGCGCTTCAGAAAATCCTCCACGCCGAGCGGCGAGAAAAAGCGGGCGGTGCCCCCGGTCGGCAGGACGTGGTTTGGCCCGGCAATGTAGTCGCCCATTGGCACCGGCGCGTAGTTCCCCAAGAAAACGGCGCCGGCGTTTTTCACCTTCTCGAGCCAGGCAAACGGCTCCGCTACTATGAGCTCTAAGTGTTCCGGCGCGAACCGGTTGGCGTAAGCCACTGCCGTTGCCACATCGGGCACCACCACGGCGGCCGCAAACCGGAGCGCCTCCCGGAGCGCAGCGGGTTCCCCTAACGCCGTAAATGCCGCGTTGACCTCTTCCCGCACGCGCGTTGCTATCTCCCGGCTCGTGGTTAACAAGAGCACCCGGGCCGCGGGGTCGTGCTCTGCCTGCGCCAAAAGATCCGCCGCTACGCACCGGGGATCCGCCGTTGCGTCGGTGATGACCACCACCTCGCTCGGGCCCGCTAAAATATCGATCCCGACGCTACCGAAAACGGCCCGCTTCGCCAGCGTCACGTAAAGATTACCAGGGCCGACGATCTTATCGACCCGCGGCACCCGCTCCGTCCCGTAGGCCAGCGCCGCGATCGCCTGGGCGCCGCCAACGCGGAAAATCCTGTCCACCCCGGCCTCCCGGGCCGCTACCAAAACGTGCGGGTCTATCTTCCCCGCCGGTCCCGGGGGCGTCACCATCACGATCTCCTCGACCCCCGCCACCCGGGCGGGCACAACATTCATCAGCACCGAAGAAGGGTAACGGGCGCGCCCGCCGGGAACGTAAACTCCTACGCGCGCCACCGCCCGCACCAGCTGCCCGAGCACCGCGCCGTCGGCGTGGCGTTCCTGCCAGGTGTCGGGTATCCTGCTCGCGTGGAAGGCGAAGATGCGGTCCCGCGCCAGCCGCACCGCTGATAGAAACTCCGGGGCAACCTCCCGGTAGGCTGCCGTGATTTCTTCTTCCTGCACCTCAAGCTCTTCCGGCGCCAGCGCCACCCGGTCAAACTGGGCCGTCAGGGCGCACAGCGCCGCGTCCCCCTCGGCCCGCACCCGGGCGATAATCGCCTCTACGGCCCGCACCGCCTCTTCCGGAAAGGAAAACTCCCGGTCAAGCAGCCGCTCAACCTCCGGATCGCCAAAGTTCAGAATCCGTAGCACGCCCATTTCCCCTCAACCGCGAATTTTTGCGTTCTCTGCCTAAAGTAAAAGGACCGCCCGCCCGCGCCCGGACCGGCGTTTCAGGTCCTGGCCAGCGCTTTTTGCCCGATGTCGCGCCGGTAGTGCATCCCCGCAAACTTTATCTTGGCGACGGCGGCGTAGGCCCGCGCTATCGCTGCGCGCACGTCGGGACCGCGTGCCGTGACCCCGAGGACACGCCCCCCGGCGGTCACCAACTTCCCGTCCACCACCGCCGTGCCGGCGTGGAAAACCATCGCGTCCGGCGGTACGTCTTCCAGTCCTTCAATCACGTCGCCTTTCCGGTAGCTGCCGGGATAACCGGCCGCCGCTAACACCACGCAGACGGCCGCGCCGGGATGCCAGTCGAGTTTCACTTCGCCCAACTTTCCCGCCAGGACCGCCTCCATCACCGCCACGAGATCGCTCCGGAGAAGGTAAAGGAGCGGCTGGGCCTCCGGATCACCGAAGCGAACGTTAAACTCCAAGACCCGCGGCCCCGCTGTTGTTAGCATCAACCCCGCGTAGAGAACGCCTTTATAGACGATCCCCTCCGCCCGCAGGCCGCGCACAACAGGCAGTAAAATTTCCGTCTCGATCTGTTTTAAAAGCGCGGGCGTCACCGCGGGCGCCGGCGCATAGGCGCCCATCCCGCCGGTATTCGGCCCCTTATCCCCGTCGAAGACGGGCTTGTGGTCCTGCGCCGGCAGGAGCGGCAGCACCGTTTCGCCGTCGGTAAAAGCGAGCACGCTCGCCTCCTCGCCGGCAAGGCGCTCTTCCACCAACACCCTTTCTCCCGCCGCGCCGAAGGCCTTCTCCTCCATGATGTGCCGGATCGCCGCTTCGGCTGCCGCCGGATCGTCCGCCACGACGACCCCTTTTCCGGCCGCTAAGCCCTCCGCTTTCACCACGCAGGGCCCGCCGCGCGCGCGCACGTAGCGGATGGCGTCCGCAGGAGCATCGAAAATGGCCGCCTCTGCCGTAGGCACCCCGTATTTTAGCATCAGTTCCTTCGCAAAAACCTTACTCGCCTCAAGGCGCGCCGCTGCCTGCCGGGGACCGAAGATTCTGAGCCCCGCCGCTTCGAAGGCGTCCACGATGCCGGCGGACAGAGGCGCCTCCGGCCCTACCACGGTAAGGTCGATCCCTTCGCGGCGGGCAAAGTCTAACAATCCCGCCACATCTTCCGCCTTGATCCCGACACAGGCGGCGTGCTGCGCAATACCAGCATTCCCTGGCGCACAAAAAATGCGCTCGACACGGGGGCTCTGGCTTATCTTCCAGACCAGGGCGTGCTCCCGTCCCCCACCGCCGACGACCAGAACCTTCACGTGAGAACGCCCCCCGTCTTAGTGTCTGAAGTGGCGCATGCCGGTAAAGACCATTGCGATCCCGTGCGCGTCGGCCGCCGCGATCGATTCGGCGTCTTTGAGCGAGCCGCCCGGCTGGATGATCGCCGCGATCCCGGCCTTAGCCGCCTCGAGGACCGTGTCGGGGAAGGGGAAGAAAGCGTCGGAAGCCAGCACCGCACCCCGCGCCTTTTCGCCCGCCTGCGCGAAGGCGATCCGGGCCGAGCCGACCCGGTTCATCTGCCCGGCACCCACGCCAAGCACCTGCCTATTTTTCGTAACCACGATGGCGTTCGACTTAACGTGCTTCACCACCGTGAAGGCGAAGAGCAGCTCCTCCAGCTCCTCCGGCGAAGGCGCCCGCTTGGTGACCACCTTGAGCGCCTCCCGGTCGGCCACCTTCCGGTCAACCTCTTGCAGGAGCAGCCCCCCGTTGACCTTCCGGAGGTCCATCCAGTCGGTAGTCTGCCCGGTCAGCGGGCCGGTTTTGAGCAGCCGCAGATCCTTTTTCTGGCGCAACACCTCAAGCGCGTCCGGCTCAAAATCGGGCGCAATGACCGCTTCGAGGAAGATTTTCACCATCTCCGCCGCCGCCGCCCGGTCCACCGTCCGGTTAACCGCTACAATCCCACCGAAGGCCGAAACCGGGTCGGCCTCAAAGGCCAGCCGGTAAGCTTCCGCCACCGTCGCCGCCTGGGCCACGCCGCACGGGTTGTTATGCTTTACGATCACCACCGTCGGCGCCTCAAACTCGCGCACCAACTCAAAGGCGGCGTTCAGGTCGAGAATGTTGTTATAGGAAAGCTCCTTTCCGTGCAACTTCGCGGCGTTCGCCACGCACGGCCCCTTCGTCCGGAGATCGCGGTAGAAGGCGGCGCGCTGGTGCGGGTTTTCGCCGTAACGCAAGGTCCCCACCAGGTCGAAGGCCAGGGTGAGCTCCCGCGGGAAGCGCTCGCCGGGTCCGAGGCTCGCGAGGTAGTCCGCGATCGCCGCATCGTAGTGCGCCGTGTGCGCGAAAGCCTCCTGGGCCAAAGCCAAGCGCAGCTCCGCCCCCACCTCGCCGGCCCGCAACGCTTCCAGAACCGCCGGATAACGCTCCGGGTTGACCACCACGAGGACGTACTGGTGATTCTTTGCCGCCGCCCGGATCATCGCCGGACCGCCGATATCGATGTTTTCTACCGCCTCCGCGAGCGTGACCCCTTCCCGGCTGACCGTTTGGCGGAAGGGGTAGAGGTTTACCGCCACCAGGTCGATAGGCGCAATACCCTGCTCCTCAAGCTGCTTCAAGTGCTCCGGCGTCCGCAGCGCCAGGATGCCCCCGTGAATCCGCGGGTGGAGCGTCTTCACCCGGCCGTCAAGGATCTCCGGGAAACCGGTCACCTCGGAGACGTAGGTAACCGGAACGCCGGCACTTTTAATCGTTTTGTAAGTGCCGCCGGTCGAAACGATCTCCCACCCGAGCTCCACGAGGCCCCGGGCAAACTCCACTACCCCCGCCTTGTCCGACACACTGATAAGCGCCCTCTTCTTCACTGCCGCTCGCCCTCCTTTTTAAAAATCGTTTTCTGCAGCGGAGCCCAAAACCCAGTGTGCACTTCAGTTTTTTCCGCAAATCAACGGTAAACAACACCGGATACGCCGCTTTCCACCCAGCCGATCACCCAAGCCCGCTCGCCCTGTGCCGCCAGCGCTTCCACCAGGCCCGCGGCCTCCTCCGGCGGCACAATCAGGACGTAGCCGATGCCCATGTTGAAAGTCCGGAACATCTCGGCCGCCGCCACCCCGCCGTGCTCCTGGATAAACCGGAAGACGGGAGGCACGGGCCAAGACGCCGGTTCCAGCACCACCCCGAGCCCCGGGGGCAGCACCCGGGGAATGTTTTCCGTCAGTCCCCCGCCGGTGATGTGGGCCATCCCCCGGATGTCAAACCGCTCTAAAAGGGGAAGCACTACCGGCACGTAGATGCGCGTCGGCGTGAGAAGCTCCTCCCCGACCGTGCGCCCGAGCGCCGGAACGTAGCTCCGCACCGCGTAACCCAAAAGCTCAAAGAAAACCTTGCGCGCCAGACTGAAACCGTTCGCGTGCAGCCCCGACGAAGGCAGCCCTATCACCCGGTCGCCCGGCTCGATGCGGCGGCCGTCAACAATCCGGCGCCGCTCCACCACCCCGACGGCAAAACCGGCGAGATCGTACTCCCCCGGCGCGTAAAACCCGGGCATCTCCGCCGTCTCGCCGCCGATGAGGGCGCAGCCCGCCCGGCGGCAGCCCTCCGCCACCCCGGCAACGATCGCCGCCACCTCATCCGGATCGAGCTTACCCACGGCGAGGTAATCGAGAAAAAAGAGCGGCTCCGCCCCGGTAACCAGGATGTCGTTGACGCACATCGCCACGGCGTCGATCCCCACCGTGTCGTGCTTCCGGCTCATAAAAGCGACTTTGAGCTTCGTCCCCACCCCGTCCGTACCCGCAACCAGCACCGGCTCGCGGTACTTCGCCGGGATGGTGCAGAGCCCGCTGAAGCCCCCGATATCCGTCAGCACCTCCGGGCGGAAGGTGCGGCGCACAACCTCCTTCAGCAGGGAAACCGCCCGGTTGGCCGCGTCGATGTCCACCCCCGCCTGCGCGTAGGTGAGACCTTCCCGAGACTTGCCCCCGTCCTTCCCGCTCATCCCACCACTTCCAGCACCAAAGACTCGAAGGCGAATTTCCCCGCGCCCGCATCCTTCACTTTAACCGGGTAATCGCCGGTAAAACACGCGACACACATATCCTGGGCCCTAGCACCGAAAACCCCCAACAGCCCTTCGATGCTCAGGTAGTGAAGGCCATCGGCGCCGATATGCCGCCGGATCTCCTCCACGCTCAACTGCGCCGCGATAAGCTCCGTTTCGTTTGACGTGTCGATGCCGTAGTAGCAGGAGCGGATTATCGGCGGGGAACTCAAGCAGTAAAAAATCTCCCGAGCGCCTGCTTCCCGCAACATCTTCACAATTCGCCTGCTGGTAGTGCCCCGCACTATCGAGTCGTCCACTAAGACCACCCTCTTCCCGGCCACTACCTCCCGCACCGGGTTAAGCTTTAGCCGCACCCCGGTATCCCGCAGCCGCTGCGAAGGCTGGATAAAAGTCCGGCCTGCGTAGCGGTTCTTCATTAGGCCTTCCTCGAAACAAAGGCCGGAAACCTCCGCGTAGCCGCGCGCCGCGGCTATCCCCGAGTCGGGGACCGGCACCACAATATCGGCCGGCGGGCAGAACTCGCGCGCTAACTGCCGCCCCATCTCGCGCCGCACCCGCCCTACGTTGAACCCGTCGAGGGTGCTGTCCGGGCGCGCAAAATAGATGTACTCAAAGACGCAGTGCGCCCGTCGCGGGGCATCCATGACCCCGTAGCTACTCAGCCCCTCCGGAGAGATTTCGAGGATCTCGCCCGGCGTGAGGTCACGGAGAAAGCGGGCGCCCACCGCGTCCAGCGCGCACGATTCCGAGGCCACCGCCCACCCCGAGTCTATCTGTCCGACGCAAAGCGGCCGGAACCCGTAGGGGTCGCGCACCGCGTAAATTCTGTCTTCCGTCAGGATAACGAGAGAATAAGCGCCTTCGACCTTCGCCATGCACCGCCTGATTGCGGCCGGCAGATTGTGGTCACCGTTGAGCCTGGCGATGAGGTTGATCAGCACCTCGCTGTCGGTAGTGCTCTGAAAGACCGCCCCCGAGGCGAGCAGCTCCCGCCGGAGGGAACAGCCGTTTGAGAGGTTGCCGTTGTGGGCCAAACCTAACATGCCGCGCCCGCAGTAAAAAACAAGCGGCTGCGCGTTCACCGGGTGGCTCGCGCCGGTGGTCGAATAGCGCACGTGGCCGATGGCTAAGTAGCCCTTCAGCTCCGCGAGGCGCTCTTCGGAGAAAACCTCGGCAACCAGGCCCATTTCCTTGTGGAGCAGGATGCGTTGCCCGTCGGCCACGGCGATTCCGGCGCTCTCCTGTCCCCGGTGCTGCAAGGCATAAAGACCGTAGTAAGTAAGGCGCGCCACATCGGCCCCGGGCGCGCAAACGGCGAAGACCCCGCAGGCCTCACGGGGTTTATCCCCGCACATCCGGTTCCTCCCCTGTCAGCCGCCGCCACACCGCCGTGTAAGCCTCGGTTACACCTCCGAGGTCACGGCGGAAGCGGTCTTTATCCATTTTTTCGCCGGTCGCCCGGTCCCAGAACCGGCAGGTATCCGGCGAGATTTCGTCCGCCACCACGATCTGACCATCCACCCGCCCGAACTCCAGCTTGAAATCGACCAGCACGATGCCTTTTGGCTCCAGGTGTTCCTTTAAGACCTGGTTCACCTGCAGCGCCAGTTCGCGCATCCGGTGCAGCTCTTCTGCCGTCGCCAGTCCGAGCGCCACCACGTGGGAACAGTTGATCATCGGGTCCCCGAGATCGTCCCGCTTGTAGTAGTACTCCACCACCGGCTGGCTAAGCGGCGTCCCTTCCGGCAGGCCGAGCCGCTTGGAAAGGCTCCCCGCAACAATATTGCGGGCCACCACCTCGACCGGGATGATCGTCACCGCCTGCACCAGCATCTCCCGGTCACCCACCGTCTCCACGTAGTGGGTGGGGATGCCCGCGCGCTCAAGTAGCGCGAAGAAATAGGCGGAGATCCTGTTGTTGAGCGGGCCTTTATCGGCGATAGTGCCCCGCTTCTTGCCGTCGAAGGCGGTGGCTTCGTCTTTAAACTCCACAAGGTAGCGGTCGGGCCGGTCGGTCCTGTACACCCGCTTGGCCTTCCCTTCGTAGAGGAGTTCGCCCCGTTCCATTGGTTTTTAACCCCCATCCAGGATTTTAGTTTATCTGGTGCCTGAAACTTCACAGACCGAAGCGCCGGTAAATCGTGTCCACGTACCGCAGGAAGTAGCCGTAGTCGAAAAGCCCGTCTATCTCCGCGGGCGAGAGCCACCGGGTCACCTCCGGATCTGCCGTTAAAAGCTCCTTCAGCGGCCGGCCGCTCTGCCAGGATTCCATCGCGTTCCGCTGCACTAAAAGATAAGCCTCTTCGCGGCTCAGGCCCTTCTCAATCAGCGCCAGGAGCACCCGCTGGGAGAAAACCAGGCCCCCCGTGCGCTCTAAGTTGCGCCGCATATTCTCGGGATAAACGTGCAGCCCTTCGAGGAGCTCTGTGAGCTTGAAGAGCATATAGTCAAGGAGGATCGTGCTGTCGGGTATGATCACCCGCTCTACCGAGGAGTGAGAGATGTCGCGCTCGTGCCAGAGGGCCACGTTTTCCATGGCCGCCAAGGCGTTTCCCCGCAAGACGCGGGCGAGGCCACTCAGACGCTCCGCAATGATCGGGTTCCGCTTGTGGGGCATCGCCGAGGAGCCTTTCTGCCCGGGCCTGAAGGGCTCCTCCACCTCCCGGATGTCCGTCCGCTGCAAGCCCCGGATCTCGACGGCGAACTTTTCCACCGAGCAGCCAATGATCGCTAAAGTACTCATGTATTCGGCGTGCCGGTCCCGTTGCAGGACCTGGGTCGAAATCCGCGCGGGCCGCAGGCCCAGGCGCTTGCAGGCGATCTCCTCCACCCGCGGGTCCAGGTTGGCGTAGGTGCCAACCGCTCCGGAGATCTTCCCGACGCTTATCCGCTCTATCGCCCGCTTGAGGCGTTCAATGTTCCGCTCCGTCTCCGCTACCCAGAGGAGCAACTTCAGCCCAAAGGTGATCGGCTCGGCGTGGATGCCGTGGGTGCGCCCGATCATCAGCGTCCGCCGGTGCTTCGCCGCCAGACCGCGCAGAACCTCCCGCAGCCGTTCCAGGCGCCCCACCAACCGCTCCCCGGCCTCGCGCATCAGCAGGCTCAAGGCCGTGTCTACTACGTCCGAAGAGGTCATCCCGAGGTGAATGTAGCGCGCCGCTTCGCCTACGTGCTCCTGAACCGAGGTTAAAAACGCGATCACGTCGTGGCGGGTTACCTTTTCGATCTCTTTAATCCGCTCCACGTCGAACGCGGCCCGCGCTCTAATTTCCGCCAGCGCTGCCGCCGGAATCACCCCGAGCTCCGCCCAGGCCTCGCAGGCGGCGATCTCCACCTCCAGCCACTTCTGAAAGCGGTTCTCCTCCGACCAGATGCGTCCCATCTCCGGCAGGGTATAACGCGCAATCATTGCCTTCGCCCCGCTTTTTCAGTTCGAAGTTTAACAGTTCGAAGTTCTAGGTTAAAAAACTAAGGGTCCCGGATACAGCTTGCGGCTAAATACTTTAAAGCCCTTTATTCTTTTCGGGGATCAGCTCTTTAACCGCAGGTACTCGTCTACCCCGAGGGCCTGCAAACGTTCATTCTTCGCGGCCACCTCCCGGCCTAACTGCTCCTTGTAAGCGGCCACCCGCTCCCGCACCGCCGGATCGCTGGCGCCGATGATTTGTGCCGCCAGAATGCCGGCGTTGAAAGCCCCGTTTACCGCCACCGTCGCTACCGGCACCCCTTTGGGCATCTGCACAATAGAAAGGAGCGCATCCAGCCCCCCGAGCGTCCCTCCCCCGACGGGGACCCCGATCACGGGCAGCGGTGTGTGGGCCGCAATCACGCCGGGCAGGTGCGCCGCCCCGCCGGCCGCGGCGATGATCACCCTCAATCCCCGCGCCGCTGCCGTATGCGCGTACTCCCGCACCCGCTCCGGCAACCGGTGGGCCGAGGCGATTTCGATCTCGTAGGGGATTTGCAAAAGTGATAAGGCCTCAAGCGCCCCTTTCACCACCGGCAGGTCCGAGTCACTGCCAATAACAATACCGACCATGCGGGTTTTACCACCTCGTGCGGACAAAAACTTAAAAACCCAAGCGAGCCGTTTCACCCGCCTCGCCTGGGCCACAGAGCATTTTGCCTGGGGAACGCTTTTATTTTACCAAAAGCCAGCACGGCATGTCAATTATCCTCAGACGCCGACGATGTGGTAGCCGCAGTCGACAAAGATCACTTCCCCGGTGATGCCGCTGGCCAAATCCGAGGCGAGGAAGAGCCCCGTGTTACCTATCTCCGCCTGCGTCACGTTGCGGCGCAGCGGCGCCTTTTCCTCCACCACCTTTAAAATGGACGAAAAACCGGATACCCCCTTAGCCGCCAGCGTTTTGACGGGGCCGGCCGAGATGGCGTTGACCCTGATGTTGGCAGGCCCAAGATCCGCCGCGAGGTAACGGACCGAAGCCTCGAGGGCCGCCTTGGCCACGCCCATCACGTTATAACTCTTCACCGCCCGTTCGGAGCCGAGATAGGTGAGCGTGATAATGCTCCCGCCGCCCGCCTTTTCCATCAAGGGTTTCGCCTGCCGGGCGCACAGGACCAGCGAGTACGCGCTGATGGCGAGCGCCGTGTTCCACTGCTCGAGGGTGGTGGTGTAAAACTCGCCCTCTAACGCCTCCCGCGGCGCAAAGGCGAGGGAGTGCACCAAAATATCGAGGCTGCCCCAACGGGCCGCCACCGCCTCAAAAAGGGCGTCCACCTGCTCCGGCTTCATCACGTCGCACTCGGTGAGGGGTATATCCCCGCCAAGCCCGGCGACCAGCTCCGCCACGTAATCCTTCACCCGTTCATTCTGGTAATTAAACCATAGGGAGGCGCCCTCCCGGTGGAGCGCCTGAGCAATCCCCCAGGCGATCGACCGCTTATTGGCCACCCCTAAGATCAGCGCCTTTTTCCCCGCTACCAACTGTCCCATCGAACCCTTCCTTTCGGCTAAATTCCAACTACAACCATAGCCCATCCGCCGCCTCTTTGTCAAGAAAATGCCAGCTCTTGAGCGCGTCAACCCAGCGCTAAAGAGATTCAGACGCACAAGGAGGCGATAGAGCGAAAGGGAGTGAAAATTTTAAGGTAGAGGAACGCCGTAAACCTTATCAAAGCGCTCCTTTGCCGCCGCAAAAGAGGGAAGGCCGGCCCGCGCGCCCCACCCTTCTACCGCAAAGGAGGCGACGACCGTAGCGAAGCGCTGCGCCGCTACGGGGGTGAAGCCCTGCAGGCGCCCGAAGATGAAGCCGGCGGCGAAGGCATCACCGGCGCCGGTGGTATCGCGCACCGTCACCCCGATCGCCGGTTCCACGTGGTGCCAGCCGGACGCCACCTGGAGGCTCCCCTCCCTGCCGCGCGTCACCACGACGGTCTCCACTCCGGCAGCGAGGAGCTGGCCCGCCCCGGCCAGGGGTTCCGCCTGGCCAGTCAGCATCTGGAGTTCGGCGACCGTTAAAAAGAGCAGGGTGCACCGCGCGAGGAAAGGGCGGAGCGCGGCAAGACCCCGGGCGCTATAAATCGCCCCGGGAGCAAAACTGAAACGGGTACCGGGGGGCAGAGCGGCAACAAAATCCCGGTGGGCCGTAAAAGCGGCGTCGCCTACAAACGAAGAAGCGTGCACCCAGGTAACCGTGGTATCCAGCCCCCGCCGCAGGTCCGCGGTGGTGAGCTCGCTATTCACCCCGGGGCAAACGTAAAGCGCCCGGTGCCCCGCTTTATCCACAAAACAGAAGACGCGGCCGGTCATCGCCCCCGCTTTTACCGTGATGCTCCCTGTATCCACCCCGACGGCGGCCAGCGACTCCCGGGCCAGCAGTCCGTCAGAATCGTCGCCGGTCACACCCGCGAAACGGCAGGCAATGCCAAGCCGCGCTAACGCGTAAATGGTATTAGCCGCCGAGCCGCCAGGCTGCCGTTCCGCGGCGTGACAGAAGGTCTCCCCGTCCGTAACCAGGGAGTCGGCCGCAAAAAGGTAATCGACGTTCAGCGCGCCGCAACCTAAGACCCGCATCTTTCCTTCAGCCGAGTTTAGCGGCTTCCCCGCGAAGGAGCTGGCGGAACTTCTTGTGGAAGGGGAGAACCGTCTCTAGCGCCGTGTCTTCCGTCAGCCAGTGGTAAACCGGGTCCGCCGCACCGCCGCAACCCGCCAGCGCCGTGACCCGTTCCCGGACCAGGCCCCGCCCCCCTTCGAGGAAGGCCTCAATCAGGGGCAGAACCGCCCGCAACTCCCTGGCCGCCACCCCGCAGCTCCCGTAGGGCAAGGCGTACTCGTTCCCGTTAAAAACTATCGCCAAGCCCCCCGCTTTCTCCGCCAGCGCGAGCATCTTGAAATCGGTTATGCTATCACCCACCACCACCGCCCGCTCAAGCGGCACGCCGAACATACCGGCAAAACGGGTTAGCGCCGCGGTCTTCCGCGCCCCGCCGACCACCTCGACCGCCGCCATCAGCCGCCCCACCGGACGCCGCGGCAGTTCCGTCCAGAAGAAACGGTCGCAGCAAGCGCCAAGCTCTTCCTCTGCCGCGAGCGGCAGCGCGAGAAGCTCTTCCTGCACCTCTAGAATGAAGGCCCGGTCCGCGGCGTCCAGTTCCTCCCGCATCGCATCCAGCGGCAGATGGGTGCAGGCAACCTGGGCGGTAGGGATCCCGAGGCGCGCCGCGATGGTATGGGCGTGTTGGCAGTAGCTGGTCGAGATGACCACCACCGGCAAGCCCCGCTCGCGCAGGGCCGCCACCGTCTCCACAGCCCCCGGCACCAGCGCCGCCCCCACCGAAACCTCCCGAATATCGGCTTCCGTCAGCCCGTTAGCGAGCAGAAAGGGAACGAGAAGCTTTAAAGTGTCGCCCGGCTCGTAGCCTTCCCGGCCGGCAAGGGTAAGCAGGTCGTCGTAGCGGCTCAGCCGCTCGAAAAGCGCGTGCCCCCGCGGCACGCGCCCGATTACCTCGTAGGCATTATCCTGGGGAGAAAGCGGCCCCTCTAGATCAAACGCGACTAACCAAGACATTTCCGCGCCCACCTTCAATCAGCGTTGCCCCCGTCCTTTACTTCCGCTGGGGGGAAGGGAAGCAGCCGGTCTACCTCGGCGCTGAGGTCGATCCCGTTGCTGGGCGCCCCGCCCACAAAGACCCGCCCATCCGCCACGCGGACCACCCCGGCGGCAAGCTTCTGCAGCGTGAGCCAGATGAGCGGTAGCTCCCGGGCAAATTCTTCCCGGCGAATCGCCTGAAAAAGAGCGTTTCGCTCACCTTCCGCCGCTTGAACCGCCTCAAGCGAAGCGGCGCGCAGTTTTTCCTCCATTTCCGCCCAGAGCGGCGCGAAAAGAGGCGCTGCGAGGGAAAACCGGCAGTAGCTCACCGGTGGGCCGGCGTCCAGTTCAGGCGTCACCAAATGAATCATGGCGCCCGCTTCCTGCGCCCGTTGCGCAATTAACTGCCAGATGACCTCCTGCCAGGTGCCTTTTGGTCCACCGGGAAGGGCCGGGTGCAGGTTAAGCATCATGTGGCGCCGGCACATCTCGGCACCCACAATCAGCATGTAGCCAGCCAAAAAGGAAAAAGCCACCTCAAAAGGGGCAATCAGCTCCAACACCTTCAGGTGGTAATCCTCGCGCCACCGGAGGCGCGCCGCTTCATCGCCGGACGCCCCCTGCCGGCGCAGGTCCGGTTTGAAACGCGCGGCGGAGAAAGTAATTAACGGCAGACCGTAGCCGCGGACCTGCTTGATAAAAGAATCGCTTTCCGGGTCTTCCCCCTCTTCCCGGTTGCAGAAGACAAAGGCGATTGCCAGCGGTAGCTCGCCGGAGGTGATCCCCGCCACCGCCATCTGCAGCAATTCGCGGGCCGCCGCGTCCCGCCCCGTTGAAAACCAGCCGATCCGCAGGCCCATCACCACACCACCCAGCGCCGGAAGATAAATACAGCTTCATTGTCCCCGGAAAGGCCGCCGCTTGTCAAGAGTCACCGGCAGCCGTGGCGATTTTTCCCTACTTTTTCTGGAAAGTTTTTTCATCATAAAAGAAGTTCCGTAAACTTGCCTGGGAATTGGTAGGTTTAGTTTTCTCCGGCTACCCCCGCGCCGAACGACGTGGTAAAATATAAAAAACGTGGGGTTCCCAGGGCCCTAAAGTGAAGGTGGCGGACATGGGAATCGGCGGCGTCAGCCGGGTAACGCTTCCGCCAGGCCTTTCCTGGCGCCTCCCCTGGTACCTCCGGCCGGGTCAAATGGTCATGGTGGAAACGATATCCGTCACCGGACCGGAGGCCGTGGTCCGCATCGCGGGCCAGACCTTTAACGCCCGGGGTGAGTTGCCCGCGGCGCCGGCCACCTTCTGGGCGCTGGTCGAAGCGATCACGGGCGAAACCCTCTACCTGCGCCGGATAGGTAGCGACCTTACGGAAGAGATGACGCCCGAGGACCTGGCCCGCCTGCTCGAACTCCCGCCGGATAGGGACACGGTAAACTTGCTGCGCGAGATGCTCAAACACCGTTTGCCGTTAGAGCGCCAGTTTATCCTGCGCCTGCTCGCCGAAGGGCGCGCCTTTCCCGAGGAAGAGCGCGACGCCTTTTGGGCGGCCAGACTTTATCTCGAAAACCTCGACCTCCGGGAAGACGCCGCGAAGCTACGTCTGGCGGTAGACTACCTGGTGCGCAGCCGGACGGCCGGGCAGCCTACCAGGGAACTCGCCGCCGGCCAGGAACTCCTCAACAGCGCCCGGCCCCTCACACCCGGTGCCGACCTGCTCCGTTTTTTCACCTTCCGGGGGCCGGAAGGCTCCGGGGAAGTCTTCCTCGTAGAGAAAGACGGTGACGGCCCCGAAGGCGGGCTCCCGGCAGGGATCATCGTGCAGGTAAGCTCGCCCGTCTTAGGAGAAACCTGGGTCTGCTTGATAGAGGACACCGGCGGCTACACCTTACGGGTGGCCGTGAGCCAGGAGTGGGCCGCCGCCATAGCCACGGAGGCGCTGGAAATACTGAAAACAAGGCTCGGGGAGCTGGGCTACCGGGTCGCTGGCACCTCCGTCAGCACCCGTCCGGTCCGTACGGTCTTCGATGCCTTACAGGACACAGAAACGACCGGATACCGCCCGGTGAACGCGATAGTTTGAGGAGGCGATAGAATGGAGGAGAAGCCGAAAGCCGCCGCCGCCCTCGCCTACGACCCCGAAAAAGATGCGGCCCCCCGGGTAGTGGCTGCTGGCCGGGGGGAGCTTGCCGCGCTAATCGAGAAGGTTGCCGCTGCGCACGGCGTTCCGGTTTACCGCGACCCGGAGCTCGCCTTTACGCTCACCGGGCTCGGGCTGGGCTCCAAGATACCGCCCGCCCTCTACGAGGCGGTGGCCGCGGTCATCGCCTGGGTTTACCAGCTTGAGCGGCGCGTGGCCGGTCGCTGAAATGCGCTCCCGGACGTGCTATTTCGTCAACATCGACGGTGCCAGCCGCGGTAACCCGGGTCCTGCCGCCGCCGCCATGATCCTGCAGGATGAATCCGGGCAGGTCCTCTTGACTAAAAGCAAGCCCCTTGGCGTTACGACCAACAACGTCGCGGAGTGGCTGGCCCTCGAGGGAGCGGTAAAAGCTCTGGTACATCTCACCCAGAAAAACGGCCCGGTCGAAGCTGTAATCCGCTCCGATTCGGAACTTGTGGTGAAGCAATTCAACGGGCATTTTAAGATTAAGGACCCGGAGCTTAAAGTCATCGCCGCGCGGGTGAAAAAAATTCTTGCCGCGTGCCCCGCGCTTAAAGTTCGCGTTACTCACATCCCGCGGGAGGAAAACCGCCTGGCCGACCGGGCTGCGAATGCCGCGCTGAATGCGCTCCAGGCCGGGCCCCCCGCGCACCGGGTAAAATCCACCGACGGGGAGGTGGGATCCCCTTAAAGGCGCTACTGTTGCGGTTTTGCGGCTTGTGCGCCGTGGCTGGTGGGGAGTTTTAGCCGGGTTTGCCCGCCCGGTCACCCAGCGAAAGGAGGAGAGAACCATGTTGTCCCGCATTCCGGTCGACCTTACGAAGATAGATCCCGAGGACCTTGACCGGGAGATCCTGCGGGCGGCCATTATCGCCGAACTTGACGCCATCAACCTTTATGAGCAACTCGCGGCGATGGCCACCGACGAGAATGTCCGGGCGGTTCTTCTCGATGTTGCCCGGGAAGAAAAAACGCACGTAGGGGAGTTCCAGGCTCTCCTCCTCGATCTCGATGAGGAACAAGCCGAGGAGCTTGAACACGGTGCCGAGGAAGTGGATGAGCTTACCACGGAATAATTCCCTCTCCGGTGCCGGAAGATAAGCCTGCAAACAGAAATTTCGCGCGGAGGAGGCCCAAGATCGATGAAGGAAAAGGTTGAAGCCGTGCTCGCGCAGATCCGGCCTTATTTGCAGCGTGACGGCGGGGACGTTGAATTGGTCGCGGTCGAGGAAGGCGTCGTCAAAGTGCGCCTGAAGGGGGCGTGCGGCGGCTGCCCGATGGCCACCATGACCCTGAAACAGGGCATCGAGCGGACTCTTAAACAGGCCGTTCCCGAGGTCAAAGAGGTCGTTGCCGTCTGAGGTCCGCTACCGCTGCCGGGGGAAGCGCCGGCACCGCCATATGTTAAGCGAGGGTTCCCGCGAGGGGTCCTCGCTTTTTATCTTCCGGGAACTACCGCATCGGAAAAGTCGCCGGTAAACTCCCTGATCGACGCCCAGACATCATCCCACCAGGGCGGATAGATATCCTCTCCCCGGGCCCAAAGACAAACCCGGTCCGCCCAGACCATGACGGACCACGAGGTGCCGCGCTGCCGCAGTGTCCGGTAAAAGTCGCGCTCATCGGTATCCCGCAGCCAGGCGACCATCTGGGCCAAAAACTCTGCCACTTTTCTTTTCTCCTCTGTCGAGGTAATCTCCCGGTACAGAAGGTCCTGCACCACCTTCTCCCGGCGGCAGTAGGGGCATACCTCCCGGTTGCCCCAGACCCAGTAAACCCTGATCCGCTCCGCCGTCAGGCTGAAGGTGAGGAAGCCCCGGCTCATACTCCCCACCGCCGCCTCAAATTCCATTTGTCCCCACCAGACCTTTTAAGGGTTGCTGATAATATTATACATCCCCTATTAGACATTGTTGCTGTTATTTCGGCAAGTTTTTCCTGCTTATCCCGAAAAAATTTCCCGACAAGCCCTGGTTATATTGCGTAGAATTCCACCCCGCCGGATCAAGGCGGTCCTTCCTCGCCACTTGAAGATGCTCGCAATCTCCTCGAAAAGAGATCAAAGTGCTCCTCTATCTTGCCTTGGCTAACCACGTGAACAGCCCCCTCCCCGCTTCGAAAAAAATAGAAAGGGCAAAGAAATCCTTCCCCCCGGTTACCGATACCTACAAGGCAATAGCAATCCCGGTTTAGGAGGCAGAGCTCGTGAGGGCACCACCCTTCAGGGAGTTCTTGTTTTTGGGTCGTAGTGTTCAATATTTCAAACCTCCACATCCATGCGCCGCTGCGGCGAAATTACTTTTAATCGCCCGACAGATCGGGACGGTCACCAATAAAAGCTGCTATTCTTACCTGGGGCGGTGGTTAGGCCTACTCCTCCTGGCAATCACGGAGCGCGTGTATCTCCGCCTTGTATTGCGCGGCGTGATTATCCTCCGCAAAAAAGAGCTCGTCCACGGTCACTCCGAAGAACTCCGCCAGCCTTTTGGCAATGTGCTTCCGGGGGTAGCGGCGACCGGACTCGATCATTGCGTAACTACTCTGCGCGATACCCACCGCCGCAGCAACTTCCCTCTGGGTAAGCCGCCGTAGTACCCGAAGAGTCTTTATCCTCCGGTTGGGCAAAGAAGTCACCTTCTTCAAGTGCAGTCGGCACAAGATGTCACTCAACGACATCTTGTGCTACTTAATGACAAATATAATCACAATTTGTGAGTGCGTCAATACTTTTGGCATAAAAAATCGCTTTTCGCGATAAGATATTGGCTAATATCGCAAATCGTGTTACATTCGCCCAGAGGTGCATTGAATGCAACCACTTGGAGAAAGGTTGGCTGCACTCCGCAAGGAGAAGGGGCTTTCGCAAGCAGAGTTGGCGAAACTCTTGAACATGGGGCAAAGTACCATCGCAATGTACGAGCGGAACAGGCGGACACCCGATCCGGCAACGCTGAACCGGTTAGCGGACTTCTTTAACGTCTCGGTGGACTACCTCCTGGGCCGGACAGACAGACGCGAACGCATGAAAGAAGAATCTCGGCAGTCAGGAGAGCAACCGGTCCTTTTCCGCGAAGAGCAGTTGCCGTACCTGGTGGCTGACCGCCGCTTTGCTGGGTTGCTAAAGCGCGTCCCTGCCCTTTCGGAAGAAGAGAAAGCGTTACTGGCTGAAGGCTGGGAGTGGGCTTTAAGGGTAGTAGAAAAGAAAAAGAAGCGGCGTAGCACGCCTTCGCGAAAGGAGAAAAGGCCACCATCTAATAAAGAGAATCCCTAAGTCCAAGCCCCGTTTTCAAAATACTCGTAATAAAATAAACAGAAGCCGGCGGACAATTGATATTTCCAAAATATAACAGCAAGGATTTCCAGTCCCGAAACCCTTGCCGTTTCTTGCTTTCCTGGAGCTGGTGGTCGGATTCGAACCGACGACCTGCGCATTACGAGTTGACGCCGGAGGGTTTGTAAGAGTTTACCAGAGGGCATAAACCTTAGAGCGAAGCGGTCTTTCGGAATTTCCCTGTTATTGGTAAACCCTCATAAACCCACATAAATCAAACTCATTTTCTCAAATTTTTCTCAAATGGTTGTGCCCTGAAAGCCGCATTACTTCACGGCTTGAGGGCTTTTCTTTTTTCGGCGGTCCGTTTTCTTTTGGATGCCGACCGGCAGGACGGCGAGCAAAATTTCTGCTGGCCGACCTGCGTTTTCGGTAGTGGAAACCACCTGCCGCAAACCTCACAGGGGCGGGCGAAGATGTTATTTTCGGCTGCGTAAAGAACTTCCGCCCAACAGAGGGGGAGAATACCCCCGTTGCTGGTGTAAACCCTGGCGGGGAACGTGCGTTCAATTAATTCGCGGCCTGTTGTGTCAGAACTCCGTTTAACGGCGTGCTCAACCACAGCCCCCATAAACCAGGACGGAGCTTCGCGGCTGCGGCTGCAGACCACCGCGGCAAAATGAGGTGTCCCCGCGTTGGCAAGAGAAGCCACAAATCTTTCCGCTGGACGCGTTCTCTTGCCTCGCCCAGCGGGAAGGAGCCACCATTCGAGGGCGCGGCTTAAAAATTGAATCTCCGCTGCGTAGGCTTCCCCCGGCTGCCTAAACGTGGTCGAAAGAAGGGCTTCCGGGCGGTTTATTTTTCCCTCTTTGACCAACCGCCACAACGCAAAAATAACGTCATTCCCCGCTGGCATCTCCATTTTATCGGTAAACCGGGCGAGAGCCTGCTTTACCGCTTCTTGCGGCGGGTGGGTGGCGGCTTCTTGCAGGAGCACGTTGGTCAGGCCGAACGGGGGAAGCGACACCAAATGGCCGTCGGGGAGGACGAGAACCTCAAAAAATCTCTCGCTTGACCGGGAGATGTAAAGTTTTACTTCGACTAACCGCGCTACGGCACTCATTTTCCCTGCACCACCGCTGCACAAATTTTATAAGCCCTAATGCCGCACCAGAGGCGGAACGTGAAACCGCTTCACGTGGATTTTAAGCCCCTCTCCAGTTTACATTAGGCTTGAAAAAAACGCAAGAAGAACGAGCGAAATAGAGGGAACACTGAGTGTTTGACAGGGTTTGCCAAAGGCCCGACTGGACACGAAAACGACAGCTTGTGCTTGTAATGAGCGGCTAACGCTTCGTAATGCGAATTTTCGTTTTTTGGCTTTTGCCGACAAAATCTGTTAAGTTCGAGGCAAATTGGCAAATTCAGGAGGGATAATTATGCGCGAGGAGAAGCGAATCACGCTCACTGTGCGGGAGGCTGTGGCGGTCAGCGGCATTGGCCGCAATACGCTTTTGAAATTGTTACACAACGGTGAGGTTCAGGGGCGCCGCATCGGGAAAAGGCGGTGGCTGGTGTTACGCGATAGTTTAGAGCATTGGTTGCGCAGCGGCAACCAATAAACGAAAAGGCCCGGCTGTGGCAGACCGGGCGGCGAACAGGAGGTATCGAGCTTATGTTCACAATACCACATCCGCGAAGACTCCTCAAGGCCCTACCGCCCCACCTTCGGAGACAAGCGGCCCGCGAATATCGGGCGATAGCCGGTTCCGGGATGCACCTTGACCGCTTGGCGATGCTTTCATCTTGGTATCGCCGGGCCGGGCTTCCCGAGGTGCGGGAGCTGCTGGAGCGGGTTTTCCGGGAGGTGGCCCGGGATGCTTAGTGCGGCTTTATCCTATGCTGCCCGAGGGTGGAGTGTCATCCCTCTCCGGCCCCGCGACAAGCGACCCCTGCTGCCTGCCTGGAGCGAATACCAGAACCGCCGACCGGTGGAGCAAGAAATCCGCGCGTGGTGGCGGGACAACCCGGAGGCGAACATCGGCGTCGTAACCGGCGCGGTTTCCGGCTTGGTGGTCCTTGACTTAGACGGCGAGACGGCTATTGTCTACGCCAAAGAGAAAGGGCTGCCCCGGACGCCAACCGTTAGGACCAACAAAGGATACCACGTCTATTTCACCCATCCAGGCGGAACGGTCCCGAACGCCGTTAGCCTGGGCGGCGTCAGGGGGTTGGACCTTCGCGGTGACCGCGGCTACGTGGCGGCCCCGCCATCGGTCCACCCGAGCGGGCGGCGTTATGCCTGGGCGAGGGGACGCGGCCCGGATGATTTGCCGCTTGCCCCGTTGCCCGAATGGGTTTTGAAACTAATTCAGAGGCCAACGGAAACACCGGCCCCCCGCGACTCCTTCTGGGTAGTGGAGCTTCTGCAAGGGGTGCCACAAGGACAAAGGAATGATGCCGCGACCAAATTGGTCGGGCATTGGTTTGGGAAGGGACTGCCGGAGGATGAAGTCTGGCTGCTGCTGACCGAGTGGAACCGGAAAAATTCTCCGCCATTGCCGGAGCGGGAACTGCGCGCGGTGTTTGACAGCGTGGCCCGGCGGGAGGCCCGCAAGCCCAAGCGGGTGAACGGTGAGGCCGAAGAGGAGGACCTTTGGTCGCATAAGTCGCTTTTGTCGTATCCTGAATCACCTGCACCGGACGCGTTTTATGGTTTGGCCGGTGATATTGTCCAAACGGTCGATCCGCATACTGAAGCGGACCCGGTAGCGGTCCTTGCCCAAACCCTTATCGCCTTCGGGAATGTTATCGGCAGGACGGCTTACTTTGTAGCTGAAGCGGACAAGCACTACCTGAACGAATTTGCGGTGTTGGTGGGTAGTAGTGCCAAAGGGCGGAAGGGCTCTTCCTTCGGCCACGTCCGGCGGCTGTTTCGGATGGTTGACCCTGAATGGGAGGAGAACCGCGTTCAATTCGGGCTTTCAAGTGGCGAAGGCTTGATTTGGGCGGTCCACGACCCCATCGAGAAAGAGGAGCCTGTTTACGAAGGCAAAGGACACGACAAACGCCTTGTGGGGCGCGAAACGGTCATTGTTGATACCGGTGTCGAGGACAAACGATTGCTGGCTTACGAGGCCGAGTTTGCTTCGACCCTGCGGGTGCTTCAGCGGGAAGGCAACACGCTATCGGCCAACATCCGCAACGCCTGGGACCACGGGCGACTTCAATCCTTGACCAAGAACAGCCCGGCAAAAGCAACGGATGCCCATATTTCGATTATCGGCCATATAACCAAAGATGAGCTTTTGCGCTATCTCGACACCACGGAAGCGGGCAACGGTTTCGGCAACCGCTTCCAGTGGCTGTGCGTCCGGCGATCCAAGGTCCTGCCGGAAGGAGGGAACCTGCGGGACGAGGACCTGTATCCGCTTGCCGAACGGCTGCGGGACGCTGTTGAGTTTGCCAAGACCGTTGGCGAAATGAAGCGGGACGAAGCGGCCCGGCGGCTGTGGTATGAGGTTTACCCGGAGCTTTCTGAAGGCAAGCCTGGCCTGCTTGGCGCGATGATTGCCCGGGCGGAGGCCCACGTTATGCGGCTGGCCTGTATCTATGCGCTACTTGACCTTTCGGCGGTAATTAGAGAGGAGCACCTAAAGGCGGCCCTGGCCTTGTGGGATTACTGTGAGCGTTCGGCGCGCTTCATTTTTGGCGATGCCCTTGGCGACCCGGTAGCTGATGAAATCCTCCAGGCTGCACGCCGGGCGGCTGAAAATGGTTTGACCCGAACGGAAATCCGGGACCTGTTTGGCCGACACCAAGGCGGGAAGCGAATCGCGAGCGCACTTTCTGCCCTGGCGGCTGCTGGCCTAATGACGATGCGGACGGAGGAAACCGGAGGTAGGCACGCTGAACGCTGGTTTGCCACCCAAATTAAAACAAGCAGAGATTGCGACAAAAGCGACTTATGCGACAAAAGTCTTTCACCCCCTACCCCTTCGGTCGCTAATGTCGCTAATGTCGCAAATACTTCTCAGAAAAAAACTACGGAACCCCCTGCCCCCGAACCGGAACGTCCTGCCGAGGGGAAGGCGGTTGATGTTTATCAATCGGTTGACGACAGAGACACCGCACTTGACGAGATTTACCAGGAGTGGAAGGAGGGCGGCGGCAAATGACCGTGGTCAAGGCTACTAGCGAATTAGAGCGGCTGGGAGTGCGGCTTTATTTAAAGGACGGCGTTATCCGGTGTCGCTACAAGCCCGGCCTGGACCGAAAGAAGGCGCTGCCGTATCTTGAGGTTATCGCCAACCGCGAGGAGGAGGCCCGGGCGGTCCTGGAGCTATGGGGGACTCCGGCAACACCGCAAGATGCGGAGCGGGTAAAGCGGGCGTTCTCCCGGCCTGGGACCTTCATTGTTTACGATGAGCGAACCGGTGAAATGAGGTGGATTTGCTGATGCCCCGCTATCGCGAAGAGGTAATCATACCCCTGGGCAAGGGCTGTATAGCCATACTTTCACTGGAAGAGGCGTCAAGACTGCTGGCCCAGCACCCGGAGCTATGGGAAAAGGCCGTCAAGCGCGGCAAGCACCGGAGGAGAGCGGAGAAGAACAGCGACCGCCAGGCGAAACCAAGGCCGGGGCAGATAAGGGAAGTATTCTGAATTTTCACACAATTTAAGGGGGTGCTTCAGTGAAGCGTTACGTTGGTGAGGCATACTGGTTGAAGGAGCAGCCGCTTGAGGCCCGCACCATCAGGCTTGCCATAGCTTATTACCCCAAGGCCGGCCGCTTGCAAATCGCGCATTATCACATCGAAGGCGACACAATCCGCCGTAACCGTGTTGTTACCCTGGCCCGTGAGGACCTGGCCCGAAACCCGGAGGCGAAGCAGCTTTTGTTGAAGGCGTTGCGGGAGCTATAATGGTCCTGTTTTCTTTATCGTTAACATATAGATATCTTTCTTTTTCCCGCCGGAAACTTTTGACCGTTATTGCCTTATTGTGGTGGCAACGTGGACACTTCTTGATTACGCGGGCTGCGCGAAGTATGCACAACCAAAATAACTGCCATTAATGCGGATAAGGCCACGAGACCGGCCCATATCTCTGTAGCAATGTTTCGCTTCCGCCAAGCCCAGCACTTAAGTTCAGACCTTGCGGTAGATTCGATACGTTCTTCCTCCTTCTGTATTTCCCATTCTGCTTCTTCCCCGCCGCCCGAAATAGCTGGAAGCGTAAGTCTTTTCCTTAACTCAGCCACTTTTTTAACTTCTTCCGGGCTTGCTAAAATTTGCTCCTTTCGCTTCGCAATATCAGCTTGCGAAGGAACAGGAACCATTTCACCGCTATATAGCCGATTGTTTACTGCGTCATAACCGTAAAGAGCAACCCACGCCTGGCCCGTCCAGTGGTCCCGCAGGTGGACAATCTTCAAAGCTCCGTTATTTACCGTTTGCGTTGGTCCTTTCTCCCACCTGAACGGCCAAGCGGCCAGCAACAAAAGGCACATCACCGCAGGAATAATCCACGCGCGCTTCATCTTATTTTTCCACCTTAAACTCTTTTCCCGCCCCGAAAATCGCTTACTCAAAAACCAAAAAGCTGCTTATGTAGCGCATCAAGGCTTTCCTGTTGTTGGACTCTCATCCAACCCACCTTTTCTATTGCGTTTAAATATTCGGTTTCTATAGTAGGTGGGGGAGACACTGACGCTAACTCATAAATTAAACTCCAACCGGTAATGCCCGTGTTGAGAACTTTAACCAACGTCAAATGAAACATCTCGGCTTCTCTTGGAGGAGATAGCTTTAAAGCCTCTTTCAATAACTTTTCCCGTTCTATAACCTGTTTTAGAGCTTCTTGCTGCACCAATGGGGAGCCGCTTAGTGGTGAGTCCAATCGTTTCAAGAATTGGGCACCGGAGTCATCGAGCCTCGCTAAATCAAGATATAATCTATCCGCTATTGCTTTATAGCTATTTGGATCATTGGAAGAGCGATACACATAGACGGTCTTGTTGTTTCCGTCCCACCTTACATCCGCCCCTAACGCTTCTGCAACGGCCCGCAAAGGCACCAACGTCCTACCATTAATTATCTGGGGCGGCACATCGGGATAAATCTCCCTGCCGTTGACGAAAAGGCGAACATTTTGCCAAGCTCCGGCAGCGGCAAAGCCAAAAAACAACAAAAACCCAACCAAAATGGCTACAAGTGCGGCCCTTTTCATTCGTTCACCCTCCCCACGGACTATTATCGGTTCTGAGGGTTCGACAGCACCGAAAGAGAATCCTCCTGTAGTGGCGCAATATGGCAAAATTATCAACGCTATTTACCGACAGAAAAGTTTCCCCTGTATGCCCCCGGAGCCCCTTCGCGGAATGGGATGCCCAATCCCTGTAGGTGGGGCTGCTTTTCGGGGATTTGCCTCTCTAATGCGTCAGGATGGCCCACATTGAACGAAAGCCTCCGTCAAGGTAGAAAAATTACCGGCTGCGTAGAAGGCCCTTGTAGGCCAAATATGAAGGCGTTCACCGTGAGAAAAGCCCGTTTCAGGGGTGGTGGTGATGCAGGGAGCAAAAAGTTTTCTTCTGCTTGCCGGAAGGAGGATACCTTTGGCGGGATACCCATCCCTGGGGATGGGGGGGTTGGCTGTTTTCGGCAAGGGAGAAGGGAGAGGTTGCCGAAAAGCCCCCTTCTAAAGAAGGATTGTGCTATGTTGTGGCGAAAAGAAATAGGAAGGCCGGAGTCGGCTTGCCAACCTTTCACTCCGGCCTTTGGGTGGTCCAGGGATTGCCCCTGGACCCTTAGTTTATGCTTACCGCGAACCAGCCGTGGTCCATCTCCTTGAACTTCAACGCTACTGCTTCGCCTATCGCTGCCGCTAACTTCTTGCCGGTGCTGTTCTTGGCGTAGACCGCCACCTTCTCCCCTTCTTCCGTTTGGCAGTAAGCCCGGATGGTGCCTTCACTCTTGCCCGGCCTTGCCTCCAGGACCGTTACCTTCGCTTCCTTGAGACTGTTGCCGTTGCCGTTGCCGTTGCCGTTGCTGCTACCATTTCCCTTGGCGATTTCCTTCACGCCTTCCACGAACTTCTTCGCCGCTTCCCTCTTTGCCGCTTCGGTGCTGCTGAGGATTGCCTCTTCGATATCCTTTCTACCCGCTTGAATTGCACTTGCCAGAAGGTTGAGGAGCGTTGTTGCCGTTCGGTGCTGGTATCTTGCCCGGTCGAGTTTCGCTTCGAGTGCTACCGCTTCTTCCCTTGCCTGCTTGACCGCTTCTTCGTTAGCCTGGTAGATTTCGTTCGCCGCTAACCGCTTCGCTATTTCCGCCTTTCTTGCTTCCTCATTCGGATACCGCTTCTTGCCGTTGCCGTCTGTTTCGCCTGCCACTTCGCCCGCAACCTGAGCCTCCAGCTTGGCCTTGTCCTCAAGGAGAGTGTGGAGTCTTTGCTTCGTTTCGTAGAGCTTGAGCGTTAGCCTCTCCACTTCCCCCGGCAGGACCCTCGCCTGTTCGATTAGGTTTTTGAGCATTTGAACCAGCCTCCCTTGTGTTAGTGTTTGTTGTTTTGATTATAGTGTAGCATACCCTGGACAGTAAGTCAATAGGTTTTTGAAAAATATTTTGTTCATAACGAATAATATAGTTGCCATTTAAACAGCGATATGCTACACTTAAAGAAAAGGGAGGGAAGAGCAATGCCCATCCGTTCCAGGTTGGCCGTGGTTATGGGAGAAAAAGGGGTGCGTAACATTTCCCAGTTATCGCGGATGACCGGTTTAGCGCGGACAACACTAACAACACTTTGGTATAACCGGGCGAAGGGGGTAAACTTCGAAACCTTAGAGGCTTTATGCAAGGCCCTTAACTGCCAGCCGGGAGACCTGCTGGTTTATATCCCCGACGAAGGAGGCGAAGCAAGGTGAAGAGCAAAATCCTTGACCGTATCTTCGATTACGGCCCCTGGGTGTATGTTGGTTTCTGCGTCCTGGTGGCGGCTGTGGTGCTAATCTACCGCTTTATGTAAAGGAGGTTTCGGGCGATGCGCGGTAGCATCAGGCGGCAGGCAAAGGATAGCTGGCGGATCACCATCAGCTTGGGCAAGAACCCGAAGACCGAGAAATACGAGAAGTATCAAGAAACCATCCGGGGGAAGAAGGCCAACGCGGAGAAGCGGCTGGCCGAGCTTATCGCCCAGTTGGAGAAGGGATACACCATCAACCCGGAGCGGATAACCTTCGGCGAATTCCTGGACAAGTGGCTGGCCGACTACGGCAGGAGCAACCTTTCCGAGCGAACGCTTTACGACTATACCCACATCATCAATTACCACGTTAAGCCTGAGCTTGGCGATATCCCTTTGGTCAAGCTACACCCGGCCCACCTGCGGGAGTTTTACGGGAAGCTGTTGCGCGAAGGGCGCAAGGACAATAAAAGAAGCGTCGGTCCGGGGCTGTCTCCTGCTTACGTCCGCAAGGTCCACGTGATAATCCACGAGGCGTTGAAGCACGCCGTCCGGTGGGAACTTGCCTACCGGAACGTTGCCGACGCTGTGGACCCGCCAAAGGTGACGCGACAGGAAATAAGGCCACTTACAGAACGGGAACTTGACCGGCTGTTTGGGGCGGTGAAGGACTCCTACCTTTATGTTCCCACCTGCATAGCCGTAGCTACCGGCCTGCGGTTGGGTGAGGTGCTTGCCCTGCGCTGGGAAGACGTGGACCTGAAACACGGGGTTATCACCGTCAAGCGGGCGCAGAAGGTCCGGCGGCAGAAGACCGAAAACGGCACTACCTATGAAATCACCTACGGACCACCAAAAAGCAAGAACAGCAAGCGGAGCGTTGAAATACCGCCTTCTTTAGTGGAATTACTTAAGCACCACCGATTAGCGCAGAAGAAGGATAAACTCTTTTTCGGCGCGGCCTATCAGGATAATGGCTTGGTATGTTGCCTCCAGGACGGGAGGCCGATAAGGAACGAGAGCTTTGGTTCTCACTTCCGGGACGTGGCCCACAAAGCAGGGTTGAAGATTTCCTTTCACTCCCTGCGACACTGCCACGCTTCCTGGCTGGTGCGGATGGGCGAAAGCCTAAAAGTAGTCTCGGCCCGCTTGGGGCACTCGGGAATCGGAATTACCGCTGACTACTACGCCCACCTTTTCCCCGACGCCCAAAAAGAAGCGGCCAAGAAGGTTGATTCCCTCCTGGCCGACAAGCTAACCTGAAACCATTTTCTCAAAATTTTCTCAAATTGACCCTTCTTTAAGATAGCGGCAAGGATTTCCAGCTCCGAAACCCTTGCCGTTACTGCCTTTCCTGGAGCTGGTGGTCGGATTCGAACCGACGACCTGCGCATTACGAGTGCGCTGCTCTGCCTGCTGAGCTACACCAGCCCGCCCGTTTCTTATCTTAGCCCAAAAACGCCTCCCTGTCAATAAACCCAAGACGCCCGCAGGAAAAACCCGATAGTGGATCGGGAAGCATCACAACCTGATCATCACCGGGCCGACCAGGGTCGGGAAAACCTTTATCGCCTGCGCCTTGGGCAACAAGGCCAAGCGCCGGTATTCGGCCCAGCATATCCTTGCGTCGGCCCTGGAAGCGCATCCGGAAGATGAGACTCCTTGCAGGATTCAGATATGACTTGGGTGACCACCAGTACGTCCAGCTTATCTATCCCCAGGCGATGCAGGTAGGGCACCACCATCGCATCCCCCCCCCACTCGCCCCTCTTCCAAATCGCCCCACTGGTATCATGCATAAAACACGCCTCGGTTGGGCGAGTAAATTATTTCTATTAGGCAAGTTTTTCGATTGAATCTTTCTGAAAGCAAAACGAACTCAGAAAGGATATGAATTCTTTTACTACCGGTGTTTGGGACTTGTTTTTATTATAAATCACATAAAACTTCCGTACTAGAGAAACATCCTTGACTTTAACCGAAACGAGAGTACCCAACTTCAATTCTTTTTGTACTGCCCATTTGGAAATAATTGTTGCACCAAACCCAGCTTCCACAGCCTCCTTTACTGCTTCGGTACTTCCTAATTCCATAACCACGTTTAATTCAGATAGATTTATACCTGCTTCCTTTAATCTATCTTCGGTTATCTTCCTTGTACCAGACCCTTGTTCTCTCAGGATAAAAGGCAACGCCACAAGTTCATCAATTAAGATAAACTTCTTACCAGCTAAGGGATGGTCGACGGGAAGCAAAACAATCAGTTCGTCTTTCATAAAAGGTTTTGCAATCAATTCAAAGTTATCCACGCGACCTTCCACAAGCCCTAAGTCCAGCGCCTGCTTTAACACCAGCTTAACTATTTCTTCTGTATTGGTCACCTTTAGTAAAGCCCTTACCTGGGGATGTTGTTTTTTAAAGCACCCCAAAACTTGCGGAATCACGTATTCGCCCAAGGTAAAACTTGCTCCTACCGATAAGGTGCCTCGTATACAGCCGGTGAGAGCGGAAATATCTTTTTCTGCTTCATCCAGCAATGACAAGATCTTTTCCACATATTCATATAGAATACGACCAGCTTCTGTGATGGTTACTTGTTGGGTGTTACGATCAAACAATCTTGTGCCAAAATGGTCTTCCAGAGATTTGATATGCATACTGACTGCCGGCTGAGAGATAAAAAGGGCTTGCGCAGCCCCGGAAAAACTCTTTTTATCAGCCACTGTTTTAAAAATATGGAACTGATATAAATTCACAATGTTTTCCTCCTTTTAACAACTAGAACGGGAATGTCAGATGCTTCAACTACAGCTTCAGCAATGCTTCCTAAGGCTATTCTTTTGATTCCCGTTAAGCCGGTATCTCCTGTAACGATTAAGTCAGCTCCTTCTTTCTCAGCAACATTAATGATTTGCTTCACGGGATTGCCGCTTAAAAGAAGCAATTTCACATTTATACAGTATGCTTCACCGTATTTATGGGCAAGCTTTAAGCCTGCCAACCCATAGCGAACTCGCTTAGTCTTTTGGGCCAGTAGCTCCCATTCGTGCTCTGGGATGATTGCATCTTCTCCATCCGGGTCAACAAATACAGCAATTATTTCTGAGTTATTCCGTTTAGCTAAACCCATTGCATACTTAGTTGCTTCAATAGCCGGAGCAGAACCGTCCACTGCCAGGATAATTCTGTTAATGGATGTATCCACAGCCTCCAGTTGATTTTTGGCCAACAGCTCTTCTGCTAACTTGCTCAGCATTTTAAAACCTCCCAACCTTAAAAATGCAGGGTACGAATGGCTAATAGGCCGGCAACTGAGATAACTAGGGAGCCAACAAATCCGATAAACAGTGATTTTATTCCCATACGCCTAAACATCACAAGATCTACGCTAAGTCCCATGCCCGCCATCGCAATTATCATAAGAAGACTGCTGATGTGAAGCATCACAGAAGTAAGATCATGAGGAATTAAACCAAAGGTATTGAGACAACTCAGGCCTAAAAAGCCGAAAATAAACCAGGGAATTGTCAAGCCCTGCGATCCAGCGCTTTGTTCCTTCCCTGCATCCCTCAGGTTAAACCAAAGACTAATCCCAAGAGTAACGGGAATTAATAGTGCCACCCGGCCAAGTTTGGTTAAAATAGCCATATTGGCCGCAGAATCACCTGCCGGCTGAGATGCTGCTACCACATGGGCTACTTCGTGTAAGGTTGCCCCCACAAAAATACCATATTCATCTAAACTTAACCCAAGAAACGGTTTTAAAAGAATATATAAAATACTACCAATGGTTCCCAAAATAGCAACACTCGCCACAGATGCCACAGTTTCATCCTGATTCGCTTTAATCGTTGGCGCGACCGCAGCAACAGCAGCAGCTCCACAGATTCCTGTCCCTACTGCTGTTAGTAAGGCTAATTTTTCTTCAACAGCCAGTATTCTTCCTAGGTAGTATATAATAACAACGGCCATAATAATTATTAATGTATCCAGGAGAATAATTTTGGGACCTGTAGCAAAAATAGCATCTAAGTTGAGACGAACACCCATTAAAACAATACCATAGCGCAGGAATCTCTTGCTCGCGAAGTTTATTCCTGTGTTGGCATATTTCGGGATTCCCATGAGTGCCCGCCAGGCCATTCCAACTAAAATGGCAATAACCATTGGCCCAGGCACTGACAAAAGAGGTATGCGGATAATGTTTTGAGCAAGGACTCCCACTACCATAGTTAGAACAAGTCCTCGGATGCTACCGTGAAGAAAACTTTTGTGCTGAAGAACTGCAACCTGCATTTCAACCCCCCCAAAATTTCTTTCTAAACTTTACCACAATAACTGGCGGGATGGGAAATACCTGGTTATAATAAGCCTTATAATGAGGCACTTATGTTTATAGGGGTAATTTCTCATGCACACTTTCCTGCCCCTGGAATTTGCACCAACCCTGAAGAGAGGTGTTGTGGTACGCGATAACTTCGTGTCTTGAACCGTAGTATTTTCAAGGGTTTCGTGACTTCGGGTTTCAAACTTGAGTCAATAAACCCAAGACGCCCGCGGGAAAAACCCGATAAAGGACGCACTGCCGGACAAAAAAAAGGCCGTCCGGTTCTTTCCGAACGGCCCGCAACGGTACACTGCTTAGCCGGATGGCAAGGCTATTACCGCAGGAGGATCACCAACAGCACGAGGAGCACGATGCCGAGGCCCAGGCTATAGCCAATCAGTTTCTTTTCCGGCGGCGTGAGGTCGTGCCACTCCTCCCGTTCTTCCGTAAGACCAGCGTTAACCATTTACTTCAGCCTCCTTTCCCTGTGGCGTTCAGCCGGCAATTTGCGGCGGCATCACGCCGTGGAAGAAGATCCAGGAGATGAAAAGGCCGACCCAGATGATGAAGCCAAAGAGGCAGAGCACATAAACCGCAGCCAGGCGGCCCATTCCTTCCTCCCAAAGCTTCCGGAAGTTAGACATCAGTCCGATGGTGAAGAAGGTTAGGGTAAAGAAGATGCCGCGCAGGCTGTCGGACTCGCCCATTGCCGCCTTCGCCGTTTTCATGAATTCCTGGTCCTGCAGGTGGCCAAGCCCAACTAACAGCATGACGAGGAAGGTGAGGAAATAGCCGATGACAAACTTCGGGAAGCGGTTCCAGATCTCGCCGGCGCCGACCCGCTCGCCCGGCTTGCACTCGATCCAGTAGCACCAGATCACGGCCAGAACGAAAGCCCATACGCCGATGAAGATGTCGATGAAAATTTTGGTGGTAACAGCGGCCATAGTGATAAAGTCCTTATCCCAGTTGACGTGGAGGGCGCTGGCCGCCTTGGCCTGGATCAGTGCCGCCGTAATCGCGCCGCTCGCCACCGCCGCGCCGTCGGTCTTCACCGCGAGGCCCATCCAGGCCCCGGCCACCATCGGTTCGGTGTAGAGGAACGTTTGCGCCAAAAACGGCAGGATGATAAGCTCAACCACGGCAAAGATAACGACCAGCGAAGAAACGATAATGGGGACCACCGGTCGCGAGCGGATAGCCGCACCGGTAGCAATCGCTGCCGAAACACCGCAAATCGAAATGCCGGAAGCCAGCGGTGCCGCCCATTCCGGCGTGAACTTAAAGTAGCGGCGCGCGACGAAATAGACTACCGGCCAGTAGAGAAGGTAAGCCTCGACGATAGCGCAAAGCCCCCGCGCCAGCACCTGTCCCGCCAAACCGAGAGCGTCACAGGCCTTAATCCCGATCGTCGCGCCTAAGATCACGATCGCCGTCTTCACAAACCATTCCGGTCGCGTCGCTTCCTCGAGAAACTGGGCAAAGCCGCGGAAGAAATTACCGATAATGAGGCCGACAAGCAGCGCGATAATAAATCCGGCTTCGCCCGTCAGCCGCAAGCCAAGCTTCGTCATCCCGATCTTCTGAGCCTCCGCCACCGTCGGTGCCGCTATCGGACCCCAGTGACCTATAATCAAGCAACCGTAAGCAAGCCAGAAGATGATACTGAACCCGACAATGAACCGACCCACGTTAAAACGCATGGCCGCAGCACCGATTGTTGTAAGGACGAGGAGAAAGATGTAAGTGAGGATAAGCGACGTGAAACCAGAGAATCCTGTTTCGGCGAGATGTTTCGAGACTGGACTTAAGGCCTTGGAGAAGTCGATCCAGAGGTTCGTTTTGACTACCCATCCCAGGAGGTCGGCACCGGTGAGTTTACCGAGGGCCAGAATAAAAATCAGGAGTCCTAACCATACCGCCCACCAGTCCTCGCTCCTGAGCAGTGGCGACCCGCTTTTTTCCTGGGACATAATCCCCCCCCTTAAAGCAGGCATCCTAAGATCCGCTTACCAGGAGCATATCCTGCGCCAAACGCCTTCTCCCCTGCTACCCATCTACCCCCTCCTTTCCCGTCATCTCTTACCGGCAAACAAACTATCCGCACCTCAAATTATACGGAACAAGCCCTCTTGTTCGCATTATAACAAGTTTGCCAGCAAAAGTAAAGTCACGATTTTCCAACGCTCGACAGATTTTTTATCCTGCCCCCGCTTTTCTCCTTTTCCAAAAAGCTACGAACGACGGAACTGCTTTATGCCTCCGTGCCCTCTTCTTTCTGCCCCCTACAGCGCCACCAGAGGCGTGCCAGCAAACCGAAAAGGAGCGCCACGGCAACACTTAAAAGCGCGGCCCACCCCGTCCCAAGGAGCACCCACAGGAGTATGTAACCCGAACAAAGCAAAATCGAGAGAAGCATCAGAGGAAAAGCCACCCGGAAAAACTTCCAGAAGGTAAGCAAAAGCCCTCTTTTCTCCGCCATTCCCGCCACCACAACGTTGGCGGAAGCGCCGATAATGGTCCCGTTCCCGCCAAGGCAGGCGCCGAGAGCCAAACACCACCAGAGAAAGTTAAGCTCGAAAGGAGGCAGGTGGCCCAGCCGTCCCATATCTTTAAGTAGCGGGATCATCGTAGCCACAAAAGGAATGTTATCCACAAAGGCCGAAGTCAAGGCGGAAAACCACATAATAAAGATACCGGCAGGGATAAGCGCTCCTCCGGTCACCCCTAAAGCAAACTTCGCCAGCGCCTCGATGGCCCCCACCTTTACCAGCGCGCCCACCACTACAAAGAGGCCCACGAAAAAGAAGACCACCGGCCATTCGATAGCGTGAAAGGCGTGCTCCGGCTCCGACCGGGTGATGAGCAACAAGAGCGCCGCGCCGCTCAAGGCCACCACGCTCGATTCCAAGTGCAGGTACTGGTGCAGGAAGAAACCCAAAATGACGGTGCCCAGCACGAAAAGGCATTGCCGCAAGAGCACCGGGTCTTTAAGTTCCGCCCGCTCGTCGAGCTCGAAGATGCGCTGGCGCACGGCGGGCGCGACTCGCAGTTGCCGCCGGTACAGGAGCTGCAAAATGAAGATGGTGACCAGACAGACCAGGAGCACTACCGGAGTCAGGTTGATAATGAAGTCCATAAACCCTAATCCCGCAGCGCTCCCGATCATGATGTTAGGCGGGTCGCCGATCAGCGTGGCCGTCCCCCCGATATTGGACGCCAAAATCTCGGCCAATAGAAAGGGGAGCGGGCTCAGTTCCAGTCTTTTAGCGATGGTAAAGGTGACCGGTACGACCAGGAGCACCGTGGTCACGTTGTCGAGGAAAGCAGAAAGGAACGCCGTCACCGCGGACAGCGCGGCGAGAATGGCCAGCGGTTCCCCCTTGGTCGCCTTAACCGCCTTCACCGCTAAAAACCGGAAAACTCCCGTCTCCTGCGTAACCCCGACGATGATCATCATTCCCACCAGCAGGCCGATGGTGTTCCAATCGATGGCGTGCACCGCCCCGTCGGGGGGCATGATACCGGTCAACACCAGAAGGGCGGCCCCCACAAAAGCGGCTACCGTCCGGTGGACCCGGCCGGAGACGATCGCGGCGTAAGTAAGGAGAAAAACGACCACCGCAAAAAAGACCTGGAGATTGCCCGTTACCTAATACCACCCTCCCCATCAACCGCGACTAAAAACAGGGCACAAAGAGTCTTTTCGCCCCTAAATCTTTCAATCCTCTCGATCAGCAGCCAAAACCAATTTCCCGCCACCAATCCGCCCTTATTTTCTTCCGGGCAAAACCACCCCTATACAAAAAAGGGGCCGTCCCGAAAGTTAATCGGGGCAGCCCCCAAGGAACAAGATCAACCAGCTTTTTAAACGGTTAATGTGCTCCAGCACTTATGACGCCACTGGCCGCCAGCACAAGCACCACAACCTCAACCAGCGCAATTAGGAAGTACCAGTGGTCTTTTTTCTTCAGGTAAGCCGGCACCAGGGCAAAGAAAAAGCCTAAAATTGTTAAGCCCGAAAGGAGCGCGATACCGAGGTAATTCAAGTAGTCACCCTTGCCGAGATAGCTGACCCAACCCCAGCCGGTCGGCGACTTGGTCGCCTCCACGTAGTCGTGGGCCTTCATCCCCCACAACTGCGGGAGTTTCTCTACCGGGATATACGGAGGAAGGACGCCGCTAACGTACAGCACAAAGGTAACGACCAGAAGGGCAATCCCGATAAGCGAGCCCCAGAGCAGGATATTCGCGTAAATCACCTGCTCCGGCGGTGCCTGGGTTGCCTGTGCCACTTGATTTTTCTCAGCCACCATCTTTACACCTCCTATTTCCAGATCCCCAGACCCTGCAGCAAGGGCCGAATGCCGGAGAAGAACAACATAATAATGACGATATAGCGGACCGCTTTAGGCTTTGCCACCGCCAACAGCCGCACACCAACGAAAGAACCGAGCATGATGCCTAAAACCGACGGCACCGTAATCATCGGCAGGCAGGCGCCGTGGTTAAGATAGACCCAGGCTGCGGAGGTATCCGTAATGGAAAGGAGGAACTTACTGGTCGCTACAGAGATTTTCAAGGGCGCCCCCATCAGCAGGTTCAGCACCGGGACGTTTGCCCAGCCGGCGCCCAAACCAAACATCCCAGCCATCACCCCGATAACAATGAAAAGCAAGAATCCGAGGACAGAGCGATGGACCGTCCATTCCACCGTCTTGCCGGTGGAGGCCTCGTAATAGATGCCGTTAATCCTCAGGGCCGCCGCCAGCGCATCGGCGCCCGGCACTTTCGGAAACTCAGCACTCTTAGAGACGACAAAAAGCAGCGAAATAAAGATAATCGTGGCGCCTAAAAGGATCTGGATAATGTTTTTGGGTAGCGCCAAACCGATCAGCGCCCCGAAGATACTCGCCGTGGAAGCGATCAGGGCTACCGGAAGCGCCAGCCGCAAGCTGGCCAAGTTCCGTTTCAGCAAGCCGGGACCCGCAGCCAGAGCGCCGGAAAGCGCGACGATTAACCCCGCACTCCGCACAAAATCAAGGTTAAACGGGAAAAAACCGCCGACAATCGGGGTGAAGAGGACGCCGCCGCCGACACCCGCGAGAACCGCAAGGATGCCGAGAATGAAAGTGGTGATAAAGAGGAGCAACGGCCAAACCCACCATGGAGTGTGAGGCGCTGCTGCAGCGTTAGCCGCGGCACTTACCGCCTCCGGAGGGGCAGCCGAAGCAATTAAAGGAACCACTCCAGCAACCGCAAGCATTTTGCTAAATCCCCCTATCGTGGTAATATGGATTTTTCGGCGCTATACCCCTCAGTCCTGCGCAATAACGAGCCAAAACCTCTATATCTGCTTTAGTAAATTTTCGGCCGCTACGCGCCTTTTCGCAAAGCTTCTACCCTCACCTCCCTATCGCGGCACTAAACAGCAAAATCTGCGGCTACTTCACGACCAGTACCGGGTATTGCGCAAGCTGCAAGATCTTATGGCAGACACCGCCCAGAACCAGCTCCCGGATGGGACCCGTACCGCGGCTCCCCATCACGATCAAATCCGGCTGCCACTGCGCGGCGTACTCTAAGATCTCCGGTATGGTTTCCCCAACCAAAATCACGCTCTCTACCGGCACGCCCTTCTCCGCAAGGAGGCTTTCGGCCCGTTTCAACCCTTCAGCAGCCCGGTCCCTGGCCTTCCCAATGAGTTCTTCCTGTTTCCCCTCAGGCAGGGTTAAAAACCCCCACGCCCCGGTTTCCCACAGTTCGACCACTTGGAGGATCCTGACCTGAAGGTCCGCAGCCTTTTGCGCTAACTTGCTGGTAAAGGCTACCGCCCGCATCGCGTTGTCCGAACCATCGAAAAGCACTAAAACCTTCACTTTTTTCACCTCCTTCCCCTTGCCAAAATACTAAGCTTTTTATTCGTTACACCACTTTTTTCTCCTGCCGCAAAAGTGATTTTTTTCACTAAAAAACGTAAAAAATTTGTAACCGGCAAGACGAACCGGACGGCGCAACTTTCCTATTCATCCTCTACCGGAAGTAAACCCTCAAGGCCCAACTCCTTAATCTTGGCGTAGAGCGTACGGCGGCTGATACCTAACGCCTTCGCCGTCCGCGTCCGGTTATAATTGTATTCTCTGAGCGCCCGGAGGATAACGCTTCGCTCCACGTCGCTCAAAATTTCGTGGAGGGTCTGTCCCCGCCATCCATGCCCGCTTTGGCCGTTTTGAAAATCGGGCTGGAGCGTGGCCGGTAAATCTTCAGGCGTAACCAACGGTCCCCGAGCCAGTACCACAGCACGCTCGCAAACATTCCGCAGCTCCCGGACGTTACCCGGCCAATCGTAAGCCATGAGCAGGTCCCGCGCCTCCGGCGCAACATCCTGAACAGTCTTTTTCAAGTTCGCCGCGGCCTGCTGGATGAAGTGCTTCGCGAGAAGCGGGATGTCTTCTTTGCGCTCCCGCAACGGCGGGACTTGAATAGTTACCACGTTGAGGCGGTAATAAAGGTCCGCCCGGAAGGTTCCTTCGCATACCATCTGGGAGAGGTCCCTGTTGGTGGCCGCAATAATCCGCGCGTCCACCTTGATGGTTTTAGTGCCCCCGACCCGGTCGAACTCTTTTTCCTGCAGCACCCGCAAGAGCTTGGCCTGCACCGGCAGGGGAATTTCGCTGATCTCGTCGAGAAAAAGGGTCCCCTGGTTGGCAAGCTCGAACTTGCCGAGTTTACGGTTCACGGCGCCAGTAAAGGCGCCTTTCTCATAGCCGAATAGCTCGCTCTCCCAGAGATTTTCGGGAATTGCGGCGCAGTTGATCCGGATAAAGGGCCCATCCCGGCGTTTGCTGTTGCGGTGGATGGCACCAGCTACCAGTTCTTTGCCCGTGCCGGTCTCTCCAACGATCAACACCGTATAGTCGGTCTCGGCAAAACGTCCGATTTGCTTGTAGACTTCCTGCATCGCAAGAGAACGCCCGATTAGCTGTTCGAACCTCTCCCCCGGCACCTTTCCCGCCAGCTCTTGGCGTAAGGCTTTAAGCTCCTCCGCCATCCGGCTCACTTCAACCGCCTTTTTCACCGTAAGGAGAAGCTCTTCGATGTTGAAGGGCTTCAGGACGTAGTCGAAGGCGCCAAGCTTCATCGCCTCGATTGCCGTATCCGTTGTGCCGTATGCCGTCATCACGATCACCGGGAAGGAATGGGTTTCCCGCACCCGCGAAAAAAGCTCCAGCCCGTCGATATCGGGCATCCGGATGTCAACCAGCATGGCGTCGATCTCTTCTTCGCCGGCGAGATATTCCAGCGCTTTGGCCGCGTGGAACGCTACCAGAACCTCGTATCCCTCCGCCTCAAGGAGGTCCCGCAGCATCTGGCAAACGCTTTCCTCATCATCGACTACCAGTATCCTGGCCACCGTTTGCTCCCTCCCTTAACAGCGGTAAATAGACCCGTAGCGTGGTCCCCTCCCCGACTTTGCTCTCCACTTCGATATAGCCGCCGTGTGCGGTTACAATCTCGTGGGCCAGCGCCAGACCAAGGCCGCTGCCTTTGGCCTTCGTGGTGAAAAACGGGTCAAAGATGCGCGAAAGGTTTTCCGGGGGAATCCCGCAACCGGTATCCGTTACGGCCACAACCGCGAAGCGCGTATCCGGCGTCAGCCCCGTCCGCACCGTCAAGGTACCACCCTCCGGCATCGCCTGGTACGCGTTGTAAACGATATTCATCAGCACCTGTTGGATCTGCTCCGGGTCGACCCGGACCGGCGGCAAATCCGGCGCCAACTCGGTTTGGACCCTTACCCTTTCCGCATAGCCCTCGCTTACAAACTGCAGCACCCGTTCAACCAGCTCGTTGAGGTTATAAAAACCGAACTTCAACTCTGCCGGCCGGGCGAAAAAGAGGAGTTTATTCACAATGCCGTTCAAACGGGTGACTTCCTGCGCCACAGTGGAAAGTGCCGCAGGTGTGGGTTGCCCGTAGCGTTCCCACATCTGGATATAACCGCTAATCGTCGTGAGCGGGTTGCGAATTTCGTGTGCCACGCCCGCCACAAACTTTCCCAGCGCGGCAAGCCGTTCCTGGCGTTTCACCCGTTCGGCAAGTCGTTTCGTTTCGGTCACGTCTTTGAAGGTGAGCACAACCCCGATAAGATTACCCCGCTGGTCAGTCAACAGGTTCGTTCCCAAAATCAGGTCGCGCTCCCCATCCGGCAACAGCTCCTGGGTAGCGGCGGGACCCGCCGTCCCTTTTTCACAAGCGCTCGGCCCTACGGGAAGCTGGTAGCGCAGCGTATAGTCGCGCACCGTTTCCTGTTTGAAAAGCGCTCGTTCTAAAAGATCTCGGATGGAATCGCCCGGCGGGAAAACGTCCCGGAAAGAGACAGGCGCCCCGCTACCCGCCTTGATACCCAGCACCCTTGCCGCCGTCGCGTTGACCATCGCCAGGCGCCCCTGAAGGTCGGTTGCCAGCACACCCGCATCGACGTTATCGAGGATTATCTCGTTGAAACTTCTTGCTTCCGTTAACCGGTCAGCAAGGTGGTTGATTGCCCTGGCAATCTCACCTAATTCACCAAAACCCGGCGGCAGACGGTAACTTAGATCGCTTTCCAGGCTTGCCAGGCCCTCTTTTACCCGGCTGATAACCTCCAGGAAGCGGTTCAGCAGGAAGAAAAACCCGCTGACCCCGATGATAATCCCGGCACCAATGGTGAGGTAAGCTTCCTGACGCACGCGCGCAAGGCGCCGGTAAATTTCCCTAGTATACTCCTGCGCTACCACGGCGCCAATCACCTTGCCGTTACGAATTAACGGCCGGTAGGCTTCGATCAGCCCCGATCTATCGAGGCCAACTACGTTAGTGAGCGGCTTCTTTTCCCTTATCGTCTGCTCAATATCCGTCTTGCGCCGCAGCGAAAAGTTCTCCCCGTAGGTCTCCGTATGCCCGTTTAGAATCACGTCCAGCTCCAGGGAATAAAAGCCCAGCTCCACGCCGGGAAAATCCCGCGCCACTTCCTCTATCAAAGGTTTTAGCTCTTCGTTGAGCACCTTGACCTTATCTCTTTTACGTGCGTCCGGCGGCACATGGTGCTCCTTTAAAATTTCGTCGAAGGTCCGGTCGAAGCGCTGGTCCAGAAGGAGAAGCGCGTGGTTGAGCCGGCTGCGGTCGCTTTTAACCATCCCGTATTCCGCCCGCTGCATTACGTGCAGCATGTAAAAGGTTAAAAAACTGGGCAGCGCTAACAAAATTAGCGTAAACAGCAGGAGTTGCCGGCTGAAACGCATTCGTCTCCGGTATTCAAGCATCCCCAAACGCTCCTTTTTATAAGCCGTCCCTGTATGGACTACCCCGCCATGCCTTCGGGGGCTACCGGTCGCTTTTTAAACTAGGCCTAAAAAGTTAAAGCCCATCCCCTATTTTACAGGGATGGGCAAGCATCTGCAAAGTGGGACTTCTTCCCGCTAGTGGGGCACATGAACAGGCGCACCGACCGGCTTCGCCTTCTCCGCCCTGAGCCCGCGCGCCATCGCGCTCAGGATGATGAACCCGCTTACTACCAGCGCTACGCACATCACGACAAAGCTTGCCTGGCTGAGCAACTGGTCTGCGGAATGACTGAGACTGATAAGATTCAGGTCTTTCAGGTAAACCGGGATCTTCAAGAGCCGGCTCACCATAACGATCAGCATTACCAGCGCCATAACGAACTTGATCATATAATCTTTTACGTAGCTGGTCCCGATCGCCCCGAGCTGCACACCGAAGAGGGAACCGAAGAGGATCAGGAATGCTAACCGGAGGTCAACAAAACCATGCAGGGCCCAAGTGAAGGTTCCGGTCAGCCCCATCACAAAGGCGATCACCAGCTCCGTGCCGCTGCCGACGAAGCTCGAAGCCCCCAGGATGTAGATCATCGCCGGAACCCCAATGAAGCCACCTACCGCGATCGTCGCCGCCAACATCCCCGTCGCGAAGCCAAGCGGCACGGTGAGCCAGAAGCTCGCCCGGATCTTGGCCGTCTTGAAGCTGATCATCGGCGGGATCTTTATCCGCTCGCCTAAAGGTGTACCTTTCGGCGGCGGGGCCGCGCATACCTCTTGGTTCTTGCAGCGAAAAGCATCACGGAGCACCGAAGCCCCTACCAGCGCCAGGACCAATACAAACACCGCACTGATGTAAAGGTTGGAACCCGCTTCGCCCCACATCTTGAGGATCCACTGCTGCACCTTGATGCCGACCTGCACCCCGATGACGGCAGAAAGACCCATCACCAGGCCGAGCAGCACGTCTACGTGACCCAACTTCGCCCGCTTCATCGCACCGATTAAGGCCTTCGGAAACTTGTGGCACATATTAGCGGCCACCGCTGCCGGTCCTGGTACACCTACGCTCATCATCCCCGGCGTCAGCACGAAGGCGCCGCCCGAGCCAATGAAGCCGCTTAAAAGCCCGCCCAAGAAACCCAGCGTTGGGAGGAAAGCGGTCATTGCCGGGGTCATCTTGACCATCGTTTTTACCGCGTGCGGATCCACCGCGTATCCTGCCATCCGTTTCACCCCCTCGCCTTAATGCTTCTTGGCCTTGATACCGACAACGTCCCAGAAGAAACCGGTGAAGTTGCCGTGGACAAGAGAAAAGAGTATCGCCACAACGGTCAATAACGCCGCCTTAAAAACACCACCCGCCATGAAGTACCTCTGAATTTCTTCCCCTTTCAGAAAAAGGACCGTGTATAGCCCCAGGGAAAGGACGCCCCAGAGAAGGAATTTTCCTACCGGCTTTTTTTCCTGCATGTCCGCCATTATCCATCCCTCCTAAAACTGGTTCGTAAAAGGTGCTTCTCAGGAAATTTTTGTTCTCTTTGGCTTGTTATTTAGAGAACAAATACACTGAAAAATTTTTGCGGTGAAATGACTATCACCCGAACAAAACGTTAGACTCCGCTCGCCAAACTTTCTCCCTACCTCACCTTAAGCCATTCTTAATGTATCCCGCTTAGCCTTGCCGCCACCTCCCCTATCAGGTATAGTGCACCAATCCCGGCTATCGTCAGTCCGACAAGCCAGAGATCGAAAACCGAAAGCTCGAGTCGGTTGGCCAACTGCTCCACCCACGAACGCTCCCCCTCAACCCGCCGCTTTACCCGGGCTTTTTCAACCACTTCACCCGCCGTCAACTTCTTAACCGCCACCGTTAACCACTCCTCGCGTGAGATTTTAAATAACGTGGTGGTGGCGGCCAGGCTCTTAAGGGGCCCGGCCGGCCATACTACCACGATAGGGGGCTTCGCTTACGCTGTTCACACCGCATATTTGCGTTTCTTGGTCTCTTCAGCGCCGCCGATTTCTTTTAAGATCCCCGCTATCCACTCCCGCGTCAGCGCGAAGGCGATGTAATGCTCCACTAACAGAACCCATAGGCCGTAGCAAATTCCGGTCAAAAAAAGCACCAGGAAACCTAACGCAACGGCCGGCGTCTCGGCCGCGGCACCCCCGTCTATGCCCATCGCCACCCTGAGGCGGACGAGCGTATGCCAGAGAAAAAGACAAATAACCAAAATCACGCTGGTGAGGAGAGCAATCTTGAGGAGGTTAACCCTGCCTTTCTGCGCCGCTACCAACGCCCGATCACCCCACGTTGTTTTTAACCCCGATCTTCTTTTTGCTTTTCACCCTACTATTCTGTAGCAAAACCCGTGCCATTTTTCGTATGATACCCAGAAAACCAACAAAAGACTACATTCACCCGAAGCGCCGCAGGATTCTCTACCAAGCCGGGCGGGACGCGTCAGCGTGGTGAGCAAAACGAACCCGCCCCGGGCCGCAACAGCCCCCAAAAATTGTTGCGGGTGCCGTTTATGCGGCACCCGCAACATCTATCGTTCAGTGGGAATTTTTCTCCCGCGGGGGAGCAAAATTGCCCCGCCCCCGTGAGCAGATTACTTCCCCAAGAAGACCGGGCACTCCGTCAGGTGCAGAACCCGCTGGCTCACGCCCCCAAGCAGGAGTTCTTTCAAGGGGTTAGTGCCCCGGCGTCCCATCACGATGAGCTCGTAATTTCCCTCTTTCGCCGTGGCCACGATCTCCTCGGCCGGATTCCCGATCTTGATCAGTGGTTTCCCTTCTATCCCGGCCTCCTTCAAGATGGCCAGCGCCCGGTCGAGATCGGCTTGCGCCCGCTTTTTCTCTGCCTCCTCCAACTGAGCCGGCGAAACCCACGGCAGATACTCGATGCTCGGATCAACCGGCGGGACCACCTCGATGATTGCCACCTGGGTGAGCGGCGTCAGCTTCAACACTTCCAGGGCCCGGCGCAGCGCAGCGTAAGAATGCTCGGAACCGTCGATGGCCACCAAAACGCGGTGAAACATATAAACCCCCCCTTGCTTAGAATCTATCCTTCACGCTTGCAGAGTAAGCAAAAATCGCGCCATCCACCCAGAACTTTTCCGTCCAACCGGTGCCACGCATAAAAGCTGCATAATCCCGCAGGGCTGTGCGGGGGAAAGCCCTCAATGGGCCTGTCTACCTGACGACAATGTTTACTAATTTTCCTGGCACCGTCACGACTTTGGCCACGGTTTTACCCGTTAGCCACTGGCGGATGCGGGGCTCCTCGAGCGCTGCTGTCTCTATCTCCGCCGCCGTGGCCGCCGCAGGAACGACGATCCGGCCCCGGACCCGGCCGTTGATCTGGACGGCTATTTCCACCTGGTCCTGGAGTAGAAGATCAGGGCGGTATGTAGGCCAGGATTGGCGGTGAACGCTTTCGGTGTAGCCGAGCCGCGCCCACAGCTCTTCGCTAATGTGCGGAGCAAAGGGCGCCAGGAGAATAAGCAACTTTTCAACCGCCTCGCGCAGAACGCCGGGATCCCGGTCCACCGGCGGCACCCGGTCGCAGAACTGGTAAATTCCGTTTACTAACTCCATGATGGCGCTTACCGCGGTATTGAAGTTGAACCGCTCCACATCCTCGGTCACCTTTTTGACGGTGAGATGAGTGAGCCGCTGCAGTTCCCGGTTGACGCCAACCAGGTTCGCCCCAGGTACCGGTGCCCCCTGAATTTCGGGTAATAGGGTATTGAAAAGCCGCCAGACACGGTTTAAAAACCGGGCACACCCCTCGACTCCCTGGTCGCTCCACTCCAGGTCCCGCTCCGGGGGCGCGGCAAAGAGGATAAAGAGCCGGGTCGTATCCGCCCCGAACTTGGCCATGATCTCCTCAGGGCTGACGATGTTGCCCTTTGACTTGGACATTTTCGCGCCGTCTTTTAAGACCATCCCCTGGGTCAAAAGGTTGGTGAAGGGTTCCTCACACCCCACCAGCCCGATGTCGTAGAGGAACTTGGTGAAAAAGCGGGAGTAGAGGAGGTGCAGGATGGCGTGCTCCACGCCGCCAATGTACTGGTCGACGGGGAGCCACCGGTCAACCTTGGCCCGATCCCAGGGGCCGCTTTCCTCCCGCGGACTCGTGTAGCGGAAGTAATACCAGGAGGAACAGATAAAGGTATCCATGGTGTCGGTTTCCCGTTTGGCCGGACCACCGCACTGCGGGCAGGCGGTGTGGACGAATTCAGGACAATCCTTGAGCGGGGATTCCCCCGTGGGCTTGAAGGCCACCGCGTACGGGAGCAGCACCGGCAAATCCTGCTCCCGAACCGGGACGATCCCGCACTTATCACAGTAAACGATCGGGATCGGCGCGCCCCAGTAACGCTGCCGGGAGATGAGCCAGTCACGTAGCCGGTAGTTGACCTGGTGCCGCCCCCACCCCTTCTCCTCCAGGTAGGCAGTTACCGCCCGCATCCCGTCGCGGTTCGGCATCCCGCTAAAGGGGCCAGAATTCACCATCACGCCCTCGTCTACGTAGGCCTCCGCCATCGTTGCCGCGTCGAGCTCCCTGCCCGGCGGTTGGATTACCACCCTGATGGGCAGGCCGTACTTCTTAGCAAATTCGAAGTCGCGCTGGTCGTGCGCCGGCACCGCCATCACCGCGCCGGTGCCGTACTCCATGAGCACGTAGTTGGCGATGTAGACCGGTATCTCTTCACCCGTCAGCGGGTTTTTGCAGTAAGCGCCGGTAAAAAGCCCTTCCTTCTCGGCCTCCCCCGCGGTCCGCGAGAGCTCGCTCATGCTCCGCGCCCGCGCCACAAAGGCCCCAACCGCCTCCCGCCGCTCCGGCGTGGCAAGCTTACTTACCAGCGGGTGCTCCGGCGCCAGCACCATGTAGGTGACACCGTAAAGGGTATCGGGCCGCGTGGTGAAAACGCTGACTTTCTCCTCCCGGCCCACCACCGGGAAGTGGACCAGCGCGCCTTCACTCCGGCCGATCCAGTTCGCCTGCATAATCTTGACCTTTTCCGGCCAGCCGGACAGCTTCTCCAAGTCCTTGAGGAGCCGCTCCGCGTAGGCGGTGATCTTCAGGAACCACTGCTCGAGCTCGCGCCGCGTGACAGGCGTTTTGCAGCGTTCGCAAGCGCCGCCGACTACCTGCTCGTTGGCCAGCACCGTGGCGCAGGAAGGACACCAGTTGACGGGAGCCTTTTTCTTGTAGGCGAGGCCCCGGTGGTAAAACTGGAGGAAGAGCCACTGGGTCCACCGGTAGTACCCCGGGTGGCAGGTGGCAATCTCCCGCCGCCAGTCGTAGCTCAGGCCGAGTTCCTTGAGTTGCCGGCGCATAAAGGCGATGTTGTCCCACGTCCAGTCGCGGGGGTGCACGCCGTGCTTGATCGCCGCGTTCTCCGCCGGTAAACCGAAGGCGTCCCAGCCCATCGGGTGCAAAACGGCGTAACCCTGCATCGTTTTGAAGCGGGCCACCACGTCCCCGATGGCGTAGTTCCGGACGTGCCCCATATGCAGCCTGCCCGAAGGGTAAGGAAACATCTCGAGGCAGTAATACTTGGGGCGGCTGTCGAAATCGTCAACGTGGTAAAGCCCTTCCGCCGCCCAGCGCTGTTGCCACTTCTCCTCCACTGCTGCAAACGGATACCTTTCCTCCATCAGGTCGCCTCCTAAAAGGGGGTCAGAGGCCAGAATCTTTTGACGCCTTCACCCGCCCATTGTCTCCCCTCTGCCGGCCTCCGACCTCCTATCTCCTGCTTCTAAAAATATTAGCCTCTGTCCGGGTTCCAGACAAGAGGCCTTCTCTCCTTCAGTCTTATGGTGGAGCTGGCGGGAATTGAACCCGCGACCTTTTCCATGCCAAGGAAACGCGCTCCCACTGCGCTACAGCCCCACGCACCACAATTATAAATAAAATTGGCTCTCAGGTCAAGCTACTAACTGCGGGTTTGATGATCGGGGCATCCCGCCACAGACGTTCGAGACCGTAAAACTCGCGTTCTTCTTCCCGGAACAGATGGACCACAATATCCCCGTAATCTAATAACACCCAGAAACCTTCGCGGAACCCTTCCCGGCGCAGGACCGGTACCCCACGTTCCATCAGCTTATCCTGGATGTGCTCGGCAATTGCCTTTACCTGGACCGTCGACCTGCCGCTCAAGATGACGAAGTAGTCGCATACCGTTGTCAGGTGGCCTACCTGAAGGATCACGATGTCAAAGCCCTTTTTCTCTTCGGCAGCCGCGACGATAAGGTTTAGCAACTCCTGGGGACTGAGGCCCAATATCATTCCCCCTTATAAACTCATCCCGAAATAAGCTTCTACCGCCTTCTAACGTCCTGCCGCTCCCGGGCCTCGTTAACGATGATGACCCGGCCGCCGAGCTCGGCGCCGTTGAGAGCGGCGATCATCGCGTCGGCATCTTCATCGCGCACCTCGACAAAGCCGAAGCCCCGTGAACGCCCGGTTTGCCGGTCGGAAATGATCCGGCTGGAGAGCACCTCGCCGTAGGAGGAGAATATTTCCGCCAGGTCTTCTGCCCGGGTAGCCCACGGCAGGTTGCCCACGTAAAGGGTCCGCGCCACGCACCTCACCTCTTTTCTCCTGAAGTGTTAGTCTTGATCACGGGGAATACCCCGATGCACCCTTAAACGATACAACCCCTGTTCTTTGATGTACGCCTCAACCTGATCCGGTAAAAGGTACCGGATCGGTCTTCCCTCGCGGACCCGCTCCCTAATCGCCGTGGAAGAAATGGCTACGCCGGGAACCGGAAGCACGCGAATTTTCCGCCAAAGATAAGCATCAAGCCCGGCCAGCCGCTCGCGCAGGTTATCGAGTACATATCCTGGCCGGGTGACCGCCACAACCCGGCAGAGGGTAAGCAACTCTTCCGCCCTGTGCCACGAGAGAATCTCGGCCACCGCATCCGCACCCGTAATAAAATAGAACTCGCCGGCAGGGTATTGTTTCCGGAAAGCCGCCACAGTATCGACTGTATAGGAGGGTCCTGGCCGCTCAACTTCGACCGTAGAAAGCTCAAAGCAGGGATTGGTGGCAATAGCCAGACGAACCATCGCGACACGGTGCGCCGCCTCAGAAACCAACTCCTTCGGCTTGTGGGGCGGTTGCCCCGCAGGAATGAAAACCACTTTTTCCAAGCCCAGCTCGTACCGCGCATCCTCCGCCGCTACCAGGTGCCCGTAATGGATAGGGTCAAAGGTTCCCCCCATCAGGCCGATCCGCACTGCCGTACCAACGCACCCCATTTTGCCTAAATTATAACCCTTCTTCAGCCAATAATCAATGTAAGAACCGAAAAGATGCGTCAAAAGATCGCCGCTACCGGCTATTCCTTAACCGGATTAATTATTCTTTTATGTTATGCGCGCGGCTATAAAAAGGTTACTCCCGGACCTGGCCTTCCCCGAAGATGATGTACTTAACCGTGGTAAGCTCCTTCAAACCCATTGGCCCGCGCGCGTGAAGCTTTTGGGTAGAGATGCCGATTTCCGCACCGAAACCAAACTGCCCCCCGTCGGTGAAACGGGTCGAGGCGTTGACGTAAACGGCAGCCGCATCCACCTCCTTCAGGAAGCGGCGGGCATTGGTGTAGTTCTCGGTGACGATGGCCTCAGAGTGTTTGGTCCCGTAGCGGTAAATGTGGTCAAGCGCCTCGTCGAGACTCCGCACCACCCGCACCGCAAGGATAAGGTCGAGGAATTCGGCGTGCCAGTCGTCCTCGGTAGCCGGTTTCGCCCAGGGAACGAACTTCAAGGTGGTGGGGCAACCGCGGATCTCTACCCCCCGCTCTTTGAGGCGCTGGGCTATCGCCGGCAGGAAGGCCGGGGCCACCGCCTCATGGACCAGGAGTGTTTCCATCGCGTTGCAAACGCCCGGCCGCTGGCACTTGGCGTTGATGATGATCGGCTCAGCCTTGGACAGATCGGCAAACTCGTCCACGTAAACGTGGCAGTTGCCCACCCCGGTTTCGATGACGGGGACGGTCGCGGTTTTGACCACGGTCTGGATAAGCCCGGCGCCACCGCGCGGAATCAGGACGTCGATGTACCCGTTGAGGCGCATCAGCACCTGGGCTGCCTCCCGTTCCGTCCGGTCAATAAACTCAATCGCTCCCTCCGGGATACCAGCCCGGTAAGCCGCCGTGGCGATAATGCGGGTGATGGCGCTGTTGGAGTTTATCGCCTCCGAACCGCCCCGCAGGACCACCGCGTTGCCCGCCTTAAGACAGAGCCCGGCGGCATCGACCGTTACGTTCGGACGCGCCTCGTAAATCATGCCGATGACGCCGAGCGGCACCCGCATCTGGCCCACCTCAAGGCCGTTGGGCCGCCGCCACATTGCCACGACCTCGCCTACGGGATCGGGAAGTTTTACCACGTCGCGCAATCCCTGGGCCATCTCTTTTACCCGCTTTTCGTTAAGCATTAACCGGTCCATCAGCGCCCCGGAAAGCCCCTTCAACCGCCCCGCCTCAAGATCCCGCGCGTTGGCCGCGAGGATCTCCGCCATCTGCGCCTCGAGCGCGTCGGCCATCGCCAAAAGACCCGCGTCCTTGACGGTTGTGGGCAGGTAGGCAAGGCGCCGCGCCGCCTCTTTTGCCCGCTTCGCCTTTTCCACAACCACCGCTTCGATCGCGTTCATTTCCTCTCCTCCTCAACCAGGAATCTATAACCTCGGTTAGAATAAGCCCTAACCGTAAATTTTGCCCATCTACCGCTGCTCCCCCGAACCTCCCGCGCTCCCGCTGCTTTCCGCCTTCATCCTTATAGTTCCAACCCCTCTTTCAGCTTGGCGTAGGTCTGGTCGAGGGTTTCCGAAATCACCTTTACGTCCCCCACCACCGGCATGAAGCTGGTATCCCCGTCCCAGCGCGGGACGATGTGGATGTGGAAGTGGCCGGGGTAACCGGCCCCGGCAACCCGCCCGAGGTTAATCCCGACGTTGAAGCCGTGCGGCTTCATCACCCGGCGCAAAAGCGCCACCATCTCCTGCGTAAGCTGAAAAAGGGCCAGCGCTTCCTCCGGCGTCAGCTCGGTGATATCGGCCACGTGCCGGTTCGGCGCGACAAGGAGGTGGCCGCTGTTGTAAGGATAAATGTTGAGGAGGACAAAGCAGCGCTCCCGCCGGACGAGGAGGTGGTTCTCCCGGTCCCGCGTATCGTTCAGCTTGGCGCAGAAGATGCACTCAGCCTTTTCCGCGTCACTCTTGGTAACGTAAACCGCCCGCCACGGCGCCCAGAGCCTTTCCATCGCCATCTTCCTTCCTGCTTAACTTACGTGAGGACTAGATTATCCCGGTGCACTACCTCGTCGTAGGGCTGCTGGCCCATGAGGGCAGCGATCTCCCGGGTTTTCAGCCCCTTCATCCGGTCAACCTCGGCGGCGGCGTAGTTAACGAGACCGCGGGCGATCTCCCGCCCGCCGGGAGCGATGATGCTCACGGCGTGTCCCGCCTCAAAGTCACCCTCGACGCCGACGATACCGGACGGGAGCAGGCTTCTTCCATCTTCGCACAGCGCCCGTGCCGCCCCCTCATCTACGTAAATCTTACCCTGGACGGTGGTCCCGAAGAGGATCCAACGCTTGCGTCCCTTTAAATGACGCTCCGCCGGCCAGAAAACCGTGCCGATTTCCTCCCCTGCCAGCACCCGGCGGAGAACGTTGTCCGCTGCAGCAGCGGCGATAACCATTACCGCCCCTGCCTGGCCCACGATCTGCGCCGCCTGAAACTTCGTGACCATCCCGCCGCTCCCGGTGGCCGAACCCGCCCCGCCCGCCACCGCTTCAAGTTCGGGCGTAATCTTCTCGACCTCGGGAATGAAGCGGGCCGCCGGGTCTTTACGGGGATCAGCCGTGTAGAGGCCGTCAACGTCGGAAAGAATCAAGAGCATCTCCGCGTCGATCAGGTTAGTGACCAGCGCCGAGAGCGTGTCGTTGTCGCCGAAGCGGATTTCGTCCACCGCAACCGTGTCGTTTTCGTTGATTATCGGGAGGATGCCGAGACGGAGCAGGGTAAGGAGCGTGTTGCGCGCGTTTAAAAAGCGGCGCCGGTCGGCAAAGTCGTCCCTTGTGAGGAGCACTTGCCCCACGGTAATCCCGTACTGGGAAAAAAAGTTTTCGTAAACCTGCAGGAGCAACCCCTGGCCCACCGCCGCACAGGCCTGCTTCTCCGGGATGGTTTTCGGGCGCGTTTTCCATCCCAAACGGCCCATACCCGCACCCACAGCTCCCGAGGTAACTAACAACAGCTCCCGCCCTTCGTTATAAAGATCGGCCATCTCGCGGACTAATTTTTCCATCTGGCCGAGATTGAGCTTTCCAGTTTTATGCGTCAGAGAGCTCGTCCCGACCTTTATCACGATCCGCTTGACGTGCCCAAACTCTCTTTTTCGCGCCAAGCCCGCCGGTCCCCTCCCTGTAAAGCACCTAATTTTTCCCCTCCACCCATTCAAACGTCGCGTTTCCGACCCGCACCGTATCCCCCGCCTTTACCCCTGCAGCACGCAGGGCGGCATCGACCCCCGCACGGACAAGGTAGTCCTGCAACCGCCGCACGGCCTCCGGGTTTTCAAGGTCGAACATCGCGACCCGGCGCGCCACCGCTTCGCTCTCCACTACAAAGACGCCGTTCTCGACCCTCACCCGGACCGGCGCAACCACCGTATGCGCTTCGGTAGGCACGGATAAAGGGGGTGGCGGTAGCTCGCGCAGCAGCGCCGCCACCCGGAACATCAACTGGTCAAGGCCCGCACCCGTCACCGCCGAAACCGGAAAAATCTCGTAACCCGCAGCGGCGGCCCGGAAGCGCTCGAGGTTGGCTTCAGCATCCGGCAGGTCCATTTTGTTGGCCGCAACCACCTGCGGCCGCCGCGCCAGCTCTTCATTGTAGAGCGCAAGCTCGCGGTTGACCGCCGCAAAATCGGCCACCGGGTCCCTCCCGCCCGTTCCTCCCATATCCACAACGTGGATGAGCAACCGGGTCCTTTCGATGTGGCGCAGAAATTTATGCCCCAGCCCCGCACCGGTGTGCGCCCCTTCGATGAGGCCGGGGATATCGGCCAGGACGAAGCTCTCCCCCTCCCCCACCCGGACGACGCCGAGACAGGGCTCGAGGGTCGTGAAGGGATAGTCCGCAATCTTGGGGCGAGCTGATGAAACGCGGCTCAGGATGGTTGACTTTCCGGCGTTCGGAAAACCCACCAGACCCACGTCCGCGAGGAGCTTGAGCTCCAGCTCCAGCCACCGCTCTTCCCCGGGCTCCCCTTTTTCCGCAAAGCGCGGGGCCCTTTCCGTAGGGGTGGCGAAGCGGGCGTTTCCCCGGCCGCCCCGGCCGCCCCGGGCAACCACGACCTCCTGCCCGGGGGCCACCAGATCGGCCAGCACCCTGCCTGTCGCTGCGTCGCGCACCACCGTCCCCACCGGCACGCGCAGGATGAGGTCGGCGCCGTTTTTGCCGTGGCGCTCCTTTCCCTCCCCGTGGCCGCCGCGCTCCGCCTTGAAGTGGCGCTGGAAGTGGAAATCCACCAGCGTCCGCAGGCCCGGGTCGGCCCTGAGGATGACGTGCCCGCCGCGCCCGCCGTCGCCGCCCGCCGGGCCGCCGAAAGGCACGTACTTTTCCCGGCGGAAGGCCACACAACCGTTGCCGCCGTCACCGGCCTTAACGTATATTTTCAGGTAATCGTAAAACATCATTCTTCCCCGGTCGCGAAACGCCAGAAAAGCTCGAGTTTTTCTAACCCGAAAACCTTGCACGCTATCCCGGCGCCGTCAAAAACAGCCTTTTCCGCAGCCGCAGTGATTTCCTCCCAGGGAAAGGCGCCGGCGTAAGTCAAAAGGTAACCCCCCGGAACGTTTCGTCCGGTAATCGTAAGTACGCGCTCCTCCCCGGTACCGGCGACCCGCGCGGCGATGGCTGCGTGCAACTTCTCTAGGCACGCGACCAGGGCTTCCTCGCTGCCCGGACCTTCACGCGGCGGCACCTTTTCCAGGTCGCAGAAAACCTTTACCCCGGCAGCCACGCCCTCCGCCTGGAAGCGCAAGAGCACCCAGGCAAGTCCCGGCAGCCCCGCTTTGGCCACCCGGCCCCGCGCGGCAAACTCTTCTGCCGCCCGGCCGAGATATTCCTTGATTTTTTCGTGCCGGCCCAGGTCAAGGAGCCCGGAAATCACCTGCAGGCGGTTTAAAAAATCGTGGTACTGCGCCCGCAAGACTTTAAGCGGCTCCTCCGGTCCCATTCCCCCACCCCGGCTTTCTAAACCTTAACGATCGGCAACCGCAGAACTGTCGGCACGCCCCAGGAAAAAGGCGAGGAGCTCCGGCCCGGAGAGAAACTCAAGCCCCGCAGCGGCAGCCGCTGCCTCACTGAAAACTTTGCCCGGAGCACCCGGCCCCGCAGCGCCACTGTCAGCGATCGCGAAGGGGACCGGTTCCGCGGTATGGGTTTTTAGCGGGAGCGGCGTCGGGTGGTCCGGAAGGATCATAACCCGCCACCGCGGAAAGGCCTCCTGCAGCGCCGCGACCACCACGCCTACCACTTTAGCATCGATTTCCTCGATCGCCTTCACCTTGGCTGCTACGTCCCCCTGGTGGCCCGCCTCGTCAGCAGCCTCGACGTGAATAAAGACAAAATCTTGTCCCGCCGCGAGCTCGTTAAGCGCGGCCCGCGCCTTCGCGCGGTAGTCGGTGTGGAGGTTCCCAGTTGCGCCGGGAACCACAGGCACCCGCATCCCGGCCAGCACCCCGATCCCCCGGATGAGATCGACCGCCGCGATGACGCTGCCCGCAAGGCCGTACTTTTCCCGGAAAGGCGCCAGTTGCGGGCGGCGTCCCTGCCCCCAGAACCAGAGCGAGTTCGCCGGGCGCTTTCCCTCCGCTACGCGCCGGCGGTTAACCGCCTCCCCCGGCAAAAACCCGGCGCTCTCCTCCATCAGCCGCCGGAGGAACTCTCCCCCCTCACCTCGAGGGAGATATTCCCCAATCACCCGCCCCGTGATGTCGTGGGGCGGGGTAAGGGAGGTTTCCGCCGGCCCGCCCCGCCAGACCATCAGGTGGCGGTAGCTCACGCCCGCATAAAAGGAAACCGTCCCGCTGCCCAGCCGCTCCTGAACGGCACCGATCAACTCCCGCGCCTCAGCAGACGAAATCTCCCCGGCGCTGTAGTCCACCATCACCTTCGCCGCGTAAGGCTCGTCATCCGAAAGGGTGACTAAGTTGCAGCGGAAAGCCACATCTTCCGGCCCCAACGCCACCCCCATGCTCGCGGCCTCAAGCGGCGCCCGCCCGGTGTAGCACTCCCGCGGGTCATAGCCTAACACCGCAAGATTCGCCACGTCGCTGCCCGGGGGGAAGCCGTCCGGAACCGTTTTCACCTGCCCCACTGTTCCCTGCGCCGCCAGACGGTCCATATGGGGAGTACGCGCGTAAGCGAGCGGCGTCAGCCCCCCGAGTTCAGGACAGGGGTAATCCGCCATGCCGTCTGCCAAAACAATCACGTATTTCAAGGTCTCGCCCCACCAAAACGCCCTCTGCCCAATTATAGCAAAAAAGGGAGCTCTCTCCCAAACGCAGGGCTAAAAAAAGCGGGAACCCTTTCCGGATTCCCGCCGCTTGCCCCCAAAGCACCCTTTAACCGGTGACCGCCGGCACGACACTCACAAACTTCTTTGCGGCGCCCCGGGAGTGAAAACGCACGTACCCGTCGGTTAAGGCAAAAAGGGTGTCATCCCCGCCCCGGCCTACATTCCGCCCCGGGTGAATCCGCGTGCCCCGCTGGCGCACGATAATCGACCCGGCCGTAACAAACTGCCCGTCGGAGCGCTTCACGCCCAAGTATTTCGGTGCCGAATCGCGACCGTTACGCGAACTTCCTACGCCTTTTTTATGGGCCATAAAAACACCTCCTTCACAAAGCTCCTCACACCGGACCGGCGCCCTCCCATGCAATGCAAATCGCGTCTTCCTTACCGCTCTTACAAGCTGATCTTTTCCACCAGCACCTCGGTGAAGGGCTGCCGGTGCCCTTTTTTCCGCCGGTAGTTCTTCTTTGCCTTGTACTTGAAGACGATAATCTTCTTGCGCTTCCCGTGGCGGAGCACTTTAAGGTCAACCTTCGCCCCGCCAAGTTCCGGCGTACCGACGTGAACCTCGCCATCCCTGGCAACCAGCAACACGCGCGGGTTAACCGTTGCCCCTACTTCGGCGTCGAGCTTCTCGACCTTAAGCTTCTCGCCCTCCGCCACCCGATACTGCTTGCCGCCGGTTTCGATAACCGCGTACATGAAAACCCCTCCTCGCTCATCCCGGAGACTCGCCGGACAAAGGTGGGGCACGCAAGCGCCCGCTTTAAAACCACCTTTTCCGTGCGGTAAAAACAAGACCAACGTTTATTTTACCACAAAACGCCGCTCCGTCAACACCCCGCCCGCTTGGCGTCACCTAGATGTCCTCAGGCTTGTCCCGCCGGTCCGCGCGAAGAACTATCGAAAAGAGTGACGCCTTCCAGGTGCAGGAGTTCCTCCTTCCAACGCCGGCCAGCGGAAAACCCACCATACCACCCCCGGCCTACCACCCGGTGGCACGGAACCACCACCGGCGTCCGGTTGCGGGCAAGCACCTGCCCCACCGCGCGCGCGGCTCCCGGGCGGTAAAGAGCCGCTGCCACCGCGCCGTAAGTAACCACTGTGCCGTAAGGAATTGCCCGGACAAACTGTAGCACCCGAAGCTGAAAAGGCGTGTAGCCCGTAAAATCAACCGGAATTTCCCCGAAATCAACTGCCCCACCGTTGAAATAAACCTTTACGAGCTGCGATAGCTTTTCCGCCCAAAGGGCCACCAGCCCCGCCGCGGAATCCGTAGCAGCGGTGCCTTTTGCGGCGGGAAAAGGCGTTGTGCCGGGAAAAAGAAGGCGGGAAAGCCCCCGCTCGCTCCAGAGAGCCGTGAAGCGGCCCACCGGCACTTTAATCTCCTGCACCATTGCCGGCATTTTTCTCCTCCTGGCCGTCGCTCTCGTCCCGCCCCGCTCCTTTCTCCTTCTCCCCCTTCGCCGCCCGGAGCTGCTGCGCCATCTCTTTGAAGCGTGCCGCGACCCTGGCGTGAACCGTCCCCTCCGGGAAAGAGCCGTCCGGTCCGCGTTCGCCGGCCGGCACGCCGGTTAGCAGCGCGATGCCCTCGTCCACGTTTTCAACAAAATAGATGTGGAAACGTCCCTCTCTTACCGCCTCCACCACGTCCTCCCGGAGCATCAGGTTATCCCGGTTGGCCGCCGGAACGAGCACGCCCTGGTCTCCTGTCAGCCCCTTGGCCTTGCAGACGTCGAAGAAGCCTTCGATCTTTTCGTTAACGCCGCCGATCGCCTGGATCTCGCCTTTCTGGTTGATGGAGCCGGTGACGGCGAGGCCCTGTCTTACGGGTAAGCCGGATAACGCCGACAAAAGGGCATAGAGCTCGGTGCTCGAGGCGCTGTCCCCCTCCACCCCCTCGTAGCTTTGCTCGAAGACGAGGCGGGCGCTGAGACTAAGCGGCGCCTCGGCCGCGTACTTTTCGTTCAGGTAGCCGCTCAAAATGAGGACCCCCTTGGTATGGATCCTCCCGCCGAGCTTCGCCTCCCGCTCAATGTCAATCACGCCCTCCCGGCCCGCGGCAACCGTAGCCGTAATCCGTTGCGGTCTCCCGAAGCTGATATCGCCGAGGGAGATTACCGCTAAGCCGTTTACCTGGCCCACCTTCTCTCCAGTAGTATCGATCTTGATCGCCCCGCGCACGATCATCTCCTGGATGCGCTCCTGGATCAGGTTGGACCGGTAGAAACGCTCCTCTATCGCCCGGCGTACGTGCGCTTCCGTTGCGTACGGGGCGCCTTCCTTACGGGCGTAGTAACAGGCCTCCCGGACCACGTCCGCAATCTCCGAAAAGCGGGTGGAAAGTTTTCGCTGGTCTTCGGCCAAGCGGGAGCCGTACTCAACGAGTTTAGCCATCGCCGAGGCGTCCAGGTGCAAAAGCGCTTCTTTTTCGCAGAGCATGCTGAAAAAGGCGGCGTACTTCCGAATATTTTCCGGTGTCCGGTCCATCTGCGTGCCGAACTCCGCCTTGACTTTGAAGAGCTCCTGAAAATCGGGGTCGTAGTGGTAGAGCAGGTAGTAAAAGAGAGGGTTCCCAAGCAGAATCACCTTTAAGTTTAGCGGAATCGGCTCCGGCTGGAGCGTCTTCGTGGTGAAAAAGCCGAAGCGCTCACTCGCGTCCTCGATGACCACCTGCCGCTCCCTGAGCGCACGCTTGAGGCCGTCCCAGGCGAAGAGGTTGCGTAAGAGTTCCTCCACAGGAACAACCAGGTAACCGCCGTTGGCTTTGTGGAGAGAGCCGGCCCGGATCATCGTAAAATCGGTAACCAGAGCGCCGAAGTAGGCCTCCCGATCGATCCGCCCGATCAGGTTGTTATAGGTGGGGTTGTATTCCATCACCACCGGTGCCCCGGTGAGTTCGCTGTTATCCACAAGAACGTTGACCTCGTAACGGCGGAAGGGGTCCTCCTTCGCCCACGGCGGGCCCTTTTGCTCCCCCTCTTGAATGCCCCGGAAAAGGGGCAGGTTCTCGATGATGTCCTCCTGCACCGCTTCCAAGTAGGATAGCACCGCGGGAATCGGGGCGTATTTTTCCGTGAGGTCCCGTACCAAAAGGCCCAGCACAAAACCGGCCACCTGCCGGTCGAGATCCCGGATCGCCTGGTTAGCCTCCCGCTCGATCTGGTGCACCTCCCGGAAGGTGCTCGCCACATCCTCCTCGATTTCCTCCCGGCGGCGGATGATCTCCCGCTGCTGCTCCGGCGGCAAATTGGCAAAATCCTTGTCTTTCACTGGCTCCCCCTCGATAACGGGGATGATATAGAGCCCCGTCGGGGTGGGCTGAATCAGGAAACCGGCATCCTGCGCCCGCTGGTTTAGCGCCGCAAAAAGCTCACTGCGGCGTTTATTGAAGCTTTCTACCGTTTCTTCCCGCTTCTTGGCGTATTCTTCGCTTTCGAAAGCCCGCGGGATCTCCCGCCGCGCTGCGGCGATGAACTCTTTCATGTCGCGGGCGAACGCCACACCCCTGCCAGGAGGTAACTCTATCGCCCGGGGGTTGTAGGGTTCCTTGAAATTATAGACGTAGCACCAGTCGGGCGGGGTGGGTTTGGTTTTCGCCAGGTTCTCTAAAAAACTCTGGACCGCCGTATTCTTACCGGTCCCCGGCAGGCCGGCCACGAAGATATTGAAGCCCCGGTCGTCAATCTCCAGGCCAAACTCGAGCGCCCGGACCGCCCGCTCCTGCCCCACAATCGCCTCGAGCGGTGCGATCTCGTCCGTCCGCGCGCAGCCGAGCTCTTCCTGAGTGCAGGCCGCCCGAACCTCTTCCGGAGTGGCTCGCCGTGCCACGATTTTTACCTCCCCAGCGTACGTTTATTGCCGCTAACGGCCGCTGTGCGGGTCTTGAGGGTGGCGCCTTATTTGCAGCTAACTAACCATTTGCTTCCCGGGGCCACGCTCTTGATAACGCACCGCCGCAAGCGTATTTACTGCGATTATATGCGACGCACCGCCGCCGCTTCAAGGATTATCTTGCGCCCGCGCGCCACACCCTAAAAGAGAAGCATCTTAATTCTTAGAAGGATTTCGGCAGCGGGCGGGCGAATCTTTAAGGTGGAAAGAGGGGATAAAGAATGGCGCCCAAACTGACGGCGCTGACGACAAGCGCCGGGTGAGCAGCCAAGATCGGGCCCGGGACGCTGGCCCGGATACTGAGCGGCCTACCGGCCACGGCCGACCCGCGCCTGCTGGTGGGCATCGAAACGGGGGATGATGCAGGCGTTTACCTGCTCACGGATGAGTTCGCCCTCATCCAGACGGTGGATTTTTTCACGCCTGTAGTGGACGACCCGTACCTTTACGGCCAGATTGCCGCCGCCAACGCTTTAAGCGACGTATACGCGATGGGCGGGCAGCCGCTTACCGCGCTTAACATCATCTGCTATCCCACCGGGTGCGGTGAATTCGAAACGCTCGCTGCCATCCTGCGCGGCGGTGCTGACAAGATCACGGAAGCCGGGGCCCTGCTCGTCGGCGGCCACAGCGTCGAAGACAAGGAGCCGAAGTACGGGCTGGCGGTAACCGGCCTCGTTCACCCCGCAAAACTCGTTACCAACCGGGGGGCCCGCGAAGGCGACCTGCTCGTGCTTACCAAAAGGATAGGCACAGGGGTGATTACCACGGCCCTGAAAGCAGACCTCGCCCCGGCAGCGGCGGTCGAAGAGGCCTGCCGGGAGATGGCTACCCTTAACCGGGCCGCGGCGGCGGCGATGCAGGAAGTAGGGGTCAGCGCCTGTACCGACATCACTGGCTTCGGCCTCCTCGGCCACGCGCTTGCGCTCGCGCGAGCGAGCGCCGTCCACCTGACGCTTAACGCAGCCGCTGTTCCCCTTCTGCCCGAAGCCTGGGAACTCGCGGCGTCTGGGCTTCTCCCCGCCGGAGCTTACGCCAACCGCGATTACGTAGCGCCCTGCGTTTCTTTTGCCGCCGGGGTACCGGAAGTTTTGCGGGACCTCCTCTGCGACCCCCAGACTTCGGGGGGCCTGCTTATCGCCGTCCCGCCCGACCGGATCAACCTCTTGCTAGCCGCGCTTAAAAGCCGCGCTGTTGCTACCGCTGCCGTCGTCGGTTCCGTCACGGCAGGAGATGCGGGAACAATCACGGTGGTCTACGAACCCTGAGGGAAAACCGGGGCCGGGAGCCGCCCCTCTTTACCCCGGCAAAAATAAAAGGTCCGGCGCACGGCCGGACGAACCCACGAGTTTTCCCTTTTGACAAGCAAACGATCCTTTAAACTTTGAAATGCTCCACCAGTGCCTGCCCCTCGCGGGCGATTTTCCCCAGCACGTCGGCCGCGGCCGTTACCTCTTCGGTCACCGCGCTCTGCTCTTCCGCCGCCGCCGCAACCCCGGTTATAGCGGTGGCGATCTCCTGGACCGACCGGGTGATCTCCTCGGCCCGTTCCGTCAGCCCCCGCACGCTCTCGATAATCATTCGGAAGGAGGCCTCGGCCTTCGCCACCGCCTCGCCACCGGTGCGGACCAGTTCGGCGCTCTCATCCATTGCGCCCACCGCGTGCTGCGTTTCGCCCTGAATCGCCACGATAAGTTTGCGGATTTCCTCCGCCGCCCGCGCCGACTGTTCCGCCAGGTTCCGGACCTCCTCCGCCACCACCGCAAACCCCCGCCCGTGCTCCCCAGCCCGGGCGGCCTCGATAGCGGCATTGAGGGCCAGAAGATTCGTCTGGTCGGCAATCTGGGTGATAAGTTCCGTGATCTGGGTAATCTCCCGGGCCTTCTGATTCAAGCCCCCGATAACCGTCTCAATCTTCTCACTCGCCGCCTCTATAGCCCGCATCTGGGTCTTGACCGCACCGAGATCCCGGCTCCCCTCGTCCGCTCTGGCGGATGCTTCCTGCGCCATCGCCACCATCCCCCGGAGGTTTTCGCCGATGCTGTCGGTGGTGGTCGCGACCTGGCTAATGGCGCTCGCGGTCTGCGCCGCTCCCGACGATAACTGTTCCATGTTGGCCGTCAACTCCGCGGCCGAAGTAGACAGAACCTCTATGTTTTGCTTGAATTTACCCACCATTTCGCGCAGCATTTCTCCTAAGTCGTTGAGCGCGATCGCCACCAGCATGTACTCGTCCCGCCGGGGGACAAGCGCTTCCTTCGCCGTCAAATTGCCGAGGCCGAGCTGGTAGGCCTTTTCCCGCAGGATGGCGATTGGCTTCCCCACCTTAAAGGCCGGGGCCAGCGCCAGACAGCCGCTCGTGAAGGTGGCAACGCCTGCCACCAGAAGGAGGTGAGGCAAGCTATGGATAAAGAAATAGGTCGCGATCAGGGCAGCATTGAGCACGAAGAGAATCGGCAGCACCACAAAAAGTTCGAAACGGACGAAAACCGTATCGTACCATTTGAGGCGGTTGATCTGCTGGTAGGCCTCGCACTTGAGACACTGGGCAAGCTTGCGGGAGAAGGATTCCTGCTGTTCGCCGCGGCACAGCGTGCCGGTAATCCGCCAGCAGCGGCGCCCCATGTTCTGGAGATAAGCCGGGCAGTTGTTCTTGTGTTCCGGCGGACAGTGCAGGTAATCCCAGCAATTAGGCTTTGGTCTGGCCATCAAACACACCCCCAGGGGTCCCGGGCACAATATCCTTGTTTATATTTCGGCAGGACGCAGCGAAAAATTTAAGCTATCCCTGAAGTTTTTTTGCCGGCAGAAAACTTTTTTCTCCCGCCGCCAAATTTCTTCTCCCGCATTACCCTTACCCCCTCCGGTCGTCTTATAACGCGGGATTGAAGCGGACTCAGAATCGAAAAGGAGTACTTACCCGCCAATTTCACTCTTTTGCCGCAAACCGTGCGTGATGAACGGGCTTTTTCAGGAAATTCCCAAAAAAATTTTGCCGCAGGTGTTGACTTTTACTGGTATGCCTGGTAAGATTTAATCGCCTTAATTCTGAGTTCTTCTGACAATCTTTGGTGAGGGAGGGAAAGCGGAGTGAAGTCAACGGGCATTGTGCGCAAGGTGGATGAGCTCGGGCGGGTGGTCATCCCTATTGAGCTCAGGCGGACCCTGGGCATCGAAGAGAAAGATGCGCTCGAGATTTATGTCGACCACGAGAAGATCATCCTAAAGAAGTACGAACCCGCCTGCATCTTCTGCGGCAACGCCAACGATGTGCAGCACTACCGCGGTCGCCTGGTCTGCCGCGAGTGCGCCCTGGCAATGTTCGAGCGGGCCAAGGCTATGTAGCGTTTTTCTTGGCCTTAATCTCAAGCGCATAAACTTCCCGCGCCGGAACACCAAAACGGCGGGCAGCTTCCTTGATGGCTGCCCGCTTTTGCATTCCCGCCGCCGTGAGCTGCCGCACCAGCTCGGGCACCTTTTCTTCCAGGGAAGCGTTTTCGGTTTTTCGGGCCGCTCCTTCCGGCGGTGCTTCCCGCCCGGCAAGGACGACGGTGACCTCGCCCTGCGGCGGCCTCTCCCGGAAGTAGGCGAGCGCTTCGGAAACCTTACCCCGGAAGACTTCCTCGTGCACCTTGGTGAGTTCACGCGCCACCGCTACCGGCCGGTCCCCGATAATCGCCAGGATATCCTCAAGTGTCGCCAAGAGGCGGTGAGGCGCCTCGAAAAAAATGATGGTGCGCCGCTCGCCGGCGAGCTCTTCGAGCGCCCGGCGCCTCCTGCGCGCCGGCAGAAAGCCCTCGAAAACGAAGCGGCTGCTGTCAAGCCCCGACACCACCAGCGCCGTCAGCACAGCACTCGGTCCGGGCAGGGCCTCCACCGGAATGCCCCGCGCCACCGCCTCCCGGACAAGCAGCGCGCCAGGGTCGGAGATGCCGGGCGTCCCCGCGTCCGAAACGAGGGCGATGTGCTCTCCTCGCGCCAGCCGTGCCAGGAGCTCCTCCCCCCGCGCTTTCTGGTTATGGCTGTGGTAGCTTAAAAGCGGTGTTTTTATCCCGTAGTGCGTCAGAAGTTTTCTAGTGTGGCGCGTATCCTCTGCCGCGATGAGATTGACCCTTGCGAGCACCGCCAGCACTCGAAGCGTAATATCCTCAAGGTTACCGATCGGTGTTGGGCAAACGTAAAGTTTCCCCTTATTCGGTTCGCCCTTCATCCTCATCAAATTCCGCCTCTTCTTCCCCGTAGTTGCGCGCCTCGTACCGCAGGCAGCACATCAACCGCCCGCAGATACCGGAGATTTTGGCCGGGTTCAGCGCCAGGTTCTGCCCCTTAGCCATCCGGATCGAAACCGGTGCAAACTCGCAGAGCCAGGTACCACAGCAGAGCTCCCGCCCACAGGGACCGATGCCGCCGAGCATCTTCGCTTCGTCCCGCACCCCGACCTGCCGGAGCTCGATCCGCGTTTTGAAAACCGCCGCCAAATCCCGCACCAGATGCCGGAAATCGACGCGCCCTTCTGCGGTGAAGTAAAAGATAATCTTGCTCCCGTCAAGGGTGTAATCTACACCGATCAGCTTCATCGGCAGGCCGTGGGCCGCGATTTTCTCCTGGCAGATGCGGAAGGCCTGCCGCTCCTTCTCCCGGTTCCCCAGCGCCTGCCGTACGTCTTCCTCCGTGGCCCGCCTTAGCACCGGCTTTAAGCTTCCCGCCTCAGCCGTTACTTCTACCGGACCGGTTACCACCGACCCGTACTCCATGCCCCGCACCGTTTCTACCACAACGCCGTCACCGGGTTTGAGTTCTAAGAAACCAGGGTCAAAGTAATATATCTTGCCCGCCTTTTTAAAACGGACCCCTACCGCCCGCAATTTTTTCACCACCTTGAAGATCGTCGCGTCTTTCAACGCCAAGGCTTGATTTTAAGCGCCGCATCCTGTGCCGTGAGGCTCCTACCCGCCCTCGCAATCAACCGTACGAAACCCTACCGCGCCCTGAATATGGCGCCCAGGCGAACGGCTATTCCCTCCACGACGAGGCGGGGGTTGACGTTGGCGCGCAACATCCTTTTGGCCGCCTCCAGCGCCGCAGCAGCCGCTAGCAGCGCAGCAACCGGTACCCGGGTTTTCTCGATTTCCGCAAGGCAATCTATATTCACCACGAGCGCCGCGTCGCCCGTGACCCGGAAGAGCAAAAGGTCCCGGTACCAGAGGCTCAAAAAGCCGAGGAGTTCCTCCGCCTCCTTGCGGGTGCGAACCGGAACCTGCTGCGCCTCCCAGAGACTTGGCCGCAGGGCCAGCCCCAGAGCCTTCGCCCTCAGGCTGCTCGTCTGCGGGTCTTCTTTAAGCAGGAGCGCCCGGCCGAGGCTCCCGCCGGAAAGACGGGCGAGCAACCCGGCCTCTTCCGCCGGGACGCCGTGCGTCTCCAGAAGCCCGGCCACCACCGCCGGGCTGAGCCGGAGGAACCGCACCTCGCAACACCGGGATAACACCGTTGGCAGAAGCGCCTCCGGGTGTGCCGTGACGAGAATAAAAACGGTGTCCCCCGGTGATTCTTCGAGCGTTTTGAGAAAGGCGTTCTGCGCCTCGAGGGTGGCGCGCTCCGCCGCGTCGATAACCACCACGTGACGCCGGTGAAAAGGCTTCCGTCCTACGGCGGCAACCAGGTGCCGGATCTGGTCGATCCCGATCGTCGCCTCGCCGGCAGCCACCGTGTGAAAATCAGGGTGGCCCGAACGGCAAAAGAGACGGCAGGAACGGCATTCCCCGCAGGCAGCGCCGTCCACTGGCGCCGCGCAGAGGAGTGCCCCGGCAAAGGCCCGAGCGGTCGTATACTTGCCGACCCCCGCCGGCCCGGTAAAGAGATATGCCGGCGCGATCCGGCCCGTCCGCACGGCCGCCCGGAGCTTCTTTATCGCGGCATCCTGGCCCCGAATCACCGCGTACACCGACCAAGCGCCTCCTTCACCAGCCGGAAAATCTCCGCCTCAACCGCTTCCGGCGCTCTGCCCCCGTCCACCACCAGGTAGCGGGTAGGATCCTGCCCGGCCAGATGGAGGTAATACTCCCGCACCCGGGAAAAAAAAGCCGGCCCGAGCCGTTCCATCCGGTCCCGCTCCCCAGGGGCCCCGACCCGCGCCAGCGCCGCCGCCACCGGAAGGTCGATGATAACGGTGCAGTCGGGAGAAAGCCCCTGCGTCACGAACGCATTGAGCGCTGATAGCAGCTCCACGGAAAGGCCACGCCCCGCCCCTTGGTAGGCAAGCGTTGAATCGGTAAAACGGTCCGCAAGCACCACCTTCCCCGCACGCAGGGCCGGAAGGATAACCCGGTCCACCAGCTCCGCCCGCGCTGCCGCGTAAAGGCATGCCTCCGCGCGCGGGTCCATCTCCCGCACTGGGTTCCTCAGGATCTCCCTTAGCGTTTCCCCCAGCGGGGTCCCGCCCGGCTCCCGCACCGTAACCACATCAAAGCCGAGCGCCGCGAGCCGCCGCGCCAGACGCTGCACCTGCGTGCTCTTCCCCGCTCCGTCGATGCCTTCAAAAGAAATGAAAAAACCCATGCTTACCCCACCACACGCAAAGCCGGGCGGTCAACCCCTTCTTCCATCCCGTGCACCGGAACGCCTTTCTCTTTGAGCTTTTCAAGGTAATTGGCCACCTCTTCGGTTACCTCTTCCCCCGGCACCAGCACCGGGATCCCTGGCGGCGCCGGGGCCACCACCGCCGCGCTCACCCGGCCCACCGCCGCTTCCAGGGGCACGCTCTCCGCCGGAGCCAGCCATGCCTCCCGCGGGGAAAGCCGCAGGGGCGGCGGCGCCGGGAAGAAGAGCCGCGCGCCGCCCGCACCGCGCCCGGCACGGGCCACCGGGTGCTGCGCGAGGACCGCCTCTACCGCCCGCGTTAGCGCCTTTATCTCCTGCTTTCCGTGGCCCGGGCTTAAGAGGAGCACCACGTTAGCAAAATCCGCCATTTCTGCTACCACGCCGTGGCGCCGCAGAAGCCTGGCCGCCTCGTAACCGGACAGCCCCGCGGCGCCGAAATTGAGAACCAGCCGGGTCGGATCGAGGCTGTAGCCCTCGCCCGCCGCGGCGAGGACCGCTACCGCCTCAAAACGGCGGAGCGCCCGCCGCGCCTCGGCTGCAAGGGAGAGAAGCCGTCGGCAAAGACGTTCCCCTGAAAGCGCAAGCTGCCGCCGCGCCGCGTCAAGGGAGGCGAGCAACAGGTAGGATGGGCTGCTCGTCATCACGAACTGGAGGGCCTGCTGCACCCGCGGCGGCGAAAGCCGCCCGCTCCCGAGGTGGAGCCAAGCAGCCTGGGTGAGCGCGCCGGCCCGCTTGTGCACGCTTTCCACCGCCGCGTCGGCGCCACACGCTATCGCCCCCGGCGGAAGCGCCGGATGGCGCCCGAAAAGAACGCCGTGCGCCGCATCGACCAGCAAGGGCAGCCCCCGGGAGTGGGCCGTAGTGGCTACCGCCCGGAGGTCAACCGCCACGCCGTAGTAATCCGGGTAAAGGGCAAAAAGCGCCCGGGCATCAGGGTAGCGCGCAAGAGCCGCCGTGTAGGCGGCCGCCGGGGGCGGTAACGGGATACCGAAATCCGCAAGGTGTCGCACCGGCAGAAAGACCGGCGCGGCGCCGCTCAGCACCAGCGCCGCCACCACCGACCGGTGGACGGCGCGGGGCAGGATGACCCTCTCCCCCGGTCCGAGAGCGGCCAAGAACATCGCCAGCACGCCCGCCGTGCTCCCGTTGGTCAGAAAGAAGGTTTCCTTTGCGCCCGCAAGCGCTGCCGCCAGTTCCTGCGCGCGCCGGATCACTCCGGAAGGCGCGTGGAGATCGTCAAGCCCCGGAACCTCCGTGAGGTCCGCCGCGAAAACCGCGCGGCCCCACCATTGGCGCAACACCGGTGGAGCCGCCTTCCCCTGAAAATGCCCCGGCGTGTGAAAACCGGCAGAGATCCTGCCCGCGTAGCTCTTTAGCGCCTCAACCAGCGGGCAGCGTGCCTGGAAATCAGCTATACAGGGTTTCCTCCTTCTGCAGCCGCTCCCATTCGCGGTCGATCTCTTCTTGAAACTGCCTGATAATCCATTCGTTCTCCGGCTTAAAAAGATGCTTGAACCTTCCCTGGGTTTTTAGAAACTCTTCAACCGGCTTTTTCTCCTTAGGCTTGAAGGTTATCTTTGTGACCCCGTTCTCCACTTCGTAAAGGGGCCAGTAGCAGGTTTCCACCGCCAGGCGGCTCAGCATTATAGCGTCGTCCGTGCGGGTGCGCCAGCCGCGGTTGCAGGGAGACAGGATGTTGATGAATTTCGGGCCCTTAATCGCGAGGGCCTTGCGCACCTTTTTCATCAGGTCGGCCCAGTGGCTTGGCGCCGCCTGCGCCACATACGGGACGTTGTGCGCCGCGATAATCCTGGTGAGGTTTTTGCGGCGCTGCAGTTTTCCCGGAATCGCGCTCCCCGCCGGGCTGGTCGTCGTCTCAGCACCGAGCGGAGTAGCGCTCGAGCGCTGGATACCCGTATTCATATAGGCTCCGTTGTCGTAACAGACGTAGAGGAGATCGTGCCCCCGCTCCATAGCCCCGGAAAGACTCTGGAGTCCGATGTCGTAAGTGCCGCCGTCGCCGCCGAAGGCAATAAACTTGATCTCCCGGTCGATTTTGCCCTTTTTCTTCAGTGCCCTATACATCGTTTCCACCCCGGCGAGCGTGACCGCGGCGTTTTCGAAGGCACTGTGGATCCACGGGACCCGCCAGGCGGTATAATCCTGAATGCAGGAGGCAACTTCGAGGCAACCGGTTGCGTTAGCGAGAACCAGCGGGTAATCGGCCGCCGCCAGGAGCACCATCTTCGCAACGATGGCCGCACCGCAGCCGGCGCAAAGCCGGTGCCCGGAGGTGAAAAGCGGCTCCTTTTTCGCGAGTTCCTTTAGTTTCAGTTCCGTAGCCATCTTACTCCCTCACTCCGATATACTCTTTTGCCACCCGTACCCTGCCCGTCCGGGCGATCTCCACCAGTTCGTTCAGCACCGCTGCGGCGTGGTCCGGTAGGAAGTCCCTACCGCCGAGCCCGTAAATCTTGTTGATAACCACGGGCCGCTCGGCAAGCGGGTAGAGGGCCGAAGCGATCTCCATGAAGACGGGACCGTAACCGCCGAACGAGTCGGCCCGGTCCAAAACCGCCACCGCTTTAAGCCCTTTGAGGGCCGCCGCAACCTCTTCATAAGGGAAGGGACGGAAAAGGCGCGGTTTTAAAAGGCCCGCCTTGACGCCCCGCTCCCGAAAAGCGTCAACCACGTCTTTTGCCGTCCCGGCCGCCGAGTTAAGGATTACCAGCCCCACCTCGGCATCGTCGAGCCGGTAGGCTTCGAAGAGGCCGTACCGCCGGCCGCTAATCCGGGCAAAATCTTCGGCAACGCCAAGGACAACGTCTTTGACCTTGGTCATCGCTTCGTGCTGGGCACGTTTGTATTCGTGGTACTCGTCGGGGAGGATGAGCGGACCGTAACTCTTAGGGTGGTCAAGATCGAGCAGGGGGTTTAAGGGCTTGTACTCGCCGACAAAACCCTTAACCACGTTGTCTTCGAACAACTCCGCCCGCTGGATCGAGTGACTGATGATAAAGCCATCGTAACAGACCATCACCGGCAGGCGCACGTCCATGTGCTCCGCGATCCGCACCGCCTGGATCATATTGTCGTAGGCTTCCTGAGCATTCTCGGACCAGAGCTGGACCCAGCCTGCGTCGCGGGCGCCCATCGCGTCCGAGTGGTCACCGTGGATATTGAGCGGCGCGGAGAGTGCCCGGTTCACCACAGCCATAAAGATGGGCAGGCGCATACCGGCAGCCACGTAAAGCATCTCCCACATGAGGGCCAGCCCGGGACCGCAGGTCGCCGTGGCCACCCTGCCCCCCGCAGCGGCGGCGCCGATGCACGCGCTCATCGCGCTGTGTTCACTCTCGACCAGGATCAACTCCGTATCCACCTTACCGTTGGCCACAAAGGCGGCAAACCGCTGCATCAGCTCCGTCTGGGGCGTAATCGGATATGCCGCGCAGACGTCCGGGTTAATCTGCCGGAGCGCTTCGGCAACAGCTTCATTTCCCGTTACGGCACCTACCCTCGCCATTACTTACTTTCCTCCTCCATGAAAATGGCCTTCTTCCCTTTCTTACCCGGACACTCAAAAGCGCAAATGCCGCAACCTTTACAGTAATCGTAATCGAAGCCGGCCATCTTCCCATCTTTGACAATCACGGCCATATCGGGGCAGAAGAGCCAACAGAAAAGGCAGTGGCTGCAATTTTCCTCCACCCAAACCGGCCGGAAGGTCCGCCAGCTTCCCGTCTTAACCTCCCGCGCGTTTCCCGCGTCGAGGATCACCGCTCCGGGAGGGAGTTCCCGCCAGCTTTTCGCCTTCATCCCTCTTTTACCTCCTCGTAGCCGCGCCTGACGGCGTTCAGGTTGCCCTCGATGATTTTTTCGGAGAATTTCTTCCCGAAGCTCTTCCGCACGTCCTCGAGGAGGTGCTCCAGGCTCACCAGGCCGGTCACCCTGACGACCGCGCCGAGCATGGGGGAATTCGGAAAGGCTTTGCCAATCGTCTCCATCGCAATCCTCGTGGCGTCAACCGTGAAGACCCGCTGCCCGGGCTTAGCACCCAGCTTTTGCCGGATCTCCTGCGGCTCCTTCGCCGTATTCACGATGAAGACCGCGTTCTCTGCCGCTCCTTCCGTGACGTCCACAGTGTCGAGCAGCGTCGCGTCGACCACGCTAACCACCTGGGGATTAAGCACCGGGCAGTGCATCCGGAGTTCCTTGGTACCGATCCGGTTGTAGGCCTTGAGCGGCGCCCCGGCCCTCTCCGGCCCGTACTCCGGAAAGGCCTGGACGAACCTGCCGCCGCTTAAGCACGCATCCGCCAGCACCTTGGCCGCCGTGACCGTCCCCTGCCCTCCCCTGCCGTGCCACCGGATCTCGACTGTATCCGCCATAAAGACCCTCCTTATGAAAATTGACACCTTTGATTGACACCTCTGGATGAGTCTCTCCTGGTAACGCGCACCGGCTTCACAGTAAAGCCCGTCCCGCTCCGCTTCGCCCGGCACCCAACCGGTCTTAGCGTTTGCCCTGCTGCACCACGGTATGCGCAAGCTCCTGTCTGAGAGGCACGTGGCAGTTCTGGAAATTCATAGCAAGAGGTCTCTTTGTTGGTTCTATGGTACCGTAAAATAGAGGCAGCGTCAAGCAACTACGCCACAAAAATGGCCAGCAGCGTGAGCAGGATAAGCCCCGGCACCGGGAAAACGCCGGCCGTGAGCATCGTCAAGGGGTTCACCGCGATATGGAGATTGAAGATCGCTCCTACCAGGTTCACCAGCGCCAGCAAAAGGCCCCCGACTACCAGCCCCACCAGAAGCCGTACCAGCAGCCGGAGCGGTGCGATAAGCGCGCTGCCGATGAGATACAGCCCCAGGAGCCCGATGCCCCCGAAAACGAGCATTTTCCAGTCCCAGTCCACCGCTATCCCCCCTCACAGAAATCAGCTTCCGGGTATCCGGAGCCGGATTTAACGCCGGCCCCCCCGTTTACCCTCCGGGAATCGGGACAATCCCCTGCTAAGCTTATTCTGCTGGGGAGGAAATTTATGCCTTACCTGATCTGGCGCCGCCCCTGAATCGCACGCAGAATCGTTTCCTCGTCAGCAAACTCAATCTCTGCGCCTACCGGCAGCCCGTAGGCCAACCTGCTCACCTTCACTCCAAGGGGTTCAAGCAACCGCCGGATGTAAAGCGCCGTCGCCTCCCCTTCCGTGTCCGGCCCCGTCGCCAGGATAACCTCGGTAACTTCTCCTTTTTCGAGCCGCGTCAGAAGCTCCTTCAGCCGCAGTTTCTCCGGGCCGATCCCGTCAAGCGGGGAGAGGGCCCCGTGCAAAATGTGGTAAACACCCCGGAAGCCGCCCGACCGCTCAATCGCCAACAGATCCCGCGGCTCTTCGACCACGCAAAGGAGGCTGTGGTCCCGCGCCGGATCAGCGCAGATCTTACAGGGATCCACATCCGTAAGGTTGCCGCAAACGGAACAGTAAACGGTCGTCTCGCGGGCTTCCTTAAGCGCCGCAGCGAGCCGCTCCGCTTGCTCCCGGGGAGCGCTCAAGAGGTAAAGGGCCAGCCGCTGGGCTGTCCGCGGTCCGATCCCGGGAAGGCGCTTGAATTCCTCGATGAGCCTGGCAACCGCCCGTGGGTACAAGGCTATAACCCTCCGAAAGCGCCGCGCGCGCCTTTAAAAAAGCCCTGGGATTCCGAGGCCCCCGGTGAGCTTACCCATCTCCCGGGCCACCATCTCCCGCGATTCCCTTAGGGCCTCATTTACCGCGGCTACGATGATGTCCTGGAGCATTTCGACATCGTCCGGGTCCACCGCCTCCGGCCGGATCTCAAGGGCAACAAGCTCCTGGCGGCCGTTTACCACGGCCCGCACCGCCCCGCCGCCAGCGGTTGCCTCGGCCGTTTTCGCGCCGAGCTCCTCCTGGAGCTTAGCAATCTGGCCCTGCAGCTTCTGCACCTGTTTCATCATCTTGTTTACATCCATCATTCCTAGGCACCTCCCGTATCTTTACCCGCCTCCGGGCAGACTATAACGTGACTCCTGAACCGCACGCCGCCGTCTAGACGCCCGCATCTATTTCCCTTTCCCAATAACCTCCATGCGCCAGCAGCCGCCGAAAAAGCGGCCTAAAACCTCCTCCACTACCGCCCTGTGCTCCTGCCGACCGAGAATCGCGCATATCTCTGGTTCCCCGGCAACCTGAAGGCACCGCCCGGAAACGGCTACCGGCCCGACGCGGCTCACGAAACCAAAAGTAACCGGGCGCAGGTCCTTTACCGCGCGGAGGATCTCCGGCCACACGGACCGCACCCGCTCGAGCGAAGGATCACCGGTATCCTCCGGGCGCGGTGCGTTTTCGGGGGTGGAGGCTTCCTTGTAGAGCGCCCGCACCACCGCCAGCTCCACCGGGAGCGTCTTGAGCGCCGCCACCCGGGACTCCTCGAGGGCGCGGCTTAATTCCTCGAGACAGCGGACCAGGCGCGGTGCCACCTCCTTCCCCGCCAGGATATGCTCCAGCATCTCCTCCCGAAGGAGCGCCAGCAAATCGCGCACGAAGAGCGTAATGTCCTTGCCCGCCTGGTCGATCTCCTGGAGAAGGCGGAGGGCCCCTGCGGCATCCCCCCGGCGGAGAAACGCCGCCATCTCCTCAAGCGCGCTCAGCCGCACTTTCCCCAACAGGTCGGCAACCGTCTCCTCCTCAACCTCACCCTCACCGAGGGCCAGCACCTGGTCGAGGATGCCCAGAGCGTCCCGCAGGCTGCCTTCGGCCGCCTGGGCGATGAGCTTCAGGGCCGCGGGCGTCGCCTGACCCCCAGTTGCTTCCAGCACCCGCTCCAGGTGCCTGGTGATAAGCTCGGCCGCGATCCGGCGGAAATCAAAGCGCTGGCAGCGGGAAAGAATCGTGACCGGCATCTTGTGGGGCTCTGTCGTGGCCAGGATAAAATAGACCCGGGGCGGCGGCTCTTCGAGGGTTTTCAAGAGGGCATTCGCCGCCTCGGTGGTAAGCATGTGGGCCTCGTCGATGATATAAACCTTGTGCCGCGCCGCTACTGGCGCGAGCTTCACCCGCTCCCGGAGCTCCCGCATCTCGTCAATGCCCCGCCGGGAAGCGGCGTCGATCTCGAGCACGTCAAGTGCGGTGCCCGCGGTAATCGCCAGGCATTCCGGGCAGGTATTGCACGGCTCGGGCGCCGGCCCGTTTCCGCAGTTGAGGGCCTTCGCCAGGATGCGCGCGGTGCTCGTCTTCCCCGTTCCCCTGGGACCGGCGAAAAGTAAAGCGTGGGCCACCTTCCCTTTTTTTAGGGCGTACCTTAAGGTCCGGGTTACGTGCTCTTGGCCGACCACCTCTGCAAAACGTTGCGGCCGCCACTGCCGGTAGAGCGCTACTGGGATTCTATCTGCCCCTTCGCTCATTGTCACGCCTCTCGTCGCCCGTGATTAAAAAGTCTTTTCGGCGCCCGCCGCCGTACTCCTCTACAAAGCGCGCCAGAAAGAAAAAAGCTGCTATACGCCTTCACAGGAACGCTAAGCAGCATGGTAAACTTGGCCGTGCACCTGCCTTTGAGCCGCAGCTTCCGGTTGTACCCGCCGCAGGTAGCTCGGGCCAGGCACCCTCACGGCACCCGGAGGATTTCCCTTAGTGCTGCTTCCGCCAGGACCTGACACGGTTCAGGAAGCTCCGTCGCGCGAGACCCAACCGTCCTCACTCCTTACGGGGGCCGCTACCACAAGCCGGGCCCGGGGGCAGGAATTCAACCCCGCTATAGCGGCTTGCGGGTACAGGGCACCGCTACCTCCCCGTTTAGCACGGCCAAACTTATTTGTCGCCAAGCCATCCGTTAGAAGTCCGCAGTTAATGGGCCCTTCCCGGAATCCGCGGCGCGAACTCCCCCCTCTATCTGCAGCTTCTAACCTCCGGCCCCTAACTTCTCAAATGGCGGAGAGGGTGGGATTCGAACCCACGAGACAGGGTTTGCCCGTCTACTCGCTCTCCAGGCGAGCGCCTTAGTCCACTCGGCCACCTCTCCGCCTGGACTTTTATCCCCGGTACTTTTAAGCTACCGGCGCTTTTCTATTATATGCTCCCGCGCCCTAAATTTCAAGCTCTACAAGCGGCAGAGCAGCTGTACCCTTTATCCGGGGCACGCCGTATGTTAGAGTAATAAGTAAGCTTCTTGGGGAGGAAAGAGGTAGAGCCTTGCACCGCGAAGACTTAAAGCGCTTCCGCTCCTGGTTTGGCGCCTATGTCTGGCGCTTTTATACCCCTGATCCCTTAATCCGACGCGGTATCCGGTACAAAGCGGCGCACACCGGGCGGGTGTGCCGGAACATCCTCCAGATTGGGCGCTCGCTGGGCCTGGGAGAGGGCGACCTGCTTCTGGCGGAAACCATCGCCCTCTTCCACGACCTCGGGCGTTTTAAACAGGTTTTCCGGTACCGGACCTTCAACGACCGGCTTTCAGAAAACCACGCTCTGCTCGGCGTGCGGGAGCTCGAAGCCGCCGCCATCCTCACCACCCTCGCGGCGGAAGATCGCGGTCTTATCCTCAAGGCGATCGCGCTCCACAACCTTCCGGCCCTCCCCCCGGGTCTTGAAGACCGGCAGCTCCTCTTCGCCAGACTCATCCGCGACGCCGATAAGCTCGACATCCTGGGGCTGTTCGCCGCCGAATGCGCCCGCGCCGGCGGGCCCGACCCGCTCCTCGTCGCTGCCCTTCCTGATACTCCGGGCTACTCCCCGGAACTCGTTCAGAGTCTTCTTCGGGGGGAATTGTGCAATTACGCCGCCACCAAAAATCTTAACGACCGGAAGCTCCTTCACCTCTCCTGGATTTATGACATCTATTTTCCGTACACGCTGGCGGCCGTCGCCAGGGAAGGCTACTTCCGGGCGATCATGCGCTCCCTCCCCGACACGCCGGAAATCAGGGCTGTGGACGCCCGCCTGCAGGAACATTTGCAGCGCGCCCTCGCCGCTTGTACCCCGACCCCTTGATTCCCCGCTTCTTCAAACAACAAAAGGGCCGTTTTGGCCCCTTCACTTTCTGGCGGAGAGAGTGGGATTCGAACCCACGAGACAGCTTTTGGGCCGCCTACGCGATTTCGAGTCGCGCGCCTTCAACCACTCGGCCATCTCTCCGTTTTTAGTTTTCGCTTGTCCGGCGTCGGTGCCGGTCCATATCTGACGGCAGCTACCCAATTTTTATTTTAAATACTGGCTGCTACTGGCGGCCGGTGTTCCCGCTTTCCGGCGCAGCTCCCGGAAGAAATGTCGCATTACCTCACGGCACTCTTCTTCCAGCACCCCGGCAACCACCTCGACCTGGTGGTTAAAGCGCGGTTCCCGCAAGAGGTCCACCACCGAACCGGCAGCTCCCGCCTTCGGGTCGGCGGCACCGTAAACCACCTTTTTCACCCGGAACTGAACCAACGCCCCCGCACACATCGGGCACGGCTCGACGGTAGTATAAACCACCGCCTCTGTGAGCCGCCAGTCACCGAGGCGCCGCGCCGCTTCCCGCAACGCAAGCAATTCCGCATGGGCGGAGGCGTCCTTCAGGTTTTCGCGCAGGTTGTGGCCGCGCGCGATGACCTCTCCCCCGACCACCACCACTGCGCCTACAGGCACCTCGCCTATCGCGCCGGCTTTCTCCGCCTCCCGCAGCGCCTCCCGCATGAAATCTTCGTCCCTACCCAACTCCGGCAGCTCACCTACGCGTAACTGAGTCCTTGCAGAAACACAAATAGAACTGGCCCTGCCAGTCCCCGCCCTTGATTACCCTCTAACCCAGCTCAATCCCTATATGTAGGGATTTCCGACCTCCGACTTCCTGCCTCCTACTTCTAAACATGGTGCGCCCGGAGGGACTCGAACCCCCGGCACGCGGTTTAGGAAACCGCTGCTCTATCCTCCTGAGCTACGGGCGCGTAACAGATGTCAGACGGAGGGTGTCGGATGCAGGAATCTTATTGGAATTTGCGCTTGCGAATTCCCGCCATTATTTTCCGACCTCTAACCTCCGGCCTCCAACTTCTAAAATGGCGCGCCCGGAGGGATTCGAACCCCCAACCTACAGATCCGTAGTCTGTTGCTCTATCCATTGAGCTACGGGCGCGAATGGCGGAGAGAGCGGGATTCGAACCCGCGACAGAGGGTTTCAAGCCCCCTGTAGTCGCTTAGCAGGCGACCGCCTTCGACCTGCTCGGCCATCTCTCCGGGTAACAGATGTCAGATGCAAGATGCCAAACACCTTGGAACTGGCTTCGCCAGTTCCTTCCCTTTTTCCAACCTCCAACATCTGGCCTCTAACCGCCAACCTGGCGGAGGGGGTGGGATTCGAACCCACGGAACCACAGAGGGTTCAGCGATTTTCAAGACCGCCTCCTTAGGCCGCTCGGACACCCCTCCTATGCTTTTTTACTATAGCATACCGGCCCGGCGGGTGTCAACTAACGCGCGCTGGGTACAAAGGCGTACCGCAAAAACGCCGCCCGACCCAAAACGCGGCCGTTATTTCCCCGGTCCGCCAAAAAGATTAGGCCGCTGCGGCCACGGCCGCTACAAAACGGCAGCTGGCCCCTCCTTCGGCCTGCTCCGGCCGCGCAGCCAAGCCGCCACCGTGCGCCAGTCGCCTTTCCCGGCCGCCGCTATCATTTCCACCAGTCCCATCGCGGACTGGACCCGCAAGCCAAACCGGTCCAGGAGCAAAAGTGCGGCGGCAAAGGCCGTGGGCGCGTTATTATCGTAAAAAGGCTTCCCGGCTAAGATACCCGTCAGGAGTACCGCGGCCTTCTCAAAGGGTGCCGGGTAGAGTTCCCTGCCTCCCACCGTGGCGCAAGGCCGCTCAAGAGCTCTCTGGAGAAGGGATAGCGCCCGCACGCCCTGCCGCCCGCCGATTTCTTTGGTAATCCGGTAGTGGAGGTAAAGCACCTCCTCAACCATCAGCGGTTTCATTTCTTGAGCTCCCGCAGCACTCCGGCGTACTCGTTGATAAATTCCTCAACCTGCTTGGCAAAATCGCCCGCTATCCCCGACCCGTCGGCTCCCGTAAAGGGCCGGAGGACGATTTCTCCGCGCTGCCGGTCGACGGAAACGGCAACCCGGCTGCCCTCGGTTAGTTCTAATTCCCGCAACATTTCCTGCGGCAGGGAAATCACCAGGCTATTACCGGCCCGGAAAACCTTTCGTACTTCCATATACCATCCTAACTACGTCGTAATTACTGTTAGTACAATTATAAATAGGCAGCTGGTGCCCTTTCAAGAAAAATTTGCTCCGTAAGTACTCGCTAATACGGTAGCGCCGGCATTTAGTTTTATGCTATACTATTATTTTGTTGAGGAAAAAATTGGTGCTTGCCAACACTATAGCGCTGGCGGCGTAACGTTTCCAAACGGTCAACACGGGCTACGCGGCACGCCTCTGCCGGAAATTTCTGACACAACTGCCGGCTCTTCCGCATAACCATTTTATTAACGGCGTCTCGGGGGCCCCGCGCCCACATGCACCAGGAGGGAGGTGCCGGGTGATGCTGCACAAACGCTTCTTCCTGCGGCCAGTTACACATTGCAAAGAGGGCTGCTGACGGCGGCCCGCAGACCGAGCAGGCTGGTTTACAGCACAAAGGGCAGCCGCTATAGCTGCCCTTTCCTATTCTCGTCGTCTGCATACGCCTTTCCCCATGATTTTGCGGCGTCCTTCTGTACCGGCAAGCCCCCCTCAGCGGGCCGGGATTCGCTTGAGTCCCCCCATGTACGGCCGGAGCACTTCCGGAACCACCACCGACCCGTCCTCCTCCTGGTAGTTCTCCAAGATCGCGGCCACCGTGCGGCCCACCGCCAGGCCGGAGCCGTTCAGCGTGTGGACGAACTCGGCCTTCGCCCTCGCGTGCGACCGGTAGCGGATATTCGCCCGGCGCGCCTGGTAATCTGTAAAATTCGAGCAGGAAGAGATCTCCCGGTACTCACCGAAGCTCGGCAGCCACACTTCGATATCGTATGTCTTCGCGGCGGAGAAGCCCAGGTCGCCGGTGCAGAGCACCACCACCCGGTAGGGCAGGCCGAGGCGCCGCAGCACCTCTTCGGCGTCCCGCAAAAGCTTCTCTAACTCCTCGTCCGATTGCTCCGGGCGGCAGAACTTCACGAGCTCCACCTTGTTGAACTGGTGCTGCCGGATAAGACCCCGGGTATCCCGGCCGGCTGCGCCCGCCTCCGCCCGGAAGCAGGCGCTGTAGGCCACGTATTTCAACGGTAAGAGGCTCCCGTCGAGGATCTCCTCCCGGTGGTAGTTCGTCACCGGAACCTCCGCTGTCGGAATTAGGTAGTAGTCTTCACCCTCGACCTTGAACATGTCCGTGGCAAACTTCGGCAGCTGCCCCGTCCCGGTCATGCTGGCGCTGTTAACCAAAAACGGCGGAAAAAGCTCGGTGTAGCCATGTTCGCGGGTGTGCAGATCAAGCATAAAGCTCACGAGCGCGCGCTCGAGCGCCGCTCCCGCACCCCGGTAAAAAGCGAAGCGCGCCCCCGAAACTTTAGCCGCCCGTTCGAAGTCGAGGATGCCGGTGCGTTCCCCGATTTCCCAGTGGGGACGGGGGGTGAAACTAAACCGGCGCGGCTCACCCCACTCATTCACCACCGGGTTTTCTGTTGCGTCCCGCCCGAAGGGAACCGAGGCGTGCGGGATGTTCGGGATGCTGAGAAGTAGCGCGCGAATCTCCTCTTCGTAACCGCGAACGACCCCTTCCAGCTCCTTTATCTGGTCACCTACGACCCGCATCTCCGCGACCAACGCCGCGGCATCCTGCCCCGCCTTCTTTAGCCGGCCGATCTCCTCCGAAACAGCATTCCGCCGGCTCTTGAGCTGCTCAACCGTCGCGAGCCTTTCGCGCCAGGCCGCATCCACTGCCAGTAGCCGCTCAAGCAATTCGTCACCGTAACCCCGTTTCTTTAACGCCTCCCGCACAATCTCGGGATTCCGCCGGACAAACTTCAGGTCGAGCATCTTTTCCTCCAAAAAATTTCTACAGGCTCACCATCTTTACGCCCATAATCCCGTCCACCTTGGCAATCTCCGTTAGGGTTTCCTCCGGCACCGGGCTGTCCACCGCCAGGAGCATGACCGCCGGACCACCGATCACTTTCCGGCCCACCTGCATCGCCGCGATATTAATATCCTGTGCCCCGATCAGATTACCTACGCGCCCGATAATGCGCGGCCGGTCCATGTGGGGGATAAAAAGCATGTGTCCTTCGAGCGGGGTATCTACCCGGTAGCCATCGATTGCCACCACGCGCGGTTCCTTGCCCCGCTGGAGGGTCCCCGCCACGGTCCGCTCCCCTTCGGGGGCGACCACCCGGACGGTGATGAGGCTGACGTAGTCCTCTTCTTCCCCCCGCCGGGTTTCGGTGACGCGAATGCCGCGCTTCTTGGCGACTTCGTTGGCGTTGACGAAGTTGACCGCTTCCTGCAAGGCGATGCTCAGCACCCCTTTGAGGACCGCCGTCGTGAGCAGGCTCACGTCGTACTGCGCTATTTCGCCGCTGAAGCTCACCTCGACCAAACCGATCCGGCCGCTAACTAACTGCGCCGCAAAACGGCCTAGTTTCTCTGCCAGCCCGATAAAGGGACCGATCTCCGCGAGCACCTCGGGCCGGACAAAGGGCACGTTTACGGCGTTGCGCACGAAGCCGCCCCGCAGCGCCACTAAGATTTCTTCGGCGATGACCTTCGCCACGCCTAACTGCGCCTCCACCGTGGAGGCGCCGAGGTGCGGGGTCACGACGACGTTGGGCAGGGAGAAGAGCGGGCTATCGGTGACCGGCTCCTGTTCAAAGACGTCCAGCGCCGCGCCGGCAACCTTTCCTTCCTTCAAAGCGGCATAAAGGGCCGCTTCGTCGACAATACCGCCGCGGGCGCAGTTGATAATCCGGACCCCCGGCTTCATCTTTTCAAAAGCCTCTTTGTTTAGGAGGTGGTAGTTCTCCTTGCTCAGCGGGGTATGGATGGTGATGAAGTCAGCCTGGCGCAAGAGGGCATCGAGAGAAACCATGCGCACGCCGAGTTCTTCTACCCGCTCCGCCGGGATGTAGGGGTCGTAAGCGATGACTTCCATCTCCATAGCCAGCGCCCGCTTCGCTACCTCCGAGCCGATACGGCCGATACCAATGACCCCGAGCACCTTGTGCCGGAGCTCCACGCCAACAAAAGACTTCTTATCCCAAACGCCTGCCTTCAGCCGGGCATTCGCCTCGGGAATGTTCCGGGCTAAAGCGAGCATCATCCCCATCGTATGCTCCGCTGCGGCGATAGTATTGCCGCCGGGGGCGTTAGCTACGATGATCCCGCGCGCTGTTGCCGCCCGCACGTCAATGTTATCGACCCCCACCCCGGCGCGACCGATGATCTTGAGTTTCGCCGCGCGCTCCAAGACCGCGGCGGTTACCTTAGTAGCGCTGCGGACGATTAGCGCGTCGTAATCGGGGATGACGGCCAGCAACTCTTCGGGAGAGAGCTTGGGCCGGATGTCAAGCTCTACATCTGGTGCGTTCTGTAAAACCGCAAGGCCCTCCGGGGCTACGCCGTCGGTAGCGAGCACCTTATACATCCTGCCCACCTCCCGCTAGGACAGCCTGCGCCGCCGCCACCCCTGCGCCTAGAGTCACCGGGTAGCCGAATTTTTGCAGCCCTATTTCAAGGACGCCCAGGGCCCCTAAGAGGTCCACCGCGTCGATGTAGCCCATGTGCGAAATACGGAAAATACGCCCCTTGAGCTGCGCCTGCCCGCCGGCCAGCAGCACCCCGTATTCCTTAAGAAGGAGCCGCCGGAGGTCGTCGGCGTTCATCCCTTCCGGCGCCCAGACGCCGGTTACCACCGGCGACGCGCACGCATCGGGTGCCAGGAGCTTTAGCCCCAGCGCCCGCACCGCCGCCCGGGTAGCCTGCGCGAAAATTCGGTGGCGCGCGTAAACATTCTCCAGACCCTCGTCCAGAATCATGTCCAGCGCGACGTCTAACCCCGCAAAAAGAGATACCGCCGGCGTGTAAGGGGTATTAAACTTCGTGAGGGACTTCTTCGCCGCCGGCAGGCTCAAATAGTAGCGCGGCGCGCGCCCTTCGTTTATCGCCTCCCAGGCCCGCGGGCTGACGCTTACCATCGCCAGGCCTGGCGGCACCATGAGTGCCTTCTGCGAAGCCGTTACCAGGATATCGACGCCCCAGGCGTCAGCCTCTATCTCGATACCCCCGAGGCTCGAAACCGCGTCCACCAAGAGGAGCGCTCCGTAGCGGCGCGTCAGCTCCCCAATCGCGCGGATGTCGTTGACCACGGTGGTTGAGGTCTCGTTGTGGGTGGCCAGCACCGCCTTGTATTTCTGGCTCTTGAGCCGCGCCTCAACCAGCGCCACGTCAACCGGATTGCCCCAACCGAACTCAAGCGCGTCCACGGCGGCACCGTAAATCTTGGCCAGCTCGGCAAATCTTTCGCCAAATTTTCCGGTTACGAGCGCCAGGACTCTATCCCCGGGATTTACAACGTTGGCCACCGCCGCTTCCATACCGCCCGTCCCCGAACAGGTTAAAACGTAAACCTCGTTCTGCGTCCCGAAAACCTTGCGCAGCTTCTCCTCGAGACGCCGATAGAGGTCCGCAAACTCCTGCGTCCGGTGCCCGATCAACGGCCGGGCCATCGCTTCCGCTACCTGCGGCGGCACGGGTGTAGGACCTGGAATGAAGAGCCGCATCTTCTTTGCCATCTCTTGGTTTTGCCCTCCAAAATAAATTATTAATAGTTAATAAGTTAATAGTTAATAAGGAAGCACAAGAAAAAGTGCTTACCTGTCCGCAGGGATCGCCAGCCCGGCTACTTCGTTGACGAAGTAGCGGTGCAGGCGCAGGTCATCGGTCAACTCCGGATGAAACGAAGCCGCTAAAAGTCTACCTTGCCGAACCAGGATAACCTTTTCCGCTAAACATGCCAGGACCTCGACTCCCGGGCCGACGCGAGTAATATAGGGCGCCCTGATGAAAACACCGCGAAACGGGGGCGGGCCCAGAACTGAAACCGTCAAATCAACCTCGAAGCTGTCCACCTGACGCCCGAAGGCGTTCCGCCGTACCGTCACATCCATCACGCCCAAGCGGGGCTGAGCCGAACCCTCGATCTCCCGGGCCAGCAAGACCATACCCGCACAGGTTCCGAAGACCGGCAATCCCGCAGCAACGCGCGCCAAGAGTGGCGCCATCAGGCCGAAGACGTTTAACAGGCGACCGATGGTGGTGCTCTCGCCGCCCGGAATGATCAGAGCGTCAATCGCTGCCAGATCCTCCGCCTTTAAAACAAGGGGGGCGCTAACCCCAAGCCGCTCCAACGCCCATTTATGCTCCCGAAAGGCGCCCTGTAGCGCCAGCACTCCCACCCGTGGGGACGAAGATTCTGTCTCCATGGATACCCGACCTTTCCCCGTTCAGTGTTTCTTATTCCTTAAAATTATTTAAAAACTGCGTTGCTGCGGCGGAAATTCACCAGCCGCGGTCCTGCATCCGCTCGTGGGGCTGGATGGTTGAGATCTCAATCCCGGGCATCGCCTCGCCTAAATCCTTGGAAACCTCGGCGAGCACCTGCGGGTCGTTATAGTAAGTCGTTGCCGCCACGATCGCCCGCGCCCGTTTCACGGGGTCTTTGGACTTAAAGATACCCGACCCGACGAAGATGCCATCCGCACCGAGCTGCATCATCAAAGCAGCATCCGCAGGTGTGGCGATACCGCCCGCCGCGAAATTCACTACCGGCAAACGTCCCGTTTCCGCGACCTCCTGCACCAGTTCGTAAGGCGCGCCCATCTCCTTGGCTGCGCGCACTAACTCATCCCGGCGCATCCCCTGCAAACGCCTTATCTCCCCCATGACGAGCCGCATGTGCCGGACCGCTTCCACCACGTTGCCCGTACCTGGCTCGCCCTTTGTCCTAATCATCGCTGCCCCCTCGGCGATCCGCCGGAGAGCCTCTCCTAAATTCCGTGCCCCGCAAACGAAGGGGACTTTGAAAGCGTGTTTATCGATGTGGTACTGGTCATCGGCAGGTGTCAATACTTCACTTTCGTCTATGTAGTCCACGCCGAGTGCCTCCAGGATCTGCGCCTCAACGAAATGACCGATGCGCACCTTAGCCATGACGGGAATGGTTACCGCGTCCATGATCCGCAGGATAACCGTGGGGTCCGCCATTCTGGCTACCCCCCCTGCCGCCCGGATATCGGCCGGCACACGTTCCAGCGCCATTACCGCGCAGGCACCCGCCTCTTCGGCGATTTTTGCCTGCTCCGGCGTGGTGACATCCATAATTACGCCGCCTTTGAGCATTTCCGCCAGGCCCTTTTTGACCGTCCAGGTTCCTTTCTCCACTGCCGCTCCCCCCATCTTCCCCTGACAAACAAGAATACCCTGCCCGACCGGTGGCCGGTTACAGGGTAATTTTATAACTTTTATTCGTCAAAAAGCAATAGGCCCCTCTTAAGGAATGAATCGCCGCGGGCCTACCTCACAATTGTTACGGGCACCGGAGACAGCTGAACAACCTTGTAGGCGACGTTACCTAGGACGAGGCTGATCATTCCAAAGCCCCGGGCACCGATGACAATCTGGTTAAAACCCCCCTCTTGGGCGCACTTGATGATTTCCTCTGCCGGCTCCCCTTCGCGGATCATAGTCTCAGGCGTGACGCCCTGCGCGCGCAAGAGCGCTGCCGTTTCCTCAATTACCCGCGCGGCCTCTTCCCGGAAAAGCGCGGTAAACTCTTTCTGAAGCGCTTCCGGTTGCTCTTTGACCCGCCAGTAAAAATGGCGTCCCGCAAAACTCCGCGGCACGGTAATAACCGTAAGGACAGTAATGGTAGCCCCGGGTATCATCCGCGCGAGCGCAGCGGCAAAGGCAGCCGCTTTACGCGCCGTTTCGGAACCATCTGTGGGACAGAGGATCTTGTAGGCCATTTTCTTCCCCCCAAAATTTTGGGCCGGCAGATTCCGCCACACTCTGAAAGTGGCTGCGCGGCCGCAAAGCAACAGCGCTTACGCCTCGTCTACCACTCGCGCCAGGGTAGCAACATTATCGTCGGGAGCCAACCGCATTACCAGAACACCGCGCGCGGTGCGGCCGAGCACTGGGATTTCCCGTACTTTAAGGCGGATCACGATACCGGCGGCGCTAACGATCATCACCTCATCGCCTTCGCCGACCGCTTCGATGTCCGCCACCCGGCCGCTCACCGCGGAGACTTTAGCCGCGATAATGCCCGTCCCGCCGCGCGACTGGCACCGGAACTCCGTCAGCGGCGTCCGTTTGCCGTAGCCCTTCTCCGTAACCAGCAGTAATTCTCTTCCCCCAGTAACGGCTACCATACCGGCCACCTCATCCCCTTCGCGCAGGCGCATTCCCCGGACGCCGTGCGCGCTGCGCCCCATCGGGCGCACAGCCGTTTCTAAAAACCTAATCGCCATCCCTTGGCGCGTTACCAGGAGAATCTCACTGCGACCGTCGGTTTCGGCAGCCGCAACAAGCTCGTCCCCCGCGTCGAGGTCGATGGCTATGATTCCGTCCCGGCGCACTGCTGCGAAGGCCTCGAGGGTTATCTTCTTAACGACACCTTTTCTGGTGACCAGGAAGACGAACCGGTCCGGAGCGAACTTCTTCACCGGTACGACGGCAGTCACACGTTCCTCGGGACCGATGCGGAGGAGATTGACTAGGGCAGTTCCCCGCGCCTGCCGCCCGGCCTCCGGAATTTCGTAAACCTTGAGGCGGTAAGCCTTGCCTCTGTTCGTAAAGAAAAGAAAGTAATCGTGGGTCCCGGCGACAAATAGGTGGCGGACAAAATCCTCCTGCCGGGGCTCCACTCCCGTGACGCCCTTGCCGCCCCGGTGCTGGCTCCGGTAAGCCGCCTCGCTCCGCCGTTTGATGTATCCCTGGTGGGTAAGCGTTACCACCACCTGCTCGTCAGGAATCAAATCCTCCGGCCGGTAGATGACTTTCGCGTCCGCTATTTCGGTGCGCCGAGGGTCGCTAAAGCGCTCTTTTACCGCTATCAGCTCGTCGCGGATGATACCGTAAATCTTGGCTTCGTCCGCCAGGACCTCTTCGAGGTAGGCGATCTTTTTTTCCAATTCTCTGAGCTCCTCGAGAAGCTTCTCCCGCTCCAGGCCGGTGAGGCGCTGCAGCCGCATGTCGAGGATGGCCTGCGCCTGCCGCTCCGTTAGATTGAAGCGTTCCATGAGTCCCCTGCGAGCCGTATCGGTGTCGGGAGCCGCCTTGATGAGCGCAACCACCGCGTCGATGTTGGCCAGGGCAATGTTAAGCCCTTCTACGATCTCCAGCCTGTCGCGCGCTTCCCGGAGCTCGAAGCGGCAACGTCTGGTGACCACTTCGCGCTGGTGCGCGAGATAGTGGCGTAAAACCTCCTTCAGCGGTAATATTTCCGGCTGACCGTTGACTAGGGCGAGCATAATCACCCCGAAGGTATCCTCGAGCTGGGTGTGTTTATACAACCGGTTCAGCACGACGTGCGGGTCAATGTCGCGCCGCAGCTCGATAACAATCCGCATACCCCGCCGGTCCGATTCATCCCGCAGGTCGGTAATGCCGTCGATCCGCCGCTCCCGGACAAGTTCCGCAATCTTCTCGAGCAGACGCGCCTTGTTCACCTGGAAGGGGATCTCGGTGATGATGATCACCTGCTTGCCGCCCTGACGCTCGATCGTCGCGCGACCGCGCACCACGATGCTTCCCCGCCCCGTGGCGTAGGCCGCCCGGATACCTTCGCGCCCCAGGATGATCCCCCCGGTTGGAAAGTCCGGCCCGGGGATTATCTGCAGTAATTCCTCAAGGCTGATCTCCGGATTGGCGATAAGCGCTAGAACCCCGTCGATTACCTCGCCGATATTGTGTGGCGGGATGTTGGTCGCCATACCGACAGCGATCCCTGCTGACCCGTTAATGAGGAGGTTCGGGACCCGCGCGGGGAGAACGACCGGCTCTTGGGTGGTGCCGTCGTAGTTAGGCACAAAATCGACGGTCTCCTTCCCTATGTCCCGGAGCATCTCGACGGCCAGGCGCGAGAGCCGCGCCTCTGTGTACCGCATCGCCGCCGGGGCATCCCCATCCACGGACCCGAAGTTTCCCTGGCCGTCCACCAGAGGATAACGGCAGGCGAAATCCTGCGCGAGGCGCACCAAGGCGTCATACACGGCCGCGTCCCCGTGCGGGTGGTAGCGTCGTAACACCTCACCTACGATGTAGGCCGACTTCCGGTGCGGCTTGTCCGGGGTCATACCGATGTCGTGCATCGCGTAAAGGATACGGCGGTGAACCGGCTTCAAGCCGTCGCGCACGTCCGGCAGCGCCCGGCCTACGATAACGCTCATCGCGTAGTCGAGGTAGGACTGACGCATCTCCTCGCCGATATCGATCGGAATTACCTTGCCCGGCAATAGACCGCGCTCCTTTCAGTTCTGACTGTGGTTATTACGCGTTAGAACAGTATGAACGGTAGTTACACATCCAGGTTACGGACGTAACGGGCGTACCGCTGGATGAATTCCCGCCGCGGCTCCACCTCGTCCCCCATCAGGGTGCTGAAGAGTTGGTCAGCCAGGACGGCGTCCTCGAGGCTTACCTGTAGAATGACCCGGTGCTCAGGGTTCATCGTTGTCTCCCAGAGTTGCTCCGGATTCATCTCACCGAGGCCCTTATAGCGCTGAATGGCAACCCCGGTCCGACCCATCTTTTCTATCAGACGTTCGAGCTCGGCATCATTATAAGCGTAAAGGACCTCCTTCCCCTTGCGTAAACGGTAAAGCGGGGGCTGCGCAATATAAACGTAACCGGCCTCGATCAGCGGGCGCATATACCGGTAAAAGAAGGTTAGGAGCAGCGTACGGATATGTGACCCGTCAACATCGGCATCGGTCATGATGATAAGCTTATGGTAGCGTGCCTTCGCAATATCGAAGTCGTCGCCGATGCCGGTGCCGATGGCGGTAATCAGGGCCCTGATCTCTTCGTTCCCGAGGATCTTATCAAAACGTGCTTTTTCCACGTTGATAATCTTGCCGCGAAGGGGCAGAATAGCCTGAAAGCGCCTATCGCGGCCCTGTTTAGCGGAGCCGCCTGCCGAGTCGCCCTCCACGATGTAAAGCTCAGCGGCTGCCGGGTCGCGCTCTGAGCAGTCAGCGAGCTTCCCGGGCAGCGTGGTATTTTCCAGCAGGCTTTTGCGCCGGGTGAGTTCCCTCGCCTTCCGCGCCGCCTCGCGGGCCCGTGCTGCGGCAAGCGCCTTCTCGATAAGGCGCCGGGCAAGAGCGGGGTTTTCCTCGAAAAAAGTGCTGAGCCCCTCGGCAACCACGGCGTCGGTAATGCTCCGGACCTCGGTGTTACCAAGTTTGGTCTTCGTCTGTCCTTCGAACTCCGGTTCGGGCACCTTTACGCTGATCACGGCGGTAAGACCCTCGCGGATATCTTCGCCGGCCAGGGTCTGGCCGTTTTTCAGCAGTCCGAACTTACGTGCGTAGTCGTTCACTACCCTGGTGAGGGCCGCCTTGAAGCCGGCCTCGTGCGTGCCCCCGTCCACCGTCCTAATGGTGTTTGCGTAGGAGAAGATATTTTCGTGGTATCCGTCGTGGTACTGCAGGGCCGCCTCTACCCATACCCCGGTCTGCTGCCGGCCAACATAGATCGGCTCCGGGTTGATGACTTCCCGGCTGCGGTTAAGATACCGAACGAAGTCTCTAATCCCGCCGTGGTGAAAAAACTCCTGCTCTGAACCGTCGCGCTCGTCCCGCAGGATTATGCGCACCTCGGGCGTGAGAAAAGAAAGCTCCCGCAAACGCTGGGCAAGAGTCTCCTGACTGAAGACTGTTTCCTCAAAAATGGAGGGATCAGGTTTAAAGTGGATGGTGGTTCCGGTGGTATCCGTGGTCCCGGTTACCGTCAACTCGGTGACGGGAACGCCCCGTTCAAAGCGCTGGTACCATACCTTTCCTTCCCGGTGCACGCGCACTTCAAGCCAATCGGAAAGCGCGTTGACCACAGAGACACCTACGCCGTGGAGGCCACCCGAAACCTTGTAGCCGCCCCCGCCAAACTTACCGCCGGCGTGAAGCATTGTCAGAACAACCTCTACCGCCGGGCGGCCGACCTGGGGGTGGATGTCGACTGGTATCCCCCGGCCGTTGTCGCTGACAATGATCGTGTTCTCGGCCGTGATCGTTACCCTTATCTCGGTGCAGAAACCAGCTAATGCCTCATCTATACTGTTATCGACCACCTCATAGACGAGGTGGTGCAGCCCGCGGGGCCCCGTGCTGCCGATGTACATACCCGGACGCCGCCGGACGGCCTCGAGACCCTCCAGAACCTGTATCTGTGCCGCGCTGTAAGCGAGTTGTTCCCTCTCTTGAGACAACATCCTGTCTCCTTTCTGGAAGATACGTTTCGCCGGGGTATTTATCCCCTACATTATAGCACGGGGAGCGAAGCCCAAAGCAGCTCTGTGGGCCGAGCGCCCTTGCTTAGTCCTCGGGCAGGACGCTTTCGGCACGCCGCTTTAACGCCTGGCAGGAAATTCCGGTAACGTAGATGCGCTCCGTGGTGATCACTATCGAGCGTTCCTTTCCCTGCTCGGTCAAGACAATAAGCCTTCCGTCGCTGCGCATAGACCGCAGAAAGCTCCGGGTAGCTGAAGAAGCAGCGGTATCGTAGGCCAAGACTGCCACCAGGTCGTTTTTCGGAATCACGGTGTCGTTGCCGATGTGTAGTAGCATCTTTAAAAACTCCTCCCCTGGTTACTTTATAACCGCCGCAGCGGTTCTTTAAACGCCGGCGTCGCCCTCCGCGGTGATGGTGCCGTTCTCCACCCGGAAGAAGGCCGCCTCTTTGAGCGCCGGCTTGCAGGTGGTGGTGATAAACGTCTGGCGCCCTTCGGTCGCCGCGAGGAGTGCGAGCCGTCGCTTGCCGTCAAGCTCAGAGAAAACATCATCGAGAAGGTAGATCACACCCTCGCCCCGTTGCTTTTCGAGTAGCTCCGCTTCCGCTATCTTGAGCGCGAGAACGGCCGCGCGCTGTTCCCCACGGGAACCATGACTCCGCAGCTGTTTACCCTCGACCAGGAGGATGAAGTCATCGCGGGCCGGTCCCACGAGCGTCTGCCCGTGTCTTAACTCGTCCGTGCGCAGGGCCGCTAGTGCTGATAGAACTTGCTCTTTGGTCGCCGCTTCGTCCTCTCTGAGGGGCACCGTGCTAGCATACCGAATAGCTAACCTTTTGCCCGTCAAAGGCCGAAAAACTTTGGCGGCTCCCGGCGTCAGTAAGGCTAAGCCTTTCAGGCGAAGATGATAGAGGCTACTCGCCGCAGCCGCCAGGGCCTCCGTCCAAACTGCGAGATCAGTCGGGGGTTCTACCGCGCCCCGGCAAGTCCTGAGAAGCGTGTTGCGCTGTTCAAGAGCCCGTTGGTAAGCACGCAAAGCACCGCGGTAACCGGGAATAAGGGTGCTAAAAAGCCGGTCGAAAAAGCGACGCCGCTCCGCAGGAGAACCCGTCACCACGAGTAGATCCTCGGGGGTGAAGAGTACTATACCCCCTCTACCGGGGAAAGCCTCGCGCGCGGTCTCCCTGCCGTTTAGGGTTAACCGTTTCCCTGCCGCGGTAATTTCTACGCCGGTCTCCACGTCGAGCTCTCTAACTGTGAGCACCGCGTGGAGCAGTGCCCTATCCCCCGCCGGGCCGATTGCCTCCTCCTCCCGCAGCGTACGGCAGGAGCTGCCGCTCAGGCAAAAGTGCAGCGCTTCAAGGAGATTCGTCTTACCCGCCCCGTTATCGCCGTAAATGATATTTCTCCCGGGTCCTGCTTCCAGGCCCGCCGCGGCGTAATTCCGAAAGTTTACAAGTCGGATCTCTTTAACCCGCACGCACCATTCGCCCGTGTAGATTTTAGACCAACCGGAGCGGTAGGACAAGACCCAGGTAGCCCGGCGCCTCAGACACCCGGACCAGCGCCGGGCCGATCTTGCCGCTAAAGGCAATCTCAACTGCGCTCCCTGTAGTGGCACGGAGGGCTTCGAGCAGATAGCCCGCATTGAAGGCAATTTCCAGGTCATCCCCGGTTGCCTCAAGCGGAAGCGTTTCCCTCATTCCCCCGTACTCCGACTGCGCTTCGACGGTTACCGTTCCCCCAGTAACTTTGATAATGACTGTGGGCGTCTCTCCCGCAGCCAGCACTTGCGCCCTTTCGAGCGCACTCACCAGCTGCGACAATGACCCTTTTACTACCGTGATGGGCGGTCCTTGCGGCACAGCGCCACGCCATTCAGGAAAGCGCCCTTCAATTAGCCGGGTTACTACTTCAATCGAGTCCACTCTAAAGCAGGCTTGGTTCGCACCTATAGAGACGGTGAGCCCTCCCCCCGTCTGACTGAGCACGCGCTCAACCTCACGCAACGCCTTAGCTGGAATCACGCTCGCCACTGCGTTCTGCGACTTCGCGGCCGTCATCTCGTAAACCGCCAGCCGGTGTCCGTCTGTTGCCGCAAGGGTGAGCGTCCCATCAACAATCTGCACCTGAACACCCGTGAAGATCGGGCGGAGCTCGTCCTTCCCGGCCGCGTAAAGAACGGCCCGTAGTGCGTCGCGGAAATCTGTCCCGAGCTCCAGTACTTCCTCAGCGGTCGCTTCACTACCTAAAAGGGGGAATTCATCTGGTAAAAACGCTGCCAGCTGCACCTCGCCGCCCTCATAAGTAAGGATGGCGTTCGGGCCCGCGGCTTCGAGCTCCATTTCGGTGTCGGTGATCCGCCGCACAATCTCTGCTAACTGGCGGGCAGGAATAACCGCTTCGCCTTCACGGTATACCTCCCGGGCGGGAGTAGAGCAGCGGATCATGAGTTCGAGATCGCTGCCGGTTATCTCTACCTGACCATTTACGGCCCGAAGAAGAAGGGCCGTAGTTACGGGGAGCGGGCTGCGTGAGGGGACCGCGCGGATGGCTGTGTTGATGGCGGTGAGAAAATTTTCTTTAGTTATCCTAAAATGCAAAGGTTGCACCCCCTGGCTTGCGGTGATTCGGCGTGGTAGCTCTTTTCAAGTTGCTCCTCATGAAGCTTGTTAGTTTTTAATACTTAATAGTCATACATAATAGCGACTGTTGATATGTTGATACCACCTCCGGTGCGCCGGGCGAAGGAGTCTATCCTTGTGGATGACTCTCAGGTGAGGTTCTTGATCTGATTGGTAAGGTCGGTTATGATGCGCTGGAGTGCCAGGTCCGCCTGAAGCTCGGTGGTGATTTTTTCGTAAGCGTGGAGAACCGTGGTATGGTCACGGCCACCGAAGCACTCGCCGATTTTGGGCAGTGAGAGCTCGGTAAGCTCGCGACAGAGATACATAGCTATCTGCCGCGGGTAGGCAACCGCCCGGTTGCGTTTTTTCGTTTTGAGGTCTTCGGGACGGAGGTTGTAATACTTCGCGACCACTTCCTGAATAAGTTCGGCGGTTATCGGGCGTGGCTGGGAAAGTTTAAAAACGTCCTTTAGTGCTGTGGCCGCCGTTTCCGGCGTTATCGGGCTGGTGGTGAGGGCGGCGTAAGCAACAATACGGGTAAACGCGCCTTCGAGCTCCCGAATGTTCGACTGAATCTTGTCGGCGATGTAGAGGAGTGTCTCGTCGGGCACGTCGATGTTTTCAAGCTGTGCCTTTTTACGAAGGATAGCGACACGTGTTTCTAGGTCCGGAGGTTGAATGTCGGAGATAAGACCCCACTCGAAACGCGAGCGGAGGCGGTCCTCAAGGGTGGGAATCTCCTTCGGCGGCCGGTCGCTGGAAATGACAATCTGGCGCGAAGATTCATATAGGGTGTTGAAAGTGTGGAAAAATTCCTCCTGAGTGCGTTCTTTTCCGGCGAGGAACTGGATGTCGTCAATAAGTAGGACGTCAACGTTGCGGTATTTTTCCCGAAACTTGATGGTTTCGTTGAGGCGCAGGGCGTCAATCAGCTCGTTAGTAAACTTCTCCGTAGTGACATAAAAGACCCGGAGGTGCGGTCCTTTGGCGGTGATGTGGTGGCCAATGGCGTGCATCAGGTGTGTTTTACCCAAACCCACCCCGCCGTATATGAACAGGGGGTTGTAGGCGCGGGCAGGCGCCTCAGCGACGGCAAGAGCGGCTGCATGGGCGAAACGGTTAGAGTTGCCCACGACGAAGTTATCGAAAGTGTACTTGGGATTAAGGTAGGTCCCGGAATAGGAGAGTTCAGGGCGCGGGCGCGCTGCCATGTAGGCGTCGATCTCGTCCGGCAAAATGAAGCGGACAACAAGCTCCTTGCCGAGGGCGCTGCTTAACGCCTCTTTCAGGAGGGGAGCGTAGCGCTGGGTGAGCCAGTCACGGGAGAAAGTGTTTGGAGCGGCTACGTATAGAGTGTTATCGCTAAAAGAAACGGGTTCAAGGGGTTTGAGCCAGTGCTCAAAAGAGTGTTTGGCAACTACCTTTTCAAGGTTAAGCATAATTTGGCCCCACGCTTGTTTAATTTCGGGATTAAGCACGCCTCTCCCTCCGGAAAAAGTTTTCACTTGCCAACAGATGCGTCCACAAGGTTATACACAACCTGTGGATAAAGGAAAACGCAGGCAGCGGTGCCATTGCCGCGCATTTTAGTTTTATCCTATCAAAGGAGGGGTAGATTATCAACAACCGATTTCGGCAGCAGGCTTGGGAGATAGGAGGCGCGGGCCTTTCGCTTGACCGCTCAGAAGTGGTAGGGTATAATTTTGCTGTACTTTTAGGGGACCGGTAATTTTGAGTTAGTCTGGAGGTGAAAAGAAGTGAAGCGGACTTACCAGCCGAAGGTGAGAAGGCGGAAGCGGGAGCACGGCTTCCTCAAGAGGATGCGGAGCCGGAGCGGTCGCAACGTTATCAAGAGGCGCCGCCTTAAGGGTAGAAAGAGGCTGACAGCGTAAGTGGGGCGGCGCTTTTGATATTGGCGGCGCGGGGAAGAAGGGGCGCGTGGAACTTAACGCGGCTGAGTGAGCAGGAGTTTGCGCGTGTTTTCCGGAAAGGGAAGCGAGCCACGGCGGGAGCAGTGGTGGTGTACCGCGCGGCGAACGGTGGGATCGGACCCCGGGTTGGTGTGGCGGTTAGCCGGAAGGTGGGAAAAGCCGTGCGGCGAAATAGGATCCGGCGGCTCCTGCGAGAGGCCTTTCGGTGCAACCCAGATTGGTTCGAGACGGGTTACGACTACGTATTGTTAGCCAGAGAGACCGCGGCGGGAGAAGGATACCAGGATATCGCCCGGCAAGTGAGGGAGGCACTGAGGAGGCTAACCTAGGTGGCTATGAAACGGCTTGTGATCCTTCTGATCCGGAGTTACCAGGTTGCACTATCACCCCTAGTGCCGCCCCGGTGCCGTTTTTACCCCACGTGCTCGTGTTACGCGGTGGAAGCGATAGAGCGGTACGGCGTGCTGCGCGGCGGGCTAATGGCGCTTAAGCGCCTCTTACGTTGTCATCCTTTCGGGCGGGGCGGTTACGATCCCGTGCCGCGTGATTTGAGGAGGTAAAACTTTGCACGGTTTCTTTGCGGGACTCGTGGACGGCATGACGCTCTTGCTGAACTGGCTTTACGGGGTAACGGGCGCTTTAGGGATTCCCAACTACGGCCTGGCGATTATCCTGCTGACCATACTGGTAAAGGTTGTACTCTACCCGCTTAACTACAAACAAATGCACTCGATGCTGGCGATGCAGCGCCTCCAACCGAGGCTGAAGGAGATCCAGGAAAAATACCGGAAAGACCCGCAGAAGTTGCAGCAGAAGGTAATGGAACTCTACCAGGAGCACGGCATTAACCCGATGTCGGGTTGCTTGCCGCTTCTCATCCAGCTACCGATATTGATCGCGCTATACCGCTCCCTTTTGAATCTTTTTAGCCGGCCAGGCGTAGAGAACCTTCACTTTTTATGGATCAGTAACCTGGGCCATAAGGGAATCACCAGCCCCACCGACATCATTTTGCCGCTTCTGGCGGGGGCGACTACCTACTGGCAGATGAAGATCACGCCGCAGGGCGGCGGGCAGCAAGAGATGCAACGGGTAATGACGCTGACGATGCCTCTCTTTATCATGTGGATCACCACTACCCTCCCGGCGGGCCTGGGGCTTTACTGGGTTGTCTATAACATCCTCACGATAATCCAGCAGTACATGATGAACCGGCGACTCTTCGCGCGGGAAAAGGAGGCTGTCGAGGGTGAGGGAAGTCGTTAAAAGCGGGAAGACAGTCGAGGAGGCCGTTGCGCAGGCGTTAAACGAGCTTGGGGCGAGGCCGGATGAGGTAACGGTAGAGGTTTTAAGCGAGCCAACGCGGGGCGTTCTCGGTTTCATAGGCGCAAAGCCGGCGGTAGTGCGGGTTGTGGTGCAGGAAGGGCTCGGCAGCAGGGCGGCGTCGTTAGTGCAGAGCATCCTTGGCGCGATGGGTCTGAGCGGGCAAGTTAGCGTGAGGGAGGACGCGGAAGCGATCTATATAGAGATCAACGGTGAAAAGCTAGGCGCACTAATCGGGCGACGGGGTGAGACGCTAAACGCGCTGCAGTACTTGGTCGCCCTGGCGGTGAACCGGGGCGAGGAGGAGAAGAAACGCGTTTTTATCGACGTGGGCGGCTATAGAAAGAAGCGGGACGAAACACTGCGAGCGCTGGCGTTGAAGCTCGCCGACAAGGTGAAGCGGCGGGGGCGGAGCATCGTCCTGGAACCGATGAGCCCGCATGAGCGGCGGATCATTCATATGACGCTCAGAGAACGCGAGGATATTTATACGTTCAGTGAAGGGGAGGAACCTTTTCGGAAGATTGTAATCTCGCCGCGGAAATAGCTGGTGGTTTATAGATGCAGGGAGATACAATTGCGGCGATTGCGACGCCTCTCGGGGAGGGAGGCGTTGGCATTGTAAAGGTAAGTGGCCCGGACGCGGTAACGATTGCGAGCAAGGTCTTCCGGCCGAAAAAAAACCGCAAGTGGGCAGAAGGACCGGCGTATCGCCTGGTATACGGACACGTGGTTGATCCGCAGACTGGGGTGGTGATCGACGAGGTCCTTCTTTCTTTTATGCGGGCGCCATATAGCTACACAACCGAGGACGTGGTGGAGTTTAACTGCCACGGTGGCTTCGTAGCGGTGCAACAGGTGCTTGAGGTGATCCTGCGTGCGGGAGCGCGGCTGGCGGAGCCGGGGGAATTCACGCAGCGGGCTTTCTTAGGGGGGCGCATCGATCTGTGTCAGGCGGAGGCGGTGCTAGACGTGATCCGCGCCGCGACGGCGGAAGGGCTTCGGGTCGCCCAGGGACAGTTAGGGGGGCGGCTCACCGCAGCGGTGCGAAAGCTACGGCAGGAGGCACTGGAGTTGCTGGCCGCTGTCGAAGCGGGGATCGACTTTCCGGATGACGTTCCCGGGCCGGAGCCGGCGGAGATCGCCCGGAGGGTGGAAAGACTTCTGAAACAGGGAGAGGTAATGATAGAAAACGCTGCGGCGGGTGCCGTTTACCGGGATGGTGTGGTAACGGTGCTTGCGGGAAAGGCGAATGTTGGGAAGTCTTCGCTGCTCAACGCGCTGGCGGGCCGCGAAAGGGCGATTGTCAGCGCGGTGCCAGGGACGACGCGCGATATCATTGAGGAGGTTGTCAACGTTAAGGGTATCCCCCTGCGGGTACTCGATACGGCCGGTATCCGCGACGCGGTTGAGGAAGTAGAAAAGATCGGTGTGGAACGCGCCAGGGAAGCACTGGGAGCTGCACAGTTGGTCATTGTGGTCTTAGACGCCGTGACCGGAATCACCGCTGAGGATGTGGCGGTTTTTGCGGCGTGCGACGGGCAGGAACGGGTGGTCGCGGTGAACAAGGTCGATGTGGCAGGCAGAGAGACGATAACCCGGGCGGAAATAGAGGCGCTGGCGGGGGAAGTTCCGGTGGTGTATGTTTCGGCGGTGACCGGTGAAGGGCTGACAGAGCTGGGGGACGCGATTGCGGGGAAGGTATTCGGCGGACGGGTACTACGGCCGGACGAGGTGGTAGTTAGCCGGGCGCGGCACAAAGAGGCGCTCCGGCGGTTCGTAGCGGCGCTACGGGCGGCACGGGACGGGGTTGCGGGGGGTCTGCCGGAGGACGTGGTGAGTCTCGATTTGCGCAGGGCGGTAGATGCGCTGGGCGAGATCACGGGCGAAACGGTGACCGAGGATGTTGTCGAGCGCATCTTTCGGGATTTCTGCGTGGGGAAGTGAGGTGTCCGGGGTGTATGCGGCGGGCGAATATGATGTGGTAGTAGTCGGTGCCGGACATGCGGGTTGTGAGGCGGCGCTGGCGGCGGCGCGCATGGGAGCGCGGACCGTGCTTCTGACGCTCAACCGGGACCTAGTGGCCCAAATGCCGTGCAACCCGGCGGTAGGCGGGCCGGCGAAGGGCCACCTGGTGCGGGAGATCGATGCTCTGGGCGGGGAAATGGCCCTTAATACGGACCGGGCGGCCATCCAGATAAGGATGTTAAATACGGGTAAGGGACCTGCGGTCAGGGCGCTCCGGGCACAGACCGACAAGGAGATATACCGCCGGGAGATGCTGCGAGTGATCGAACGGGAAACGCTCCTTTTGTTACGCCAGGCTCGTGTGGAGCGGATCGTGTTGGCAGGCGGCAGGGTACGGGGCGTACTTACCGAGACGGGCGCGTTTTTCGGGTGCCGGGCGCTGGTTGTTACCACGGGGACCTACCTGCGGTCGCGGATCGTGGTTGGCGATGCGGCTTACGCCGGCGCGCCGAACGGGCAACTTCCGGCGGTCGGTCTTGCGGAGAGTTTGAAAGAACTTGGGCTTAAGCTGGGGCGCTTTAAAACGGGAACGTCGCCGCGCGTAGCGCGCCGGAGCATTGATTTTAGCAAAATGACGCCGCAGTACGGTGATGACATCAAGGACCAGACCTTCTCTTTCCTGGGAGAACGGCGGGCGAGGGAACAGGAGCCCTGCTGGCTAACCTATACAACGCCGGAGACGCACCGGATCATCCGGGAGAACCTGCACCGGGCGCCTCTTTTCTCGGGGGTGATCAAGGGCCGGGGGCCGCGCTACTGCCCCTCTATCGAGACGAAAGTGGTCCAGTTCGAGCGGGAGCGGCACCAGGTCTTTATCGAGCCGGAGGGATGGGACTCGGGCGAGATGTATATCCAGGGGCTGAGCACAAGTCTGCCGGAGGACGTGCAGATAGCCATGGTGCGGAGTGTACCGGGCCTGGAGAACGCCGTGATCACGCGGATCGGCTACGCCATCGAGTACGATTACGTGGAGCCGCGACAGCTCTACCCGACCCTTATGGTGAAAAATATCCCGGGGCTTTTCTTGGCGGGCCAGATTAACGGGACATCCGGCTACGAGGAGGCGGCGGCCCAGGGACTCGTTGCCGGGATTAACGCGGTGCTTTTCCTGCGCGAGGAAGAGCCCCTGGTAATTGGGCGGGACGAAGGTTACATCGGGGTTTTAATCGACGACTTGGTGACGAAAGGGACGGAGGAGCCATACCGGTTACTGACGGCGCGGGCTGAGTACCGGCTCTTACTACGTCAGGACAATGCGGACCTGCGCCTTACCGAAAAAGGGCGGCGGGTCGGGCTGGTGAGCGAGGAGCGGTACGACCGCTACATGCGGCGCCGGGAAGCGATCGAACGCGAGGTTGCCAGGCTGCGAGAGGTTGTAGTACCGCGCGAGGTTGTCGCCAGGCTGCTTGCCGGAAAGGGGGGCGGGATGCCCGGGAGGAGTTACCGGGCGGCGGAACTGCTCCGCCGGCCTGACGTTTGTTACCGGGACCTGGTGGCGGCGGGGGTGCTCGGCGAGGGGGCGGCGCCCGACGTGGCGGCAGAGGCGGAGAACCAGATCAAATATGAAGGGTATATCCGCCAGCAGGTGGCGGAGGTGGCGCGTTTCCGGAAGATGGAGGAAAAAAGAATCCCGGCCGATATAGATTACGACCGGGTAGGCGGGCTTTCGAACGAGGCCAAGGAGAAACTGAAAGCCATAAGGCCGCTCTCTGTCGGGCAGGCGGCGCGGATCAGCGGGGTTTCCAGTAGCGATATCGCGGCCCTTTTAATTTATCTAAAACGCCTCAAGGAATCGGGATAAGCAGTGACATTTACGGCGGTACTACGGAGCGGCTTAACGGAACTGGGAGTTGAACTAGAGCCAGGAGCAGAGGGTTTGCTTGCGGAATTTTTTGGTTTAGTAAAGGAGGCGGCCGCGGGGCTAAATCTTACGGCGATTAAGGAACCAGAAGAGGCAGCCGTGAAGCATTTCGTTGATTCGCTGGCGCTTCTCCGGTGGGTTTCCTTGGGGGAGGGCGACCGGTTGCTCGATTTGGGCAGCGGGGCGGGGTTTCCGGGCGTGCCGCTCGCGGTGGCGGCGCCTGGTTGCCGCTTTTTTCTTTTAGAGGCCGTGCGGAAAAAGTGCTTCTTTCTTGAACAAGCAGTTAAGCGCTTGGGCTTGACGAATACCACGGTGGTGTGCGGGCGGGCGGAGGAATACGGGCGTCTGGATAGGTACCGGGAACAGTTCGGTTGGGTAGTGGCGCGGGGTGTGGCGGCGCTGCGGGAGCTCGCAGAGTACGCGCTACCATTCGTGGCTGTCGGCGGGTGCTTTGTAGCGTATAAGGGGCCACGGGCGGCGGCGGAGATAGAGGCGGCGCGGGAGGCCTTGGAATTACTCGGGGGCCGGGTAGAGGAAATGGTAACGTACAGTCTCCCTAGAGGAGGCGAGAAGCGGGTGCTGGTATTTATCCGGAAGGAAAGGGCTACACCGGCGCAATTTCCGCGGCGGGCGGGAGTAGCGCGGAAGCGGCCGCTTTGACTAGCGGCAGGAGGAGTTTGTTGGCGGGCGTTGAATTGTTAAGGCAAAAAGGGGCTATTTGAGGAAAAGGAAGGCAGGCGAGAAGGTTGAGCAGGGTAATCGCGATCGCCAACCAAAAGGGAGGCGTAGCGAAAACGACTACGGCCGTAAACCTCGGCGCCTGCCTTGCTATGCTGGGGCGAAGAACGCTTGTGGTTGACGCTGATCCGCAGGGAAACGCGTCGAGCGGACTGGGGGTTAGCCCGGCAAAGGTTTCGCGGTCGCTTTACGATGTGCTTGTTGGGGGGGTGCCGCTGCGCGCGGCGGTTGTGCGGTGCCCCTGGGTTGAACAGTTGGATGTGGTTCCGGCAAACCTGAGTCTTGCCGGCGCGGAGGTAGAACTGGTTGGTGTTGCCGGGCGGGAAAGCGTGTTGGCGCGGGGACTGGCCGAAGTGAAGAGTGATTACACCTTTATCCTGATCGACTGTCCCCCTTCGCTCGGGCTGTTGACGCTTAACGCGCTAACGGCAGCCGATTCGGTGATTATCCCGATCCAGTGCGAGTATTACGCGCTCGAAGGGGTGGGGCACCTGCTGAATACGATTCAGTTGGTGAAGAGACGGCTAAATCCGCGTTTGGAGATCGAAGGCGTTCTGTTGACGATGTTTAACGGGCGGACTAATTTGTCGATCCAGGTGGCGGAAGAAGTGAAGAAGCATTTTCGGCAGAAGGTATACCGGACCATCATTCCCCGGAACGTGCGGTTGAGCGAGGCGCCGAGCCACGGCATGCCAGTAGTGGTGTACGACCCGCGGAGCCGCGGCGCGGAGGTTTACTTCGAGCTAGCAAAGGAAGTGATGGGCGGTGAGTAAGGCGCGCGGTCTCGGACGGGGTCTGGACGCGCTCATCCCGGTGGTAACGGATGCGGGCGAGGAGCTGCGCGAGATCGAGATCGAGAGGATCCGGCCTAATCCCCGGCAGGCGCGTGAGGTCTGGGATGAGGAGGGGCTCCGCGAACTGGCGGCTTCGATCCGGGAGCATGGTTTGTTACAACCGGTGGTGGTACGGCCGGTGGGCGACGGCTACGAGATTGTAGCGGGAGAAAGGCGTTGGCGGGCGTGCCGAATGCTGGGTTGGGAGAAGATTCTGGCGCTGGTGCGCAGCTATGATGACGAGCAGACGGCCGTGGCGCTGTTAGTGGAGAATTTGCAACGTGCGGACCTGAACCCGCTTGAGGAGGCGGCCGCCTACCGGCGGCTGATGGAAGAGTTCGGGTTGACGCAGGAAGAGATCGCCCGCCGCGTGGGGAAGAGCAGGGCGGCGGTGGGGAACACGTTACGTTTGCTGGCATTGCCGGCGGGGGTAGTGGCGCTGTTGCGGCGGGGCGAGTTAAGCGCCGGACACGCGCGCGCCCTGCTGTCTTTGGGCGATGCGGGGCGGCAGGAGGAGCTGGCGCAGCGGGTGGCGGCGAAGGGATTGTCGGTGCGGCAGGTAGAGGAGCTCGTGCGGCGGGAGCAGGAAGCGGCGGCGGCAAGAGAAACCGGAAGCGGGGGCGTGGCCCTGGACGAGGAACTGGCAGGAGCGGTTGCCCAGATCGGGGCGAAGTTGCGGGCGAAGGTGGCGGTGCGGCCGCTGCGGCGGGGGTGGCGGGTGGAACTCAGTTTTAGAGAGCGGGAGGACCTTGATCGTTTTTTTGAGAAGGTCTGCGGGCAAAAAGTTTCACGTGAAACCTGACGGTGAAACAGGTCGCTATGGACGCGTTTACAAAAGGCCTTATTCTCGGGCTGTTGATCGGGGAGGGTCATTTTGGCGGTGACGGGCGCCAGCCCCACGTTACCCTGCGCATGCACGCCCGGCACGAAAAACTCTTTACCTGGCTCGTCGCTGCCGTTCCGGGTTCCCGCCTCTACGGTCCCTATAACCACGGGGGGCGCGTCTACTACCAGTGGATGGTGCGGGGCGCGCCGCTCCGGGAATTGCTGGCCCGGCTTGATCCCGGTATCCTAGCGACGCTTGATCCGCCAACGTACGAGCGGCTCCAGAAAATGAAGCGTGATTACGGGTTAGATTAAGAGTGGGCGCTGGCGTTTTTCTCTCGCTCCAGGCCACGCGTCTTCTCGTGCTTCTAAACTACCGGAGGTGGCAAAACCACAGGTGATTACAGGGGTTTTCTTTCTCCACTACGGCCTCTATATCGTTGCCGCGGCGGCCTTTCTCGGACTTCTCTCCTGCCTGCTGGCCATCAGCGCCCTGGTTAAACTCGCTGGTCTTTACCGCGCTAACCGCCTTCTTTTACGGCTGGCCCGCGATCCGGCCTTTATCGCCAACATAGAGCAGCTAGCCGGTGATCTCGAAAACCTTTCCCGGCGGGTGGATGCTCTGAGCGGCGAACAGGAGCAACTTGGTCGTCTGCTGCGCAAATGCGCGCGGACACCCGTGCTCAAGCGTTTCACTGCCTTCCCCGACGTTGGCGGCGATCTCAGCTTCAGCCTCGCCCTCCTCGACGGCGAAGGCAACGGGGTGATCCTGACCAGTCTATACGGGCGGGACGAATCCAGGACCTATGCCAAGCAGGTAACGGCAGGAGCCGCGGTCAGCCGTATTTCGAGCGAGGAGGAAGAAGTGCTCCGGGCGGCGCGCCAGCAAAGTTAAGGCCTACGCCGCATCAGCAGGGTTTCTGCCGACCATTATAAATTTGGGGGGATTAAAACATGTTTGCCGACCGCATTGATGCCGGCCGCCGTCTTGCCGCCCACCTCGCCGGCAGGACATATGAGAACGGTCTCGTTGTGGCTATTCCTCGTGGCGGGGTCGTCGTCGGCGCTGAGATTGCCCGGGCCCTCCAACTGCCGCTCGATATCATCATCCCCCGCAAGATTGGAGCCCCCCATAACCCAGAGCTGGCTATCGGGGCGGTTACTCAGGACGGCACCGCGATTTTCAATGAAGAGTTGCTGCGCCATTTTCACCTTCCCGAGGAAATCAGGGAGCGGCTGGTTGCGGCGGCCGTTGCCGAAACCAGCCGCCGCCTGCAGCTTTACCGCCACGGCAAGCCCCAACCCTCCTGGCGTGACCGGACGATAATTCTTACCGATGACGGCATCGCGACCGGCTACACGGTACTCGCGGCGCTCCGCTCGCTCCGCCGGGCCGACCCGAAGGAAATCATCCTGGCGGTGCCGGTTGCCCCCCCAGACACCATAGAGTTTCTCGAACCCGAGGTCGATGAGTTGGTTTGTCTCCTCGTCCCGGAGGTTTTTCTCGCCGTCGGACAGTTCTATTACCACTTCGACCAGACGAGCGACGAAGAGGTAATCGCCCTTCTTGAAGAACTCGGTCCGAAAGCCCAGTAGATCCGCCCGGTCTGCCGGTATATACCGCCCGGGAAAAGCCTATACTAACCGCAGAAGCGGCTATACTGACGACATAAGGGGGTAAATCCGGTGGTTAAGGTTGCGGTTGACGAGGGCCTCTCAGGTCTGCGGAATCTTCTCACAAGCGAGGGCTTCGAGGTGGTTCACCCTGAAAACGCCTCCGGTGCGGTGGCGCTGGTGACCAACGGGCTCCAGGAGAACATGCTCAATATGCAGGAGATGACCTTCCGCGGCCCCGTGATCGACGCGCGGGGGAAAACACCGGGGGAGATCCTTGCGGCGGTGCGGGCGGCGCTGGAACGGCGCTAGGACTGTTGGCGCAGCCGTACGGAACCCTCCAGAGCTATTCCGGGCGGCGCATTTCATTCACTGACCCGGGAAAGGATTACGCGCCCAGCCTCCTCCCAGAAGAGCGCTAGTACTCCCATTCATTTCTTGCCTGTCTCGCAACGTCGCTACAGCTATCCGGTCTATCACCGGCTCCTGGTCCGGACTGTTCCCCACTCCAATGCCCCGCGCGTTTTCTCCTCAGCAGCCGCTACGGCGAGAAAAGCCGCGGCGATTACTTCCGCTTGGCGCATTACCACGCTGAGGCGAGTGTTTTGGAGGACCAAATATTCCATAAAACCGCCCACATTAACGACGGCGGTAACGTGCAGGTGACCAACCGGCGGGAGCGACTTGTTTACCCCGGCGCCGGGCAGCAAAGGCCCGGTCCCCACGTTGATCTGCCCGACGTTCTCCAGATAGCCCAGGGACGCGTCTACCGCAATGATGAGGGGATTACGGTGGGCACGGTAAATTTTGCCGAGTTTCTCCTTGAGATTTGCGGCATGTACCGGTTCCGCAAGCGTGCCGTAAACGTAATAGTAGCTTCCCCCGGCCGCTACGACCTTGCTTCCTACCAGGGGCCCCAAGGAATCCCCTGTAGAACGGTCGGTGCCTATGCACAGGAGTACCTTCGGCGCGTCGCTACCCGCGCGGCAGCGCGATAGCCTCTCGCGAATATCCGCAGCGAGTAGCGCCACCGCTTGCGGATCCTCGTAGTGGATGCGGAATTTCGCCGGCACTGACTCTGCCGTGACGTGGGTAATGGCCGGAAATTCTTCCATCGGAAGCTCAAACCTCCAAAAAGGGATGACGCGACACGGATGAGAAATTTGTGCTGCTCTCCCTGGTAAACGGAAAAAACTATTATATTTATTGCCAGCAGCCGCGGGAAATATGCCCGCGGGACCGGAAGGTCTTAAGCAGGGAAAAAGGATTTTACCTCTGCGCAGCGAAGATGTCTTAGCAGGGCCGCCGGAGGCGCCCGGTAGCATGTCTCACGGCGGGTACACCACGGAAAGGAAAGCGCGCTGGTGCCGGTACCGGCCGGCCAAGAAGGCTTCTCCAAGGAGCCCTGGTCGTGGAAGGAGCGTAAAACGGGACGCTGTGAACTGGCTTGACATCATACTCCTTGCTGTCCTGGCGGTGGCGGCTTACCGAGGTCTGAAAACAGGTCTTCTGTTGAGCTGCGTGCGCCTTACCGGGCTGGTGGTAGCGTATTTTGTGGCGACGGCGTACCACCGTGCACTCGCTGACTTTTTAGAGGCCCAATGGCATCTCGCCGACCTGCTGGCAGCCTGGCTCAGCCAGTTTACCGGCTCTGGCGCAAATGTGGTTATGGCTGGGGGAGGGCAGGTTGCGGTGCCTGCTACCGTTTTCCCAGCGGGTAGCCCGCTCCTTCCGGGGGGCGGCACCGGGCTGCCGGGGAGGGCGGGTTTATACCCGGTAGCCCGGGGCATAATCGGCGCGGTATGCTTTTTCGCCCTCTTTGCGCTTACGGAACGCTTTTGGTATCTCGCCGGCAGCCGGCTGACCTTTTTCCGGCGCTGGTTCCCCTTTCTCCCTTTCGACCGCCTGGGTGGCCTTTTGTTGGGTGCTGCCTGGGGCTTTCTATGTGGCGCGGTACTGGTGCTGCTCCTTCTTCATGCAGCCGAATTTTATCGCGTCTTTAAGGGCCCAGAAAACTTTCTGGGCCGCACGCTCGTCACCTCGGCCCTCATGCCGTACTATAAGGGGCTGCTTAGGATAATGGCGGCGTTTCTGCCAGGCTCCTGGCAACATCTGGTAGCGGGTCCGTGCTGAGGTGGTACGGATTTGTTTGTCCTGCGCACCGGTGATCTGGTTCGGCTCCGAAAGCGTCATCCCTGCGGCAGTGACACCTGGGAGGTTCTCCGCACCGGCGTCGACGTTCGCCTGAAGTGTTGCGGGTGCGGCCGCATCATCCTGATCCCGCGGGAAAAGCTGCTACGCAGCCTCAAAGGCGGCAAACCTCTTGGTGGGGCGGAGTAAGGCGTCTGACGCCCGGGGTGCGGCAGGTGAAGTCCTCGGGAGCGAAAAAGGCTTGCCACCACCTGACGCCTATGGTAAAATAAGACCGCTTCCGCCACGACGGAAGGCAATAACTCCCTGCCCCGCCCTCTAAAGCGGGGCCGCCTGAGACCGAAGGGAGGTGAAGTGGTGCGGCAGTACGAGACCATGTACATCTTACGGACCGGGATCGACGAAGAAGCGACGGAGGTTGCAATCAACCGGTTTAAGTCGATCGTTGAAGAGAACGGTGGCGCCGTCGACCAGATCGACCGGTGGGGTAAGCGCCGCCTCGCCTACGAGATCGACAAGGAGCGCGACGGTTACTACGTGGTGATGCGTTTCAAGGCCGAACCGCCGGTGGCGAAAGAGCTTGACCGCGTCTTCAAGATCTCGGGCGATGTGCTCCGCCACATCATTATTCGCGAAGATTAGGTGGCGGTATAATGCTGAACCGGATCATTTTAATCGGACGTCTGGTCCGCGACCCGGAACTCCGCTACACACCGAGCGGCACGGCCGTTGCGGGCTTCACCATCGCGGTGGACCGGCCTTATGCCGCAAGGCAGGGCGAGCGCCAGACGGATTTCATCGATATTGTCGTCTGGCAGAAACAGGCTGAAGTCTGCCACCGGAACCTGACCAAGGGTCGTCTGGTAGCCGTCGAAGGGCGGCTGCAGGTTCGTTCTTACGAGGATAACCAGGGCATCCGGCGGAAGGCTGCCGAGGTGGTGGCGGATACGGTGCGGTTCCTGGACCGGCCCCGTGAGGGGGAGAAGGCTCCGGAGGGCGCCGCCCCGAATCAAGAAGGAGAATTTCCAGAACCCTTCGGGCAGGTCGTTGATTTTTCCGAAGACGACATTCCATTTTGAGGATGAGCACTCAGCGCAACGAAGGAGGTTGGGCGATGAAACGGGAACGGGGGCGTAACCGGCGCAAGAAGCGTATCTGCAGCTTCTGCGTGGAAAAAGTCCCGGTGGTAGATTATAAGGACGTAGCCCGGCTGAAAAAGTATATCACCGAGCGCGGGAAAATCCTGCCGCGCCGGATTTCCGGTAACTGTGCGCATCACCAGCGGATGCTGACGGTGGCGATAAAGCGCGCGCGCATAATGGCGCTGCTTCCCTTTGTGAGCGAGTAGCCGGGCGTGTTCTTTTGGTGGCGGAGAAGGCCTGCCGTCCAAATGCTGGTGCGGCGGCCTTAAATTTTTTTCGGGGGCGCCGCGCGCGCTCCCGGCTGCCGGGGCAGCAGGATTTCGGTGCGCCGCGTAGAACCTACAAGTTGGTGGCTTTAAGGGTGCCGGACCTTTACGGGGGGTATTGCGGTGCAGGTCGTCCTCTTAAAAGACGTTCCTTCTCTAGGCAAGGCAGGCGAGGTGGTATCAGTGGCGGAAGGGTACGCCCGCAACTACCTGATACCGCGGAAGTTAGCGGAGCCTGTCTCGCCGGGAAAACTTGAGGAGTTGCAGCGGGTCCGCCAGCAACGGGAAAAAAAGCAGGCAGAAATGCAGCGGCGGGCGGAAAAGGTGGCCGCCGCGCTTAAAGACCGGACGATTCCGGTACGGGTGAAGACAGGCGAAGGAGGGCGCCTTTTTGGCGCCGTTACCGCAAAGGATATCGCCGGGGTGCTGCAGCGGGAATGCGGTATCGCGATCGACAAGAAGCAGGTCGCGCTTCCGGCACCGCTTAAAGAGATAGGCACCTACCCGGTAACCGTCAGGCTGGCGCCGGGTGTTAGCGTTACTCTGCAGGTGGCGGTGCTGCCAGAATAATGAGGTGAGCGAAGGTGGCTACAGAGCTCCTCGAACGGCAACCGCCCCAGAACATAGATGCAGAGCAGGCCGTCCTGGGGGCCATTTTCCTGGACCCGGAAGTAATTCACCGCGTTATCGATCTCCTCAGGCCCGACGATTTCTACCAGGAACCGCACCGGCTCATTTATGAGGCGATGCTGGCGCTCAACGACGCCGGGGCGCCGCTTGACATCATCACCGTTACCGAGGAGCTGAAGCGACGCGGCAACCTCGACCGGGCTGGTGGGGCCAGCTATGTAGTAGCCCTGGCCGATGCTGTTCCTTCGCCGGCGCACGTCGAACATTACGCCCGGCTCGTGGCCGAAAAAGCCCTCTTACGGACGCTTATCCAGGCGGCGACCCGTATCCGGGACATGGGTTACGAATACGGGTCTGACCCCCGCCAGCTCCTGGGCGAAGCGGAACGAATGATCATGGAACTCGCCCAGGAGCGGGGTGGCTCCACCTTTACCCCGTTAGCGCAGATACTGGAGCAGGCCCTGCGCCACATCGAAGAGGTTTACCAGGCGCGGGGTGAGATGCTTGGCCTGCCGACAGGATTCATCGACGTAGACCGTTTGCTCAGCGGCCTCTGGCCCCAGGACCTGATCATCCTGGCGGCCCGGCCGAGCATGGGGAAAACCTCGCTGGCGCTTTCCATAGCGTTGAACGTGGCCAAGCGGGGTATCCCGGTTGGCTTTTTCAGCCTCGAGATGTCTAAGGAGCAACTCGTCCAGCGGCTGCTTACCGCAGAGGCGAAAGTAGACTACCGGCGCGTGCGGACGGCGGATCTGGAAGAGGAAGACTGGCAGAAGCTGAGCGAAGCGGCGGCACGGATCGCGCAGGCGGCGATATTTATCGATGATACACCGGGCCTCAGCGTGCGCGAGATGCGCGCGCGGGCAAGGCGCTTGCAGGCAGAGCACGGCTTGGGCCTCCTTGTAATAGACTATCTCCAGCTGATGCAGTCGCACCGGCGTGTGGAGAACCGCCAACAGGAAATAGCGGACATCTCCCGGTCCCTCAAGGGGTTGGCTAAGGAACTCAATATCCCGGTACTCGCCCTCTCCCAGCTCAGTCGGGCGGTTGAGCAGCGGCAGGATAAAAGGCCCGTGATGTCCGACCTCCGGGAATCGGGAGCACTGGAACAGGATGCGGACGTAATCATGTTTATCTACCGGGAGGAATACTACCGCCCGGAGACGGAAAAGAAAGGGATTGCAGAGGTTATCGTGGCCAAGCAGCGCAATGGTCCCGTTGGAACGGTAGAGCTGGCTTTCCTGCGGGAATTCACCTGCTTCGTTAACCTCGCGCGGGACCTGTAAGACCTGGGTCTGCGAAGGATTTAGCGCCTGTTTCCGATACACCGGGGGAGCTGGTAGCGAGCGAGTTGACAGGCGGCGCGGTTTTTAATATACTTTTCGGGGCCTAAGGCCCCGGTCTGGCGGAATAAGGGGGAAGGAGTCCTACGGAAAAGGTCTACGACGTTATCATCATCGGCACAGGTCCGGCGGGGATTTTTGCGGCCCTTGAGCTGGTGAAAAAGCGGCCGGATTTAAAGGTGGTTATGCTCGACAAGGGCAAGGACCTAAGGGAGCGCCTCTGCCTGGCAAAAACAAATGGCGGGGTCTGCCGCCACTGCAACCCTTGCGCTACGCTTTCCGGATGGGGTGGGGCCGGGGCCTTCAGTGACGGTAAACTTACGCTTTCACCGGAGGTAGGGGGCTACCTGGAGGAGTATGTCGGGCAGGACCACCTGGAGGAGCTCATCACCTACGTAGACGGCATCTACCGGGACTTCGGCGCGCCGGCGGAGGTTTACGGCTCCACCGACGGAGACGAATACGCGGATCTCGTGCGGCGCGCGGTCTTCGCCGGGCTCAGGATTGTTCCGGTGCCGATTAGGCACCTCGGCACCGGACGTTGTGCGGAGGTGCTCCGGCGGATGGAGGAGTACCTCGCGCCGCAGGTCGAGATTCGCTTGAACTGCCCGGCAACGGCGATTCTGGCCGAAAAGGGCCGGGTGTACGGGGTGAGAGTGGCGGACGGCGGGCTCTTACGTGGGCAGGCGGTGATTGTGGCTCCCGGGCGGGAGGGCGCCGCTTGGCTCCGGCAGGAAGCAAAGCGGTTGCGGTTAGAGATGGCGGTTAACCCCGTCGATATCGGCGTGCGGGTCGAGGTCCCGGCTGCGGTCCTGGAGCCGTTGACCAGCCGCTTTTACGAAGTTAAAGCGATCTACTATTCCAAAACCTTTGAGGATAAGGTCCGCACCTTTTGCATGAATCCCGGCGGGGAAGTGGTTATGGAGAATAACGACGGTGTGGTTACGGTGAACGGCCATACCCACGCCTACCGGAAGACCGGCAACACCAATTTCGCGGTACTGGTCAGTAAGACCTTTACCGAACCCTTTAAGGAACCGATTGCTTACGGGCGCCATATCGCCAGCCTGGCCAACCTGCTTGGGAACGGCGTAATCGTGCAGCGCTTGGGAGATCTTTGCGCCGGGCGGCGGACGAATCCGGAGCGGCTGGCTAAGGGCCTGGTCCGGCCCACGTTGAAAGAGGCGACGCCCGGGGACCTGAGTCTGGTCCTGCCGTACCGGCATCTGGTAGGGATCGTAGAGATGCTTCAGGCTTTCGATAAAGTGGTGCCCGGTATATACGCGCGGGACACGCTCCTTTACGGCGCGGAGGTTAAATTTTACTCCTCCCGCCTGAGCCTCAGCCCGTGCCTCGAAACGCGGGTGAAAAACCTTTTTGCGGCGGGTGACGGGGCAGGTGTAACGCGGGGACTGGTGCAGGCGTCTGCTTCAGGAGTGGTGGTGGCGCGCGAAATCTTAAACCGGCTTGGGGGGTAGGTAGACTTTGCCTGCAGTAGCTTTGGTGGGCGCCCAGTGGGGCGACGAAGGCAAGGGTAAGGTTACGGATTTCCTGGCGGCGCAGGCGGACTTCATTGTGCGCTACCAGGGCGGCAATAACGCGGGGCATACGGTGGTGGTTGGGGAGGAAGAGTTCCGCCTCCACCTCATTCCTTCCGGCATCCTCTATCCCGAAAAAACCTGTATTATCGGTAACGGCGTGGTGATCGACCCGGCAGTATTAATCGGGGAGATTGAGGAACTGACGCGGCGCGGGGTGAAGATGGCGCGGCTGCTTATCAGCGAACGGGCTCACGTCATCCTGCCCTACCACCGGATGTTAGACAGCGCGCAAGAAGTGTGGAAAGGGAACGGGCGAATTGGCACCACCGGGCGGGGTATCGGGCCCGCCTACATGGATAAGGTGGCGCGCACGGGTTTGCGCATGATAGACCTTATTAACCCTGAAGTCCTCCGGTGCCGGCTCGAGGAGAATGTCGCCCTGAAAAACGCTCTTTTTGAGCGGGTGTACGGCACGGAGACGGTTTCCTTCGCTGCGCTTTACGAAACGTACCAGGATTACGCCGCGTTTCTTCGGAAATACGTGGTCGATACCGGCGTGGTGCTTCACGAAGCGATTAGCGCGGGCCGGAAGGTTCTCTTCGAAGGGGCCCAGGGAACCCTACTTGATATCGACCACGGGACTTATCCTTACGTTACCTCTTCGAATCCGACGGCAGGTGGTGTCTGTACCGGTGCCGGGGTCGGACCGCGCGTGATCGACTGCGTTGTTGGGATTGCCAAGGCCTACACGACGCGGGTGGGTGAAGGTCCCTTCCCGACGGAGCTTAAAGACCGGCTGGGAGAGGAAATCCGTGCCCGGGGCCGCGAATTTGGCACCACCACGGGGCGGCCGCGCCGTTGTGGCTGGTTCGACGCGGTGATTGCCCGTTATGCGGTGCGGGTGAACGGGCTTGATTACCTTTGCCTCACAAAACTCGACGTCCTCACGGGCATCCCGGTGCTTAAGATCTGCCGGGCCTACCGCTACCGTGGCGAAGAGATTACCAATTTTCCGGCTAGCCTAGACGTCCTGACCGCGTGCGAGCCGGTCTATGAGGAGCTGCCGGGCTGGGACGAAGAGATCACGGGAGCGCGGCGGCTCGCGGATCTTCCAGTGAACGCCCGCCGGTATATCGAGCGGATTGAAGCGCTGGCGGGGGTGCCGGTAGCGCTTGTGGGAGTGGGGGTCCGCCGGGAAGAAACGATCGTCTGTCGGAGCATCTTTTGAGACGCGTAGGTAGGCAGTAGCTGCCGGATTTTACGGGAAAAAATCTGCCGCTGGGTTGACAAACGGCGTGCGCTCCGGGTAAAATAAAAACTGCCGTAGTGGTTTTGAAGTGGCCCCATGGTCAAGTGGACTAAGACACCGGTCTTTCAAGCCGGTAACCCGGGTTCGAATCCCGGTGGGGTCACCAATCTTGGAAGTTAGAGGTTGGCGGTTAGAGGTTGGATAGATGGAAATCGTGTAGTGATTTCCCGCGAAGATTCCCGCTTCTAACCTCCAACATCTTGTCTCTAAAGTGCGGGTGTAGCTCAACGGTAGAGCACCAGCTTCCCAAGCTGGGGGCTGCGGGTTCGATCCCCGTCACCCGCTCCACTCAAACCTAGTAAAATCAAGGCCTCCCGGATTTCGGGAGGCTTTAGATTTCTAACGTCGTGCAAACGGTTTCCTAAAGCAAGCCCCTATCTTTTGGGATCTACACCGCCTGCGTATTCGAAGGACTATTCCATGCGGGCGTTTCGCCCGCATGTGGAAGGATGAAGATAGATAGGCGGCGTTGCCGAGGCTTCTAACGCCTCTTGGTTATTAAAAAGGCTTGGAAGTATTGTTCCCCGTCTGTTGCATCAGGTATAATCAATTTTAAGAGCAATTTGGGCGGTGCCGGAAAGAGATTGCGTAGCCGGCCGAGGAGGAAAAAGCGTGTTTGTCCACGACTGCATGACCGCAAATCCCATCACCATTAGCAAAGATACCCCGATTTTCGAGGCGCTCGAAATTATCCAGAAGCATAAGATCCGCCACCTTCCGGTAACCCGTGACGGCAAACTCATCGGGCTCGTCACGGAGCGGGGGCTGCTTAAGGTTTCGCCTTCGCCGGCCTCTACCCTGAGCGTTTACGAACTCAACTATATCCTCGCGAAGGTTACGGTAGCGGAGGCGATGATCAAGAACCCGATAACCATTAGTCCTAACGCCCCGATCGAGGAGGCCGCACTGATCATGCGGGAGCACAAGGTTGGTTGCCTGCCGGTGGTGGAGGGCGATAAGCTGGTCGGTATTATCACCCAGACCGACATGGTCGAGGCGCTAGTGAACCTTTTTGGGCTGCGGCGGGCGGGCTCCAGGGTGGTCCTTGAGGTGAGCGACCGCGTGGGCGTTCTGGCGGAGATTACTTCCCTTTTGAAGGAGAAAGGGGTGAGTATCCGGAGCCTGGCGACCTTCGAACGGGAGCCAGGGCTTTACGAACTCACCTTCCGCCTGAGCGTGCCGGATGCCCGAGGACTGGCAGCGGAGCTGGAACAGATGGGCTACAAGGTGATCTCAGTTAGTTAAGGGGGGAGAAACGGTGGGCAAGCACATCAAGACGATTCTGCCCGGCAAGGAAGTGCGCCGGGGAGGCTGTGGCGAATGCCAGGCATCGTGCCAGTCGGCGTGCAAGACTTCTTGCACCGTAGGCAACCAGAGCTGCAAGCGGAAGGCGTAAGGGCGAAAAGGTTTCGCCGGGCAACTGTGAGGGCGTAATCGTGACACGAGCGAAGGTTTCGCCCTCTTTTTGTTTGGCGAGGGTTAACTCCGGGCGTTCGGGTGACCGGCAATTTAGGGCGCTACGGGTAGCCCGGTGTAGCGCCTGAGGATCGCTGGCGAACCCGTTTGCCGGGACTTTATTATAACTTTGTAATACTTGTAATGACTGTTATAACGTAATAACAACACGGGGCGCCGTACTGACCCCGTAACTTAAGTGGAGGGGCGGAAATGGTTCATCTATTTGAAATCGGCAGCCGCAAGCTGGTTTTCGATCCGGTAAGCGGTGGTCTGCACGCCGTTGATGATCTGGCGTGGGAAATTATCGGGGCCCTTGCCGGCGGGCGGGCGCTGCCGCAAGGGTCTGCGTCAGAGGCCGTGGCGGCGGTCCTTGCCGAGATAGAGGAACTGAAGGCCAACGGGTCCCTTTTTGTACCCGACCAGGCCCGGGAGCTTTATGTGCCGCCCCCTTTCGCGCCTAAGTCGCTCTGCCTCATGGTTGCGCAGGAGTGTAACCTGCGCTGCACCTACTGTTTTGCGGGCGAAGGCACTTACGGGGGGGGAGGCCTCATGTCCGAAGAAGTGGCGCTCCGGGCGATTGACTTTCTTCTGGAGCGCTCCGGGCCGGTCCGGGCGGTGGAGGTCGACTTTTTCGGCGGGGAGCCGCTCCTCAACTGGCCCGTGGTAACCGCGGTGGTCGATTACGCCACGGAGAGAGCGAAAGCCTGTCACAAGGAGATTTCTTTCACCCTGACCACAAACGCTGTTCTCTTGGACACGACAAAGAGCCGTTACCTGATAGAAAAAGGAATCAACGTTGTCCTGAGCCTTGACGGGCGCAAAGAGGTGCACGACCGCTTCCGCTGCTTCCCCGGTGGCGCCGGCTCTTACGAAAGGGTGCTGGCGAATTGCCGTAGCTTTTTCCAAGCCTGGGACGAGGTCCCGCGCCCTTCCTACTGCTACATCCGGGGGACCTACACCCGGTTCAACCTTGATTTTTCGCGGGATTTCCGTCACCTTGTTGAAGAAGGCTTCACGGCGATTTCTCTTGAACCGGTTGTGGCGTCGCCGGCAGAGCCCTACGCGCTCCGCGAGCAGGATGTCGCCCTGGCGGTTGCGGAGTACGAGCGCCTGGCCGAAGATTACCTCGCTTTCCGGCGCAGCGGGAGGCCCGTCCGTTTCTTCCACTTTGAGCTCGACCCGGCCGGAGGCCCCTGCCTAACGAAGCGGCTGACCGGGTGCGGCGCCGGCTTTTCCTACGTGGCGGTGGATGTTGACGGGCGCCTTTACCCGTGCCACCAGTTTGTGGGTGACGCTGCCTTCTGTCTAGGCGACCTTGCCACCGGGACGGTGCGGCAGGAAGTAGTTGAGGCTTTCCGTAACGCTCATGTTTACAACAAGCCAACCTGTGCGGCTTGCTGGGCACGCTTTTTTTGCGGTGGCGGCTGTCACGCGGCGGCGCACCTGGTCAACGGCGACATAATGAAGCCTTACGCTATCGGATGTATGCTGATGCAAAAGCGCGCGGAGTGCGCCCTCTACCTTTTGGCGCAGACCGCCGGGACAAATTCTGAGGAATAATGGCAGAAAGGGAGTTATGTTTTGAAAACGAGAAAGATTTGGCTAGTTTGTGGCTCCACGCGCATTTGTGATTTAAATCTGACCTGTTAAAATAAACTTGCTACTTTTTTCGTGCCTGGAGGCCGCCGTGCTGCGCCGCTTGCCGCCGGGCGGGAGGCAAGGGCGACAATAAGAGATACCTAGCGAAAGAGGTGGTTCTATTGCGGAAGATACCCTTTCCCTGGTTGCAAAAAGGCACCAGGAGCGTGAAGTGCTGGCACCGGGAAATGAAAGAACAACTGCTGGTTATTTTGGCTGCCGTTATCGTTACCTTCACGGTTATCTATCTTTCGGGTACGGGTTGGGCCGTTGCGGTGGACGGGAAAATGGTGGGGGTGGTGAAAAGTCGGGCGGTCGTTGCGGCGACCCTCGGGGAAATTTTGCAGGCGAATGCAACACTGGGTCAGCCGGGCAGGCCGGGGGGCAAGGTGACGTACCGGCGCGTCCGGGTGGCTCAGGGCGACTGCCTCACGCAGGCGCAGTTAAAGGAGCGCCTCGAGGAAGCTCTCGACCTTTATACCCGGGCTACCGTGGTCCAGGTTGACGGGCGGGACCGTTTCTTTTTCAAGGATCGCCAGACGGCCAGCGCTTTCCTGCAGGCGGTTGTGAAAACGTACGCGCCAAGGCCGGAGGAGAAGGCCGCTTTTGCCGAGAAGATAACCATAACCACGCGGCGGGTACCCGTTTCTCGCTTGATGAGCGTGGCGGAAGCTGTCGCGGTTGTGCGGCGGGGCATAGAGGAGCGGTGGCGCTATACAGTGAAGGAAGGCGATACGCTCTGGGACATCGCCCGGGCCCAGGGGCTGGCTGTTGAGGACGTAATTGCGGCCAATCCCGGGATGAACCCGGACCGGCTCTCCATCGGTCAAGTGATCAGGCTGCGCCGGGAAAAGCCGGTACTTACCGTAGTCCAGGAGTACGAGGCCGCCAAGGTAGAGCCGATTCCTTTCCCGCGGGAAATAAGGTATGACCGATCCCTCCACCGGGGACAGGTAAAGATAGTCAAGTATGGTAAGCCCGGCAAAAAAGAGATCACCTACCGGATCAAGGTAGAAAACGGGGTAGAAGTTTCCCGGACGGTTATTAGAACCACAGAACTCGTGGCTCCGGTCAAGCAGATAGAGCTGCGCGGTAGTCGCTACCTCCTCGCCTCCCGTGGTGACGGGAGAGCTTCTCTGGGCTGGCCGCTGTCCGGACCAATCCTTTCCGGCTTTGGCATGCGCTGGGGGCGGATGCACACCGGGCTGGATATCGGTAGCGGTTACGGCACCCCCGTGGGTGCGGCCAGCAGCGGGACCGTGATCCGGGCCGGGTGGTACGGCGGCTACGGCAGAACGGTAGACATCGACCACGGCAACGGCGTGGTTACCCGGTACGCGCACCTCGCGAGTATTTCGGTCGGTATAGGCGAGGTTGTGGGGCGGGGTGAAGTGGTCGGTACGGTTGGCTCTTCCGGGCACGCCTACGGGCCGCACCTGCATTTCGAGGTCATCGTAAACGGCGAACCGCGCAACCCTTTGAACTACCTCTGAACTACCGCGACAGGGTAAAATATCTGGCGAAAATGCCAGATATTTTGTTTTAAGAGGCGGCTCACTCCTTATGATACCTGTGGTATACTGGAGACGCCATGAGAAAAGAGGGGGACGCCAGCAATGCTCTCGCTTAGAAAACGAAAGAAGATTATTAAAGCCGTATTTTGGGTGCTCACCATCGCTCTTGGCGTGGGCTTGGTCGGTTCTTCGGTGATCTGGACGGCTCCTGATAAACCGGTTAAAGAAACGGCGGCACCGCAGGAAACAGTCGACGCGCAGATTGCGAAAGCTGCTGCCCGTAAAGACGTAGCCGCCTTGCTATCCATAGGGGGGCAGTGTCAGGCGCAGAATGATACCCGGCACGCCGCCGCTGCTTACCAGCAGGTGCTCCGCCTGGCGCCAGATAATACGGCAGCCCGCCTGAGCTTGGTTGAGCTCTACTTTATGAATAACGAGTACGACCGGGCGCTTGAACAGGCGGAGGCCATCCTCGAAAAGAACCCGGACCACCAGAAGGCGCTTTACTACCGGGGGCTGATCCGTGGCTTCGGCAAGAAGGATTATGCTGGTGCTGTGACCGACCTGAAGCGCTTCGTTGCGCTCGCCCGGTCCGGGCAAGAGGTAGAAGAGGCAAAAGACCTGATCAAGGAATGGGCAGCAAAACAGTGAACGGCTGCCCCGCGCGGGCACAACGTTACGCAAAATTACCACTATGAATAACCGGACGGGCTACTTATAATTATTAAATAAAAAACCAATTGATTAGTTTTATGCAGCTTGTCCGGCTAAGCGCACCGGTAAAATTTATTTTCCTAGCTTTTCTTTTTCTGTTTTTCTGGTTATTGCGGGCTCCCTTTTTCACCAGGATGTATGCCTGGGAATTTCTGAGAGAGGTTAATAGATGCCTTGTTTGCGTGCAGTATGCGGGATTCTGCCGTCTGGAGGGGAAGTTTGCCGTTATCCTTTACCCGCAAGGGGAAGAGGTCGGGGCGAAAATCGTCTTGAAGGCTGCCGAACAATTCATCCCCGAGGTGGCGCGAGAATTCGGATTTACCTCGAAAAGCCGGGTACCCATTATCCTCTACAGGAGCCAGGAAGAATTGAACCGTCCCTTTGGTTGGCCTGCTGACGAAGGAACGATGGGTGTTTACTGGGCGGGAACAATCCGCGTTTTAAGCCCCCGCGCCTGGATTTCGGCCCCGGACGAGAGGGGTCTGGAAAAAACCTTTTTCGCCAGCGGCCCGATGGCGCACGAGATGGTGCACCTGGTAGTTGATTACCAGACGCGGGGCAATTGTCCGCGGTGGCTGACAGAAGGGCTGGCGCAGGAAATCGAGTGGCGCCTGACCGGTTTTCTCTTTGAGCCCCCGCCGCAGATTTCTGGGTGGTATTCCTTCGCCAGGCTGGAAGATTTTGATGCCTTGCCGGATCAGCGCCTTGCTTACTACCAGTCGTTTCTGATGGTCCGTTACCTGTTGCGGGATGCCGGGGCGGGGAAGATCCGGGAGTTGCTCGCCGATCTCGGGCGCGGTTTCTCTTTCGAGCGGGCCTTCGGCCACGCGATGGGTTTTGACCTGCGCGAGTTCGAAGAAAAATTCATGCAGAATAGTGAATGGGGGATGCTGGTTGGACCAGAAGATCATTGTCCGCGGCGGCCGGCGGCTTAAAGGCCGGGTACGGGTAAATGGTGCCAAGAATGCGGCCCTGGCGATTCTCTGCGGCGCCACCCTCGCCGGAGAGAATGTGGTTCTCGATAACGTTCCGAACATCACCGACGTCCAGCACATCATTCAGGTGCTCTCCTTTCTCGGTGCCCGCGTAGTTTGGTGGCGCGAAGACGCCGTCACCATTAGTGTTCCTTCGCTTACGGTGCGCGAAGCCCCTTACGATTTGGTAAAGAAGCTGCGGGCCTCGAATTTGCTTTTAGGACCGCTCCTCGCCCGGTGCGGCGAAGTCAGGATACCGCTGCCCGGCGGGTGCAATATTGGCGCCAGGCCAATGGACCTCCATTTCAAAGGGCTCAGCGCCCTTGGTGCGGAGTTAAGTTTGGAAAAAGGGTATATCTGTGCCAAGGCGAAACGACTGCGGGGAGCGCAGGTTTATCTCGATTTCCCAAGCGTTGGGGCCACGGAAAATATTATGATGGCGGCGTGCCTGGCCGAAGGACAAACTTTGATTCAGAATGCAGCGAAAGAGCCCGAGGTGGTTGACCTCGCGAACTTCTTGAATAGCCTTGGGGCGCGGATTTTCGGCGCGGGAACGGACGTGATTCGGATCGAAGGGGTGAAGGAGCTGGGCAGACCGGTCCATTATAGCGTAATCCCGGACCGGATCGAAGCGGGCACGCTCATGGTGGCGGCGGTGGCCACGCGGGGCGAGGTGGAAATCGAAGGGGTTATTCCCCGGCATATTCAGCCCCTTACGGCGAAACTCCGAGAGATGGGTGCGGAGATTGTAGAGGGTGAGGACGTCTTTTATATAAAGGCGCCCGATGAACTGCGCCCGGTGAACGTGAAGACGATGCCTTATCCGGGTTTCCCCACCGATATGCAGTCCCAGGTGATGGCCTTGCTGAGCACGGTTCCCGGAACCAGCCTGATTGTCGAGAATATCTACGAGAACCGCTTCCAGGTGGCGCAAGAGCTGCGCCGGATGGGCGCCCAAATCAAGGTTGAGGGTCGGGTGGCAGTTGTTGAGGGCGTGCCGCGTCTTTACGGGGCGCAGGTCCGCGCCACGGACCTAAGGGCTGGAGCCGCGCTTGTAATTGCGGGACTTATGGCGGAAGGCGAGACGGAGGTAGTCGGGGCGGAGGTTATTTACCGGGGGTACAAGGATTTTGAGAAGCGGCTGGCGCGTTTAGGAGCAGACCTTGCGGCGGCGAACGGGCAGGAACAATTTTTTGCCTTAGGAGAAAAAAGTGACCCCGGGAGAAGGAATATCCCGACATACCGCGAATAGAAAATATGGTTAGTTTTGCTGTTCCTCGGGAACGGGAGGGGGTGAAAGCAAGCGCAGCCAGCATCCTGGGGAGGAGCGGGGCCAACAGACTCCCTGCAGCGACCGGAGCAGTTTTCTGTAAAGCTCCCATTCTATCTGGCTGCTTTGTTGTTGGTTGACCTGGAGGTAGGAATTTTTTTCGGCGAAGAATCGGTAAAACAAGTAATCTATCACAGGAGGTAAAGATGCTATGTTCGTGGTAACGCGTGACGAAGAAAAGTGCGAAGGGTGCGGCGAGTGCGTTGAGGCTTGTCCGGCAGGGATCCTCGAATTGGTAGACGGCAAAGTAAGAATTACCGACGAGACGGCGTGCCTCGGCTGCGAAACCTGTGTTACCGTGTGCCCGACTGGTGCCATTACCATTCAGGAGGTTTAAGGCCGCTGCTTCTTTACCGGCCTGCAGTTTGAGCAAAGGAGGTGCGTCGGGGTGAAGGTTTTTGTAGGGCAGGTTCTCCCTTACATTACAGTGGCAATCCTGCTCGGGGGTATTACCTGGCGTATCTGGCGCTGGATGATCGGCCAGATTGTTCATAACATCACGCTGCCACCTTTTCCTTCTTCTTGGCCAGCAGCGATCGTTTGGATCCTTTGGCAGATCGTCAGCTTCTGGAACATTTTTAAGTTTGACAGGGGACTTTGGGTTTTCGCTTGGCCGATGCATGTGGCGCTGGCCTCCATTGCCGGGGGGCATTTCCTCGGTATCTATACGCTGGGTCAGCAATTCCACCTCCTGCTTCCCTGGATAGTAACGCCGCACCAGAGCGAAGCGGCTTCCAACTTCTTAGGCACCACCTTCGGGATTCTCTTTTTCCTAATGCTGCTCGGTCTACTTTACCGGCGGCTGGCGATCGAGAAGGTGCGGGTCATCTCCGCGCCGAGCGATTATCTCCACCTGCTTTTGCTCTTAGGAATTGTCGGGGTAGGAGACTATATGCGGCTTGTGCATACCGCCAGCCTCCACTACGCCGAAGCACGGGAGTATTTAGCGGGACTCTTCACCTTCAACCCGCAACCGTTGCCGGATAACGGCTTTTTCTTCATTCATTTTCTCCTGGTCCAGATAATGCTCATTATTTTCCCCTTCTCGAAGCTGATGCATCCGTTCGGGATTTTGTGGAACCGGTGGATTTATAACCGTCCCTTCCAGCAGCCGCCGGTTGGCCTTCCCGGCGCTAAGATCAAGCTATAGACCTTGTTGCGGAAGGAGGTGAAGAGACATGCCCAAGAAGGTTTTGTCTAACGGTACGGAGGTGGCCCAGCCAGCGAGGGCACCCGACCGCCTGCTCAAGAGATTGCACGTGCGGGAGGTTCCGGATGCGGAAAAGCCCGCCGAGGCGATTAAATGGCTTGACTACTACCGTAAAAACCGCCGTTCGCTAACCTTGGCGATGGAGTCCTGCGTCAAGTGCGGGGTGTGCGCTGAGAACTGCCACGCTTACCTGGGAACCAAGGACCCGAACAACATCCCCGCGGGCCGCGCAGACCTGATGCGCCGGGTTTACAAGCGGTATTTCACCGTCCAGGGGCGTCTCTTCGGAAGTCTGGTAGGCGCCGAAGAAATGACGATGGACACGCTTGAGAAATGGTTCAGCTACTACTACCAGTGCACCGAGTGTCGCCGCTGCGGTCATGTTTGCCCGTTCGGAATTGACACCTGCGAAGTTACCATGGCCGGTCGCGAGATTCTCTGGGCCCTGGGAATGGTGCCGGAACTGCAGGGTGCTGCCTCGGCCGCGGTCTTCGAACGGGGCAACCAGGGCGGCGTGACCAAAGCTGCAGCCGTGGACACGCATAGCTTCCTCAGCGACGAGCTGGAAGAAGAGCGCGGTTTCCGGATCGAGTTTCCCGTTGATAAGCCCAATTCTGATATCCTTTACGTTCCTTCCTCGGCAGACTATCTGCTCAACCCGGAAACGCTGAAGGGTGCCGCGCAGTTCTTCGAGTATATCGGGGCCAACTGGACGATTTCCTCGTACATGCTCGAGGCCGGTAACTTTGGTCTCCTCACTGACCAGCACTCAGTTCAGCGGGAACTTGTACGGCGCCTCTGGTGGGTGGTGGCCGACCTCGGGATTAAGAAAGTGGTCTTTGGCGAGTGCGGTCACGGCTGGCGCGCCTGGAAGATGTATACCCCGAGCCTTACCGACTACGCCGTTGCCGGTGCCGGTTACTACTACCAGCGAGTGCCAATCGTCAACATCCACCAAGAAGTGGCGGCGCTCATTAAGGCGGGGAAACTGAAACTCGATCCGAAGAACAACCGGCTGGCGCCGCCGGGCACGAAGGTGACCTTTCACGACCCGTGCAACTATGTCCGGGCCGACCAGCTTGGGGAAGTCTTCCGTATTAACCTGTACGCCTCGGTGCCGGAGGTCCGGGAAATGTATCCGAACTACGAGAAGAACTTCTGCTGCGGCGGCGGGTCAGCAGTGCTTTACGATGACCCGGAGATGTACGCGCTCCGCATTAAGTTCTTCCAGAAAAAAGCCGATCAGATCCGGGCTTCGGGCGCTAACCACATCTGCGCGCCTTGCTCCATCTGTAAGGCACAGTTCTACCCGATGGTTAAGGAACACAATCTGGCGCGTGAAGACGGCACGATTATGCCGGTTAACGGCCTGATTGACTTTGTGGGGGCAGCGTTGGTCTTCAAGGGACACAGACAGATTTAGGGGGTGGTTCTTCGGATACCGTTTAGCTGATCTTCTGACAGTGCCTGTATAACGTAACAGGAAAAGGTTCTACTGTAGTTTCTGGGTGATTCCGCAAGAAAAACAAAATCTCTCGGAGGTGTCAAGGAATGCCTTTTATCGAACTTCTCGGTAAGCAGGTTGAGGTTGACGAGGACGGGTTCATTCAGGACCCGGAGATTTGGAACAAGGAACTCGCCGAGGCCCTAGCGCCGATGGAAGAGGTCAAGCAGATGACCGACGACCACTGGAAGGTGGTTATGTACATCCGGGACTACTACCTCCGGACCGGCGTGGCGCCGATGATCCGTAAGCTCTGCAAAGACACCGGCTTCAACCTGAAACAGATTTACGAACTCTTCCCGACGGGTCCCGCGAAGGGTGCTTGTAAGATTGCCGGCTTGCCCAAGCCCACCGGCTGCGTGTAAGCAGGCCTTTCCACAAAGAGGTTATCTCCTTAACCCGGGGATCCCCCCGGGTTAAGAGGTTTTTTGGGTAAAAATAATTTCTGGCGGTGCGAAAAATAGGTTTACAAGGCGGGAGACGTCCTTGGAGCAGGTTTTTAACGTTCCGCGCGTGGTAATCGGCGCGCCACAGGGTCGTTCCGGGAAGACCACGGTTACGCTCGGGCTTATCGCAGCGCTTTCCGCCCGGGGGCTCAAGGTCCAGCCCTTCAAAAAGGGCCCCGACTTTATCGATCCGGGCTGGCTGGGCCGGGTAGCGGGCCGGGTATGCCGCAACCTCGACGCCTTCTTCATGGACCGGGAGACGCTACGCTGGAGTCTTTACCGTGGCGGGGCGGGAGCGGATGTGGCGGTCATCGAAGGGGCGATGGGGCTTTTCGACGGGGTTGACCTGGCGGGAAGCGGGAGTACTGCCGAGATCGCCAAGGCTCTGGCGGCGCCGGTGCTCCTGGTGGTAAACGCGGTGCGGATGACCAGGAGCATCGCGGCCATCGTTCTCGGGTGCCAGCATTTCGACCCCGAGGTCAGTATCGGCGGCGTCATTCTCAATAATGTGGCGCGCCCGCGCCACGAAAGGATGCTGCGGGCGGCAGTGGAAAACTTCTGCGGTCTCCCGGTCGTAGGCGCGCTGCCTAAGAACCGGGCGTGGCAGATACCCGACCGGCACCTGGGGCTTATTCCGGTGGGGGAGGACGATCGCCTGTGGCAGGCTATAGAAGCCGCCCGCGCGGGGGCGGAGGAGCACCTCGATCTCGACGCGATCCTCGCCATAGCGCGGGCGGCGCCGCCGCTACCGCTTCCCGCACCGCCGATAGAAACGGGTGTGCGCCTTACGGAGCCGGTCCGGATCGGGGTTTTCCGGGACCGGGCCTTCAGCTTCTACTATCCGGAGAACTTGGAGGCCCTTGAGGAGGCCGGGGCGCGCTTGGTTTTTATCGATGCTCTTCACGACCCTCTTCCGGAGGTTGACGCTGTCTATATCGGCGGCGGCTTTCCGGAGGTTTTCGGGGCGGAACTCGAGGCCAACAGGAGCCTCCGGGAGGCGCTCCGGAGTAGGGTGGAAGAAGGATTGCCTGTATACGCGGAGTGCGGCGGGCTCATTTACCTGAGCCGGAGCCTAACCTACGCGGGTCGCCGCTTCGCCATGGCGGGCGTCTTCCCTTTTGACGTTACTGTGGACAACGAGCCCCGCGGCCACGGTTACATGCGGTTGCGGGCTCTCGAAGGGAACCCCTACTTCCCGCCGGGACGGGAGATAAAGGGGCACGAGTTTCACCATTCGGCACTGGCGGCACTGCCGCCGGAGGGCCGCTTTGGCTTCGCCGTCGAGCGGGGCTACGGGATAGACGGGACGCGGGACGGTCTTGTTTACAAGAACGTTCTCGGGGCTTACTGTCATATCCACGCGCTTGCGGTTCCCGACTGGGCGGTGGTTTTTGTCGGCAAGGCGGCAGCTTACCGGGACCAGAAGAGGAGCAAAAACCAGGCTTTGGCTCGGGTTTAGCAGCGCGGTCCGGGCATTTTACCCGGAAAGGTGGGGGAAAATGTCGGTAGTACTGGTATACATCACCTGCGCCGGCAGGGAGGAGGCGCGGGCGATCGCGCAGGAGTTGGTCACGGCGCGCCTTGCGGCCTGTGTGAACATCCTGCCGGAGATCGAATCCTTCTTTCACTGGGAAGGCCGCCTTGACCAAGCGCGGGAGACGGCTCTCGTTGCGAAGACGGTGACGGCAAAGGTTCCGGACCTGGTGGCGGCGGTCCGCAAAAAGCATAGCTATTCAGTCCCGGCCATCCTCGTCTTGCCGGTGGTTGACGGGTTTCCCCCTTTTCTGGACTGGGTGAGGAGCGAGGTTGCCGATTGAAGCAGGTGATCCCTTTTCCCTGGGATGTTTCTCCCGCAGAAGCGACGCGCTTGCAAGAGAAGCTGCGGGAGCGGGTGGTGGTTGCGGGAGGGCCGGCACCAGAGGATCTGCGCCTGGTTGCCGGCCTTGACGTATCGTTTTGCCGCCGCCGGGGCCTTCTTTTCGGCGCCGTGGTCATCCTGCGGCTCCCGGACTTGATCGTTGTGGAGGAGGGTGCGGCAGTCCTGCCACCCACGTTTCCTTATGTGCCGGGATTGCTCGCTTTTCGGGAGGGCCCGGTGCTTCTATCCGCACTACGGAAGATAGCTTCGGTTCCCGACCTTCTTGTCTGCGACGGCCAGGGAATAGCCCACCCCCGGGGCGTAGGTATTGCCAGCCACCTGGGGGTATTGCTCGGGACACCGGCTATCGGTGTGGCCAAAAGCCGCTTGGTGGGTGATTACGAGATGCCGCCACCCGCGAAGGGTGCCGCTTCACCGCTCTTTCTTAACGGGAAGGTGGTTGGTAGTGTCGTACGCACGCGGGCCGGGGTGAAGCCAGTCTTTGTTTCTCCAGGCCACCTGGTGGGGGTTGACGCAGCTACCAGGTTGGTGCTTTCGCTCTGTACCCGCTTTAGGCTACCCGAGCCGGTGCGGGCGGCGCATAACCTGAGCCGCCGGCTTTTCCAGCGCTACGCCTCAGAGTAAGACCCCCACAGGTCTTCCCTTCGGTTGCAAAGTACGCCCTTCGCTTTATATTCCTCGCGTATCCGGTAAAACTAAGGTGTAGTTGGGAACGAGGAACTACTCCTCCGGGAAGCAGAACCGGAGGTAGTCTTGCGCCTGTGCGGGAGGGGTCAAGATGAATCTGCGGCGCCTGAGCGGTATGGCTATCCTTACGGCGGTATTACTGGTTCTCTTTGCACTGGGACCACAAGCGCGTGCGGAGTATCCGACCCTTTACTGGGGGAGCACCGGATGGTATGTTTCGCAGGTCCAGTGGCGGCTTGCTTCGTGGGGGTATTACGACGGGCCGGTCGACGGGATCTTCGGGGACGGGACCTACCGGGCGGTGCAGACCTTCCAGTGGAAAAACGGGCTGGCCGTTGACGGCGTGGTCGGTCCGGCGACATGGGAGGCGCTGGGCTTTCCGGTCACCCCGGCCGCTCCCGCGGTTTCCCGGGGTTACGTTTCTGACCGTGACGCCATTACGCTTCTGGCGCGCCTGATCATGGGCGAGGCGGCCGATGAGCCTTTTGAGGGCAAGGTGGCGGTGGGTGCGGTGGTGCTGAACCGTGTCCGCAACGCCTCTTTTCCCCATACGATCGCAGGGGTCATTTTCCAGCCCGGTGCCTTCGAATCTGTTTCCAACGGGCAAATCTGGCGGCCGCTTACCAGCGAAGCCATCCGGGCCGCGGAGCTGGCCCTTTCCGGTTGGGACCCGAGCGGTGGGGCGCTCTTCTTTTGGAACCCCGCCAAGCCGGTTTCCCCCTGGATCTGGACGCGCCCGATTATCGCCCGCATTGGCCACCATGTTTTTGCCCTGTAAACTATAACGGAGGACCGGAGGGAAGGAAGGATGCGGGTTAACTCATTGACACTTTTCTTAACCGGGATCATCGCTGTGGCCATAGCGGCCTGGGGCTACAACCAGTACACGCTGCGGCGGGCTATGGAACTCGATCTCAACGCGCGCTACCAGCGGGCCTTCTACGAACTGCTAACCAACACCCAGAACCTGGAGGTACTCCTCTCCAAGAGCCTTGTGGTGAACGGGCGGGAACAGGCGGGTGCCGTTTTTTCTTCCGTCTGGCAGCAGGCGATGGCGGCTCAGGCGAACCTCGGACAGCTTCCCATTTCTACAGAGCTTACGGCGCGTACGGCGAAGTTTTTGACCCAGGTGGCGGATTACGCCAACACACTGGTCAGGCGTGCGGGAACGGGGGCCCCTGTTACCCGCGACCATTGGGAACGGCTACGGCGGCTTTACGACCAGGCCGCTGTGCTCAACCGGGAGCTGCACCGGATGGAGGCCCGGGTGGCCACTAACGGCGCCTATTTCTGGGAAATCACCCGGACCGCTGCTGCGAAGCGGGGCGTCGCCCAGGTATCCCTGCCCCAGGCGCACGCCGATTTCCGGGCGATTAACCGGGAAATGCAGACTTATCCGACGCTCATCTACGACGGGCCCTTTTCCGACCATATGGAGCGGAAGAAGCCGTTGGGGCTTACGGGTAGCGTGATTTCGGCCGCCGATGCGGAAAAGCGTGCCCTTGCCGTCATCGACCGGGTGCGTGGGACGGCTTACAGCGCAAAAACAACCGGCACGGTGAAGGGGCGCATTGAGTCCTACCGGGTGGAGGTTACGGGTAGCCGTCCGGGAGCGGACGAGAAGGCAACCTGCCTTATTAGCAGGAAGGGCGGACACCCGGTTCTGATGCTTTTGGGCCGGGATATTGGCGGTGCGCGGGTCGATCTTGCGGCGGCCGAGGAGCGGGCGGCGCATTATCTCGATAGGCTCGGTTTCCCGAAGATGCGTCTTTCCTATAGCATCCGCCGGAACGGGATGGTTACCTTCAATTTTGTGGGGGAAGAAGACGGTGTAGTGGTCTATCCCGATATGGTAAAGGTTACGGTAGCGCTCGATAACGGCCAAGTGGTGGGGCTCGATGCCACCCCTTACCTGATGGCCCACCACCCGCGGCAGGCTTTCCGTCCCTCCCTCACCCTCGAGCAAGCGCGCTCGTTCCTTAGTCCCCACTTAAAAGTAGAAAAGGGGCGCCTGGCGCTGATCCCTACCGATGCGGGTGAAGAGAAGCTCACCTACGAGTTCCGGGGAACGGTAGGCCCGAACACCTTTCTCATTTATCTCGACGCGGCAAACGGCGAGGAGGTTAAGGTGCTCAAGTTGATCACTTCTACGGCAGGTACGCTTGTTATGTAGGGTAAGAACCTGACAAGTGTGGCCATCCTACGCGAGGAAAAAGACAAAACCGGGGCTACCTACACCCCGGTTTTCTTATGGCCTGGGTGGCTGATTGTGTGGCTGCAGCGAAGCGGCTATAAATCCTTATACCCTTCCGGCAGGAAAACTGCGGCCGGCAAAAATTCTGCCCGCCGCAACTTCAAGACATGAGCACCTTTTCGGCGATTGTCTGTAACACCGGCTTTGCCGCCTTTGTTTCTTCGAGGCGCTGCAATGCGCTGGCGATAGTAGCCTGAACATGCCGCACCGACCAGTGCTCGTCCTTCATGGCCCGGAGCAAAGGCTTGACTGCTTTAGAATCGCCGAGGTTGCCAAGGGCTTCGGCCGCGTGGTGCCGCACGAGCCAGTACTCATCGAGAAGCACCTGAATCAATGGGTCCACAGCCTTCGGATCCCCGATCGTCCCGAGGGCCTGGGCCGCCCGCCAGCGGACTTCGCCCTCTGGATCTTTGAGCGCCGCGATAAGCGCGTCTACGGCTTTGGCATCGCCGATCTTTCCTAACGCCTCCGCCGCCCTTTTCCGGACGTCGTTATCAGGGTCCTTGAGCGCTTCGATGAGGGCGTCCACCGCCTTGGCGTCACCGGCGTTTCCCAGCATGGCCGCAGCTATCGCCCTGGCCTGCCAGTCTTCGTTTTTATTCCGGAGTGTCCGTATGAGGGCGTCCACCTCTCCTTTGTCCGCCATCGCCTGGCCTCCTTTAAATGTAGTTGGTTAAATCAATTATAACGTTGCCGGAAGAGAAAATTCAAGATTGCAGCCTGCGGGATGGCAAAAATATTTTGGGAAGACCATGGCGGCGGTCCCGGGCAGCTTTTAGGGTTTATCAGGGTAAGAGCCGCATTGAATCTTGTGAAAATTTCGGATGTTAATTATAATTTAGACATAGCTGAAATAGGGGGAGGAGAAGGGTGCCGCTAACGGAGCTAGCGCTAGTTGTTTTTCTCCTAAATATTCCTTTTGGCTATTGGCGGACAAGCGTCCCTAAGTACTCTTGGCGCTGGGCACTGGCGATCCACCTACCGATTCCAGTAGTGGTTTTGCTCCGTATCCTTTCGGGTATCGGGTTCATGCCGGTTTCCTACCCGGTGCTGGTTGGCGCCTTCTTCCTCGGTCAGTTTACTGGCGGCCGGCTTAAACTCTGGCGCTTAAATAACGACTCCTGGTAAAAGGCTTTATCCTAAACACGTAAATAAGCTCGCATTAACTTTTTACCGGAAACGTGGTTGGTGCTAAATTAGGCGAGGTTTAATGATCGTGAGGTGTCTGGTATGGCCGGAGGGACGCTTCCAGCAACGGCGGGCGTGATTGGCCGGTGGGAGAGGATAAAGGCCTACGTCGAGGTAACAAAGCCCCGCTCGGTTTTTTTGCTGGTTTTCACGGCGGTAGTGCCGCTGCTGGTGGCGGCGCACAAAACAGGGGCTACAGGAATCCAGGTCCTGACCGCGCTGGCCGCGGTGACCCTCGCCTGTGCAGGGGCGAACGCGGTGAGCTGTTACGTGGACCGGGATCTCGATGCCGCCATGCTCCGCACCTGCCGGCGGCCCATCCCCTCGGGCAGGATAAGCCCACCGGTAAAGGCGCTTTACTGGGGGCTCTTTCTTTTTGCGCTGTCACTCGTTCTTGGCTGGCGGCTCAATCCGGTGGCGTGCCTTTGCCTGTGTGGTGGGATGATAGGTTATGTTGGCATCTACAGCCTATGGCTCAAGCGTAAAAGCGCGTGGAACATCATCCTTGGCGGTTTTTCGGGCGGCCTGCCGGCGCTTTTCGGGTGGGTGGCGGTAACCGGGCGCATTGAGCTTCTGCCCGTCCTGATGGCGGCGCTGGTCGTTCTCTGGATCCCTAACCATATCTGGAGTCTCGCCATCTTTTACCGGGACGACTATGCCCGGGTGAGGGTGCCCATGCTTCCAGTAGTGACCGACATAGCGAAGGCGCTGCACTGCCTTTTGCTTACGGTTTTGCTTATGGTCGTGCTTTCTCTCTGGATCGGCTACATAGGGAACTGGGGGATAATTTATTGGGCTACAGCCTTCATCCTCGGTGCCGTAACCCTTGTTCTGAGTGTTTATATCTACTTCCGGCCGACGCAGGCGAACGCCTGGCGCCTCTTCAAGTTCTCCAGCCCTTATCTTTTCCTCCTTTTCTTCGGGATGCTTCTCGACACCTGGCTCCGGTAGCTGCCGGGCACCGTGCCGTTGCCCCCTACCTAGGGTACTCCACCTAACCGGGCGGCTTTGCCCCTATATTTTCGCGCCAGTTTGCCGCCGTAAATACCCATCTTTTTCGGGGCGTTTTTCTTGACGCACTGGCTGCTTTTTTGGTATAAAAAATAGTTAAATAATTTAATTATCACTGGAGGGGTGTGATGGCGGATTTAAAACGGTGTCGGGAGATGATGGAAGAAGTGATGCGGCTCTTCGCCCGGCGCCTGTATAAGGCGCTGCTCGCCAGAGCCGGGGAGGGTAGCGAATGGTCTCCCGAAGCTGCGGGAGGCAGGCGAATCCCCCTCCTGGCGGCTGCGGGCGGCGGGGCGTACTATTTCCTGCGGGCAGTAGAGGAGCGCGGGCAGGCGACCGTTTCGGAGGTGGCGGCGGATCTCGGGGTGACGCTGGCAGCCGTGACGACACTGGCCAAGAAGCTCGCGCGTGCAGGCTGGGTTACCCGGCAGCGGGACGAACGGGACCGCCGGGTGGTGTGGTTGGCACTGTCGCCGGAGGGGAAAAGGGTCTTTGCGGCGGTGGAGGCGGTGCGCGGTGAGGTTTTTTGCCGCTATTTCGGGAGTCTCGACGAGAGGGAAGTAGAAACGTTAATCAGCATCATGGACCGGGTTCGGGTGAAGCTTACGGAGGAAGGATGGGAAGGGGAGGAGCGGAAATGAAACGCGGGAGCGCATTTTACCTGGGCAGGTTGCTTGCCAAAGCGCGGTGGTGGGTGGTTGGACTGCTTTTTTGCGTTAGCCTGTTGGGGGGTAATGCGGGGTGCAGCGGGGACCGGACGGAAGCGGTAAAACCAGTAAAGAAGGCGCCGCAAGCGGCGGTTTCCCTGGACTACGGGCAGGTTTTCGCGGGTAAGGTGGTGGCCGGGGAAGAGGTGACGCTGGCCCCGAAAATTCCCGGGAGGGTAGCTGCGGTTGCGGTGGATGTAGGTGATGTGGTTCGGGCCGGGCAGGTGGTGCTACGGCTAGAAGCGGCAGAGATTGACGCGGCAGTGCGCCAGGCGGAGGCGGCGGTAAAAGTTGCCGAAGCGGGGCTCAACCAAGCGGCGCTCGGGGTGGAGCGGGCCCAGGCGGCGCTTGAGCAAGCGCAGGAAAATTACCGCTTGGCGCTGGCAAATTATGAGCGGGGGAAAGCGCTTTTGGCGGCAGAGGCAATTTCCCCGGCCGATTTCGAAAGCCGGTTTGAACAGCCGTACGTTAATGCTGCAGGGGCCTTGAAAACGGCAGAAACGGCCTACCGGCAGGCGGTAGACCAGAAAGAAAGGGTGGCGCCGGCCCAGGTAGAACAGGCGCGGGCGGCCTTGGCGGCGGCAAAGACTAACGCGGCCAACACCCAGGTTGTGGCGCCGATTAACGGCATTGTTGCGGCGCGGAATGTGGACCCCGGGGAGCTTGCCTCGCCGCAGGTACCGGCGCTGACTTTAGTTGACATCGATACTGTTTACGTCGAGGTAGGGGTTCCGGAACGGGTTGTAAGCCGGTTGAGGGTTGGTCAAGAAGTAAAAGTTGGGGTGGAAGCGGTGCGGGCCACGCCGTTTACAGGCGAGGTGGCCAGTATAAGCCCTGCTGCAGACTCCCGAACCAAGACCTTTCTTGTGAAGGTGCGGCTGAAAAATCCCGGCCACCCGCTTAAGCCCGGAATGTTTGCCACCGTGAGTTTTCCGCCGCAGGCAAAAGCTGGTTCTAAGGCGTAGCTGGCGGCGTGGAGGTTCGCTAAACAGGAGAAATTGGGGGGAGCTACTTTGGCGCGCACCAAAAAAGCGTTTTTTGCGGTCCTTTTCCTGATGGTTCTTTCCTTGGCTGGCGTAACCTTTTACTACTGGTACACGAATGCCTATTTTGTCCGCACCGAAGACGCTTACATTGACGGGACGGTGTTTAAATTAGGACCCCAGGTTGCCGGAAAGGTGTTGGAGGTGAACGTCAAAGAGGGCGATAAGGTTGATAGCGGCGCAATCCTGGCGCGTGTTGACGACGCCGCCTTGCCCCCCGGGGGCAATCAGGAGCTTACCCTGGTCAAGGCCCCGGTCGGAGGCGTTGTCTTAAAGGTCTTAACTCAACCGGGCGAAGTAGTGGGTGCGGGACAGCCGGCAGTGATGCTGGTAGACCCGGAGAGTCTCTTCCTCACCGCCAACGTGGAAGAAAAGAAGATTAACAAGGTTAAGTGCGGCCAGCGCGTCACTTTTACGGTTGACGGAATTCCCGGCCGGGTTTTTCAGGGCCAGGTGGTTGCGGTTCAGGAAGCTGTAGCCTCTACTTTCTCGCTTCTCCCAACCAGAAGTACAAGTGGGAGCTTTATCAAGGTAGCCCAGCGGGTGCCGGTGAAAATCGAGATCGAGGATTGCTCTGGCGCGCCGTTTAAGGTGGGGCAGAGTGCGGTAGTATCGATTCACCTGCGGGATTGAGTTCTTTAAGTTGCGCTGGCCCGGAAGGAGGGAGAGGGTTTGCTGAGAGAAGCAGGGCTTGGAGAAGCGGCGCACCTTCCCCTGATGGCCCTTTTCGGCCTCATTTTGGGAACCTTTATGGGGGTTTTGGACGGAACCATCGTCAACGTGGCGCTGCCGCGGATGATGGCGGTCTTCAACGCTACCACCAGCCAAATACAGTGGGTGCTGACGGTTTACCTCTTGGTCGGCGGCATGGTGATCCCCGCCACGGGTTATTTGGGTGACCGGTTCGGTTACAAGCGGATGTATCTTTTTTGTATCGGCCTCTTTACCCTGAGCTCAATGCTTTGCGGTCTGGCGTGGAACGTGAATTCGCTCATCGTGGCGCGGGCGCTTCAGGCTATCGGCGGCGGGATGGTGATTCCGCTGAGTATGGCGATTGTTTACCAGATTTGGCCCCGCGAGAAGATCGGGTTAGCGATGAGTCTTTGGGGCGTGACCATGACCCTCGCTCCGGCGATTGGTCCTACGCTCGGGGGTTACCTGGTAGACAATTTTTCCTGGCGCTTAATCTTCTATATTAACCTTCCGGTGGGCCTTTTGACCGTCCTGGTTTCTGCCTTCTTCTTAACCGAAACGGAACAGATTGCTGACCGGAAATTAGATGTTTTGGGGCTTCTCTTAAGCTCAGTTTCCTGCTTCTTGCTTCTCCTTGCTCTGGATAAAGGGCAAGATTGGGGATGGAGCGCGCAGAGTACGGTTACACTTCTGGTAGCAGCATTCTTTGGTTTTCTGCTTTTCTTTTTCTGGGAGCTGAGCGTTCCGGAGCCGGTGATCGACGTACGCCTTTTGCGGAACGGGATTTTTTCGCTGGCTTTAGTTACCTCGAGCCTCGTGTCGGTAGCCCTTTTTTTGGGTGTTTTTCTCACCCCTCTCTTCACGCAGCAGGTTCAGGGCTATTCACCGACGCAGACGGGCTTGATTCTGATGCCTGCCGCTTTGGCTAGCGGGCTGATGATGCCTCTGGCTGGAAAACTCTTTGATCGTGTAGGGGCGGCCCTCCCCGGGATTTTGGGTTTAGCACTTATTTCGCTTACTACGTACACCTTGCGCCACGTAACGGTGGATATGCCGGTGCAGTATTTGCAGCTCCTGCTTTCTGTTCGCGGTCTTGGTCTGGGCCTGGCGATGATGCCCTTGATGACGGCAGGGATGAATGCTGTGCCCCCACGTTTTACCGGGCAGGCCTCGGCTTTGATGAATGTAATTCGGCAGGTAGCGGCATCTTTCGGGATTTCCTTGGTCACCTACGTCTTTGAAAACCGGATGGTTTTTCACGGCGAGCGGTTAGCGGAGGGGGTAAGCCATCTGGCGCCGTTAGGCTACTTTTATTACTCGCAGGTGGCGGGCAAGGTGGGAGCGCTTTTGGGTCTGGCGGCGGCGCGGCCGGCCACTGAAGGCTTGTTGCAGGGGGCGATCCAAAAGCAGGCGGCTACGCTGGCGGTGGGGGATGCCTTCTTGGTGGCTACGGTTATAGCGCTTATGGCCCTACCGCTGGCCTTTGTTTTTACCAAGGGCCGCATCGATCTTGCACGGCAAGCAGCGGCGGCAGAGTTGGGAGACAGAGATGGTGGGGGGCCTCCTGCAATGGTCACGGAGGTATAGGAACCGTAGCGATACTTGGGCCCAGGCGGAATAAACATAGGAGAGCGGCGCGGCAGGAAGCGCCCCAATTCGTGGCGAAAAACTATAAAGTATGACGCAACGCATAAACATTCTTGGCGCCCCGGTTGATGCGGTTACCGTAGCGGCGGCCGTCGCGCGGGTAAGTGAACTGATCGCCCGCGGCGGAACGCACCAGGTGGTGACGCTCAACCCGGAATACCTTTACCGGGCCCAGAGAGAGCCTGACCTCCTGGCGATTGCCCGCGAAGCTTCCCTGGTTACGGCGGATGGGGTGGGAATCGTTTGGGCGGCTTCAGTCCACGGCTATAGCCTGCCGGAGCGAGTCACCGGAATCGACCTGCTGGTGGCCCTCTGCGACCGGGCGGCGGCAGAGGGGTGGCGGGTCTTCTTTTTGGGGGGGCAGCCCGGGGTGGCGGCCGCCGCGGCCAGCCGCTTGAAAGCAGAATATCCGGGGCTTATGATTGCGGGGGAGCACCACGGCTATTTTACCGCAGACGAAGAAGCTATGGTTTTGGAAAAGATTAAAGCGGCGGCCCCGCAGCTTTTGTTTGTGGGGCTGGGTGCCCCCAAGCAGGAACGCTGGATTTACAAGTACCGCCAGCAACTTGGCAACGTTGTGGCGATGGGTGTTGGCGGGAGCTTTGACGTGTTGAGCGGCCGCACCAAACGAGCGCCGGCGTGGATGCAGCGCTGGGGCTTAGAATGGCTCGGCCGCCTTTTTTACGAGCCGCACCGCTGGCGCAGGATGCTTGTCCTGCCACGTTTCGCCCTGCTTGTTCTCCGGGCGGTGAAGGGAAATCCTTGAGCCGTAAACGGTTCCTCCGGTGGAGGAAAGCGGCGCTGCGGCGGCTGGTAGAGGCAGAGCAAAGGGGTAGCAAGGTGCCCAAGGTGGTTATCTCAGGATATTACGGCTTTGGGAACTGCGGCGACGAGGCGATGCTTTTCGCCATCGTCTCGCAGCTCCGCAGGCGGGTACCGGCTGTCGAGTTGGTGGTCCTGTCCCAGCAGCCTGCCGCAACGGCCCGGGATTTTGGGGTGCGGGCTGTCGACCGCCGGGATTTTGCGCTCATTTGGCGGGAGCTAGGGGACGCCGACCTGCTGTTGAGCGGCGGGGGGAGTCTCTTTCAGGACGTGACCAGCCCCCAAAGCGTCTTTTATTACGCCGCGATCGTCCTTATGGCTTGGCTGCGGGGAAAGAAGATCTGCCTTTACGGGCAGGGCATCGGGCCGCTCAACCGCCGGATCAGCCGGATTTTAGTCAAAAAAGTAGTCGAACTGGCCGACTTGGTGACGGTACGTGACCCCGGCTCCTTGCAAGAGCTGCGCTCTTTAGGTGTCAAGCGCCCGGTCCACGTCACCGCCGATCCCGTGCTTGGGCTTACCATTCCCGAGAGCGCTGCCGCCCGCGGGAAAGAATTGCTGGGCGCTGCTGGCATTGGCATGGCACCGCTGGTCGGTATCTCGCTGCGCCGCTGGCCCCGGGTGGAAAGGGTGCTGCCCGCGGTGGCGCAGGCGGTCGCAAGGTTGATGGCCGAGGGCTGGCAAGCGGTCCTGCTCCCCCTTCATCCCGACGATTACAGGGTACTCGCGGCACTCCGAGAGGAGCTTGGCGGCGCACCCCGGCTGCTGAAAATCGAGGGTTTTCATGACCTGATGGCTATTGCCGGCCGGCTCAACTTGGGCATCGGTATGCGGCTCCATTTTTTGATTTTCGCCACGCTTGCGGGCGTGCCTGCCGTGGGATTGAGTTACGACCCGAAAGTGGCACGCTTCATGGCGGCAGCAGGTTTACCGGCAATCAGCACCGACGAGGTGACGCCGGCGAAACTGGTGGAGGCGGTGGAGGATTTGTGCGCGCGGGATGTGACGTGCGGTCTTGCCGCGCGGGTAAGTGAGCTTAAGGCGCTGGCGGAAGAGAATGCCGATCTGGTGGCGGCGCTTATGTCCCGGTAGCATCCCTTTTGCGGCCCTGAAGGGGCGCTGCTGTTATCCCGGTGACCGCTGGGGGGCTCGCTGCAAAAGGATCGGGGGTGCAGGAACGCCGGGGGCTGCCGGTCATTTTGGCGCCTGCTCTGCGGCAAGGCGCGGGAGGGCTAAAAGGAAGCCGAGGAACACCCAAAAGAGGGTGCTCATCAGCGGCGTTTCGAAGATGTTTTCCACGAGATTATGGAGGAGCACGGCGGTAAGGCCGCTAAGTAAAGCGGCGGCAAGCGTTTTCTCGGCGGGAGTTACCACGGCGGCGCAGGCGCGGTAGCCGGCACGCCAGGCGGAGACGAGCAGGAAGAAAAGTGCTCCCAGGCCGATAAGGCCGGTTTCGGCTGCCGTTTTGAGGTAAAAATTATCGACATAAAAGCTCCCGGGAATGGCGCGCGCAGCGACGGCACCGCCAAAACGGCCGAGTCCTTCGCCCGTAAGCGGGTGCTGCCAGAGCTTATCTAAAGCCGCCTGCCAGCGGGCGATGCGCCCGGAGCGCTGGCTGGAGACGAGGTAGCCGGAGGAAAAAAGGTAGAGAAGGCGCCCGGCAATGCCTGGGGAGACTGCCGGTGCGGCGAGCGCGGCTGTGGCTAAGAGCGCGAGCAGCGCGGGCCGCGTCATCGCCGCGAAGAGCACAAGCCCAAGAAAAGCGGCAAGCCAAGCGCCGCGCGAGAAGGTTACGAGGAGGCAGACGGCAACAGCGGCGCTGGCTGCGGCGTAACCGGCGCGGGAAGCCCGGGAGCCAGCGGTGAAAAAACCGGCGCACGCAAGCGGTAGGACCAGCGCAAGGAGGGAGCCCAGGACGTTGGGGCTGCCGATAACCGAGAAAGCGCGAGTCCTAACACCTGCCTCCGCCTGATCGATCCAGCTCTGGGGTACGGGGACGCCGGCGATGTACTGCCCGATGCCGTAAAGCGCGATGACGGTGCAGGTGGCGACGAAAAAGGCGGTAAGGGTTCTGACCTGACCGGTTCGGTCCGGGAGGTTAAGCGCCACAAGGAACCAAAGAACGTATTCGAGATAGACGCGGGCCCCCTCGACCGCAACGCCGGTCTCGGGGGAACGGATGAGGGCCAGGAAAATGAAGGTACCGCAGAAAAGATAGAGCGGCAGCCCGAGCTCGGAGGAGCGCCAGGCACCAATCCCGCGGTAAAAGAGGCGTCCGGCTATGAGGAGAAGTCCCAGGAAGAGGAGGATCTCATCCCAGGTGCCCGCCAGGCCCCCGGGGTCGCCGCCGCGGCGCAGGGCGAAATCGATTAGGGGATAGGCGGTAGCCGCAAAAAGCAGCAGCCAGGCTTTTTCTGCGGCCAGGGCGAGCAAGCGGCTCTCCCTCACGGTGGCCCGGCTTGCTGCCGCCAGAGGCTGTGCCGGCCGGCGCAAGGCTGCCGGAAAGCCGCTAGCGAGTAAAGAGGGCGTGGCGCCAAGCCAGAAAGGTTCACTGTGTAACCACCGGCAGATGCGGCTGTGGGCCCATGCCGCCCGGATTTTGCGGAGAAACTGACAGAGAATGCTTGTGGCGGTTAAATCTTGTGCGCTTACCAGAAATAAAACCTCCATTTTTCTTTTGCTAAATGATATTATAAGGTTTGTGGTCGAGCAAAGCCACCGGCTAAGATACGGAAAATTGCGGCGACCATTGCAAAATCAGCCAAGGCATTAACATAGCGCTGTTGCTGCAAATCGCCGGTATCCGAAGTTAGCTTCGCGACGGCTTGTGGGAGGACAGGATCTTTTGCGGCAGATAAAGGTGCTGCACGTTATCGGGGGAGGGGAGTTCGGGGGTGCCGAACGGCACATATTAACCCTTTTTAAGGCGTTTGATCCCCGGGAAGTTCTTCTCGAGGCGGCCTGCCTCTTCCCGGTGCCCTTTGCGCCCTTGGCGCGGGCGGAGGGAATGAAGGTAACCGTCCTGCCGATGCGCAGCAAGCTCGACCTCACCATCGTCCGGAAGCTGCGTGAAATCCTTTCGGGCTACGATATCCTTCACACGCACGGGGTGCGGGCCAATTTTTTGGGCCGCCTGGCGGCGCGCGGAACCGGTTTGCCGGTAGTTTCCACGGTACACAGTCTCCTTTCCCTCGATTACCCGCATCCGGTGAGCCGGTTGTTAAACTCGCTTTGCGAGCGGTATACGCGGGGAATGACGGACCATTTCATCGCCGTTTCGGCTTTCTTGGCTGCCGCCCTGGAAAAGGAGGGGGTACCCCGCGAGAAAGTAAGTGTGGTTTATAACGGCATCGCACCAGCTGCCGGGGATGCGGGGATGGAAGCAACGTTGCGGGAGCGCTTCTCCCTTCCTAAAGATGTGCCGCTGATCGCAGCGGTAGGACGACTCCACCGGGTGAAGGGGCACCATTATTTTATCGCCGCGGCCGCGCAAGTCCTGGAGCGGTACCCGCAGGCGCGCTTTTTGGTCGTCGGCTCGGGGCCTGAGCGTGCCAGCCTTGAGAGCCTGGTAGCGAAACTGGGATTATCGGGGAAAGTCTTATTCACGGGTTTTGTTGCGGACATCCGAAAACATTATGGCGAGTTTACCCTTCTCGTCCTGGCTTCCCTTTCGGAAGGGCTGCCCCTTACCGTCCTGGAAGCCTTCCTGAGCGGGACGCCCGTAGTAGCTACCCGGGTGGGGGGCTTGCCGGAGGTGATCCGGGAAGGGGAGACGGGCATCCTGGTACCGCCGGCAGATGCCGGGGCGCTTGCGGCAGGCATCTGCCGGGTGCTGGATGATCCTGCTGCGGCGCGGGCGATGGCTACGCGCGGGCGGGAGCTTGTGGAGCGCGAATTTTCCGCCCGGCGGATGGCGGCGGAGACACTGGCGGTTTACCGGAGGGTTTTGAAATCCTGATGGCGCAATTAAGGAACCAGGAAATCATCTGTGTTTCTTCGGTTGACTGGGATCCGATCTGGACGCGGAAGCAGCAGATCATGTCCCGGCTCGACCCTTCGAACCGGATCCTTTACGTTGAGCCGCCGGGGACGCTTATTTCGCCGCTGAAGGATCCTTCTTTCTGGCGCAAGTGGCGTCCGTGGGGCTGGTTTGCCGGGCGGCCGCGGCCGAATATCTTTCTCTTTCACCCGCCGGTGGTTCTCCCTTTCGGCAACCTTTACCCGCTGGTGGCCAGGGTGAACCAGTACTGGCTGGCCTTCTGGCTGCGGCAGGCCGTGCGGCGGCTCGGGATGAAGCGGCCCATTCTTTGGACCTACCTGCCGGGAACCGCTACTCTGGCGCGCTTGATCGAGCATAAACTCCTCGTTTACGACTGTGTCGACGAACACGGGGCGTATAAGGGGCTGGTGCGGGAAGAAGCGGTCTGGGAGCAAGAAAAGGAGCTTCTCCAGCGCACCGACGTCACTTTCGTTACCGCGCCCGGTCTTTACGAACGGCGGAAAGATTACGCCCGGCGCATTTATTACCTTCCGAATGCGGCCGACGTGGTGCATTTCAGTAAGGCGGCGGCCCCGGCGACGGTGGTGCCCGAGGAAATTGAGCGTTTGCCGCGGCCCCGCCTCTGCTTTGTAGGCGTCATCCAGGAATGGGTGGACACCGCGCTCCTCGCTTACGTGGCGCGGGAGCGGCCGGACTGGTCCCTGATCCTCATTGGTCCCGTGGCGCCCGGTGTTCGACTGCACGGGCTCGACCAGATGCCTAACGTTTTTTTGCTCGGGAGAAAGCCAAAAGAGGCGCTGCCGAACTACCTCAAGGGCTGTGACGTCTGTCTCAACGTTTTTCGGCCGAGCGCCCTGACGGCGAACGTGAGCCCGCTCAAATTTTACGAGTACCTCGCTTCGGGGCGTCCGGTGGTAAGCACGGATATGCCAGCAGTCCGGGAGTTCGCCGATATTGTGGCGATAGCGAAGGACGGGCCAGGGTTTGTGCGAGCGGTGGAAGAAACGCTCGCCATAGAAAACGAGGCGCGGCAAAGAGAGCGGCTGCTGCGGGCCCGGGAGCACTCCTGGGAGGCGCGGGCGGCCTTCATGGAAGAAAAGATTGCGGAAGCACTTGCAGAAAAGGAGCAGGGTTAGGATGTCGGAGCAGTACTTCAGGGAAATCGCCGTTTTTGGGCTGGGGTTCGTGGGCCTGCCCCTCTCGCTCTGTTTTACGCTCGCCAACTGCAAAGTGACCGGGGTAGACGTGAACGCCGCTTTAGTCGAAGAGATTAATAGCGGTATCACCTACCACCAGGAACGGTACAGGGGCATCCCCATCCAAGAGATCCTCCGCCGGGAACTGGCCAGGGGCTCTTTCAAGGCGACCACCGATCCCCGCGAGGCGTTGGAAAATGTCCGGGACATCATCGTTACTGTGGGGCTCCCGGTGGTAGCGGGGCAACCCGACCCCGGTCCGCTTGTAGCTTGCCTGGAGAGTATCGCGCAGGGGCTCAAGCCGGGAGACCTTGTCTTAGTGCGCAGCACCCTCGTTCCGGGCATGATGCGGGAGGTTGTGAAGCCGCTCCTGGAAAAAAGCGGACTTCAGGCGGGCCGCGACTTTTACTTAGGTTACGCGCCGGAGCGGATTGCGGAAGGCCGGGCTTTTGAGGAGTTTGTCACGATGCCGGTGGTGGTGAGCGGCATCAATCAGGAGAGCCTGGAAGAGGCGGCAGGGCTTATTGGTCTCATCACGCGCGCCGAAATCATCCCGGCCTCTTCCTTCGAGGCGGCCGAGGTCGCCAAGCTTATCGAAAACATTTCCCGGGATGTGAATATCGCCCTGGTAAACGAGCTGAGTACGGTTACGCAAGCACTTGGGCTCAACGTCTTTGAGGTGGTACGGCTGGCTAACACGCATAAGCGGGTGAAACTGCTGCAGCCGGGGCCCGGCGTGGGCGGCTACTGCCTCCCGAACGCCTACCATTACCTGGCACCCGCCGCGCGTAAGGCTGGCTTACAGCTGGAACTTATGCCGGCGGCGCGCCGGGTGAATGATGCGATGCCCCGGCGGGTGGCGGACATGGTCCTGCGGCTCCTGCCCGTGCCGCCAGCGCAGGCGCGGGTGGCCGTGCTGGGCCTGGCGATGAAGGACTATTCCAGCGACTGCCGTTTTTCCCCCGCGGTCAAAGTGGCGGAGGCGCTACAGGAGAGCGGGGTGATGGTTCGTGCTTTCGACCCGGTCGTGCCGCCGACTTACCCGTTTCAAGTTGATTCGCTGGAAAAGGCGCTTGACGGGGCGCACGGGGCCGTTATCCTGGCGCGACAGCAGGGTTTGCCGCCGGAAGACCCCACGGTTTTCGCCCGTTTCCTGGATGGGGCCGGCCCGTTTGTCGTGGATGCTAAAAACGCTTACCCGCATCCCGCGGCTCGGGAACTGCCGGTGCGGATTGTGCCGCTTTAGGCGCGAAGCGCGATGCTAAGCGACAGCAAATGACTAAAAGCGGGCAAAACGTAAAAATTTTACGGTGCCGGCTTGTCCTGGGAAGGAATAAGTGTTACTTTAATGATAGTGCCTTTGAATTCGTAGGTAAGCGATTTAAGGAAATAGTCACGCCCTGCCCGGATTTCCTGGTTGCCAAGCTTGATCTGGGCGGTAGTGATGGGGATGCTTCCCTCAAGGGTGACCACCAGGTCTTTGAAATAGGGGTCGCGGGCCGCAACCTTCCGGCCGGCGGCATCCGTTTCGGTGGAAAAGGCCGGTTCGACGGTTACGTGCTTAACCGTTACCGGAACATAGTTAGCGCCGGCAACCATCCGGTCGCCCACCTTGACCATGCGGGCGCTTTCGGGCGGGAGGGCGGGGACGCGAACGACGAACTGAACCTCCGTGGGCGGCGTGTAGGTTTTTGGGAGGAGAAGTTTGTATACTGCCCCGGCGATAATCAGAAGCACGACCAGGATTACGGTGGCGTCGATGACGTTGACTAAACCGAAAATTTTACCTTTTTCGTCTAACAGGCGCATGAAGGGCCTCCTTTTTGGGCTCATCTTTTATAATTTATAAAGGGTAAGGCGAAGATCGTCAACGAGTTTTTTGGGGGAGAAATTGTGGCCCAGAATAAACCGGGAGTAAAAAAATGGCGGCAGCCCCGCTGGCTGGCGGCAATTATTCTGGTATTCTGCCTGGCAGCCGGGATCGGGTACGCGGCGATGACTTATTCTGCCGGTTCGGACAAGGGAGGTTTGGGGGAAGACCGCGGCGGGCAGGCGAGGGCGGCCGGACAACGTCTCAACTTCCTCCTGCTCGGCTCTGACGCCCGTAACGGCGAGACGCGTGCCCGGAGTGACTCGATCATCTTTGTGAGCGCCGACCCGGAAAAGAAGCAACTGGCCCTCCTCTCGATACCGCGCGACACCCTAGTTGACATTCCGGGCCACGGACGGGAGCGGATCAATACGGCGATGCTCTACGGGGGACCGGAGCTCACCACGCGAGTGGTTTCCGATCTGATTGGTCAGCCGGTCGATTATTACCTCGTTACCAATTACGAAGGGTTTGTCGATCTGGTCGATGCCCTGGGCGGCGTTACGCTTGACGTGGAAAAAAACATGTACCACTATGACCCGGAAAAGGGCGGGCGCTTCACGATCAACCTCCGTAAAGGAGTGCAGCGGCTCGACGGCAGGAAGGCGTTAATGTACGTGCGCTACCGGAGCGACGCGCTTGGGGATATCAGCCGGGTCGGGCGGCAGCAGAAGTTCCTGCGCGCGGTGGTGGAGGAGATGATGAAGCCGCGCAATCTTGTCCGCCTGCCGGTTTTGATCCCCAAGATCAAGGACTGTATTTACACCAACTTGCCCCTTGACCAGATGCTCGCTTTAGCGCGGATGGCGCGGGAGATGGAAGGAGTCACGGTGGTAAGCGGAACGCTTCCGGGTTATTTTGCCGGTGACCCGTACTGGCATGTGGACCCGGAGGAGGCGAAAAAAGCGGTAGCCCAGCTCTTAAGCGGAGAGCCGATCACGCAGTTCGTGAAGGAGACGCCGTCAGGCGTCATGATTACTCAGGCGGTCAAGCCCAGAGAGAAAACTCAGGTGGTACAGAAGGTCTATACGGGGGACACGGTCATTGACGGCAGTTACGCTACGGTGACGGAGGAAACTTACGGTACGGTAGCGGCGCCGGAGGTGGTGATCGTGCCCGGGTCCGGCGACGGACAGCCTCCGGTCGATTCCACGCCAGCTCCCGCCCAGACGAGCGGGTCGCCGCCCGCAGCGAGCCCGTCTGGGGCTGGGACGGCAGCCACGGTATATGAGGGGACCTATAACGCTCAGTAGGGGGTTCTGTTTTTGGATTTAAAAGAGATCGAAGGGGTTCTGCCCCACCGTTATCCTTTTCTCTTTGTCGACCGGATTACGGAGCTCGAACCGGGTAAGCGCGCGGTAGGCATTAAGAACATAACCGCTAACGAGTTTTTCTTCCCGGGGCATTTTCCGGGATACCCGGTGATGCCGGGAGTGCTTATTATCGAAGCGCTGGCCCAGGTTGCCGCGGTGGCGGTGCTTACCCTGGAAGCTTACCGGGGTCGGGTCCCGCTTTTTGCGGGGATTGACGGGGCGCGCTTCAAGCGCCCCGTGCTTCCGGGAGACACGCTGCGCCTCGAGGTAGAGATTTTGAAGCTGAAGGCAGCAGTGGGTAAGGCGAGGGGGCGGGCCTGGGTAGGCGAAGAACTCGCGGCGGAGGCGGAGCTGATCTTCGCTGCAGGTGAAAGGTTGCTTGCGCCGCAGGAATAAAACGGCAGAAGGCGGCAACTTTTTGGGGGGAGAGAAACATTGCACTATGCGCTTTTCGTGCCGGTGACTGCGGCTGCGGTTACCGGCCTGACGGTTCCGGTGGCGGTGCGCCTGGCGCAACGGATAGGTGCCATCGACGAGCCCGGTGGGCGCAAGATTCATTCTCGCCCGACGCCTCGCCTCGGCGGATTGGCGGTGTATCTTGGTTTCCTTGCCGGGTTTTTGCTATTGGCGCTGATTGAAGGGCTGCCTTCGCGTTACCTTGGTCTCTTGGTTGGCGGCACGCTCATTTTTCTTCTCGGCGTGGTTGATGACGCGCGGGGCTTGAGCCCCCGGTTAAAACTTGCCGGGCAGATTCTGGCCGCCCTTGCGGTTCTCCCTTTCGGCATCGGCATCGCTTTTGTTACCCATCCTCTACATAAGGGACTTTTGCTCCACCTCGGCTTCTGGGGCGCACCGCTTACGGTTTTCTGGATCGTAGCGGTGACCAACGCTGTCAACCTTGTTGACGGTCTTGACGGACTGGCCGCTGGCATCGGCGCCATCGGCGCCCTTACCCTTGCCTCGGTGGCTGCGCTTGCCGGAGACAAGATTGCGGTTCTGCCGGCGCTGGTCTTAGCCGCGAGTCTTATAGCCTTTCTCCCCTTTAATTTTCACCCGGCGCGGATTTTTTTAGGCGATTGCGGCGCCATGCTCATCGGTTTTATCCTTTCCTGCGGGGCGATAATCGGCGTGGCGAAGACGGCGACTGCGGTGACTCTCATCACCCCGGCGGTCATCCTGGGGATACCGCTCTTAGACACCCTCTTTGCGATCCTGCGGCGCTACAAGAACGGCCGCCATATTTTTCGGCCGGACCGCGAGCACCTGCACCACCGGTTGTTAGCTATCGGACTTAGCCACCGGGGGGCGGTCCTGGTCGTTTACACCGTAAGCGCTATCCTCGGTCTGAGTGCCATTCTGCTTACCCGCCTCACTTTGGTCCAGGCGGCAATCCTTCTCCTCGCGGTTGCTACCGCGTTCGTCATTTTGGCGACGCGGTGCGGGATTGTCGGTTACCGCTGGCGGGTACGTCAGTTCCCGGCCTTGAAAGAAAAGGCCGGTGAGCGAAGCGTTGGCTTTTAAGCCAGGCAGCAATGATCTGTGAAGGGGGAGTGGTATGAAGGTAAGAAAAGCCGTAATCCCGGCGGCAGGTCTCGGCACCCGTTTCCTTCCGGCTACCAAGGCCCAGCCCAAAGAGATGCTTCCCTTGATCGACCGTCCCATCATCCAGTATATCGTTGAGGAGATTGTCGATTCCGGGATCGAGGACATTTTGATCGTTACCGGGCGGGGTAAGCGGGCGATAGAGGACCACTTCGACTGCTGTCTTGAGCTCGAGGCCTACCTGCGGGAACGCGGGAAAGAGGAATGGCTCCGGGAAATCAGGCAGATTGCGAAAATGGCGAATATCCACTACGTCCGGCAGTGCGAGCCACGGGGTCTGGGCCACGCGGTCCTTTGCGCGCGGAGTTTTGTCGGTAATGAACCTTTCGCGGTGCTTTTGGGGGATGATATTGTCAGGGGGGAAAAGCCGTGCCTTGCGCAGATGCTGGAACTTTTTGCAGAGGTTCAGGCAACGGTCGTGGCCGTGGAACGGGTGCCCTTGAAGGAGGTTTCCCGTTACGGCGTTATTAACGGGGAAGAGATCAGACCGCGCGTATTCGCGGTTCATGATCTCGTTGAAAAACCGAAGCCAGAGGAGGCGCCTTCCCGGTGGGGCATCACCGGCCGCTACATTATCTCCCCCCGTGTGTTCGACATCCTGGCCGAGACGCCTCCGGGTGCCGGTGGGGAGATTCAGCTTACCGATGCCCTTCGGGTGCTGGCCTTTGAGGATAAGGTTTTTGCCTACGCCTTCCGCGGCAAACGTTACGATGCCGGGGATAAGCTCGGCTATCTCAAGGCGACGGTGGAGATGGCGCTGGAGCGGGAGGACCTGGGTCCCGCCTTTCGCGCCTACCTGGAAAATCTTTTTGCGGGGCAGAGATGATGCGCGTACTGGTTACCGGGGGAGCTGGCTTTATCGGGTCGCACGTGGTGGCGACCCTTTTATCATCCGGCACTGCGGTCGCCGTGGTTGACAACCTGAGCACCGGCTGCCGCGAGAACCTGCCGCCGGGGGTGCCTTTCTACCAGATTGACATCACTACGCCAGCCCTCGCCGAAGTGTTTCACGTGGAACGCCCCGAAGTGGTGGTCCACCTTGCAGCGCAGGCGGTGGCGCCGCGCTCGCTCACGGACCCGTGTTTCGACGCCACGGTTAACATTACGGGTACGGTAAACGTATTGGAGTGCGGGCGAAAAGCCGGAGTCCGGCGCGTCGTCTACGCCTCTTCGGCTGCCGTTTACGGTGACCCGGCATACCTCCCGGTGGACGAAAACCACCCGATTCGGCCCCTTTCCCCTTACGGTGCTTCCAAGTACGCCGCCGAAGTTTACCTCTGGACTTACCAGCGGCTTTACGGCATCGAGGGGGTGGTGCTCCGCCTGGCGAACGTCTACGGCCCAGGCCAGGACAGCGCGGGGGAGGGGGGCGTGGTCGCCATTTTCTGCCGGAGGCTCCGGCGCGGCGAACCGCCGGAAATTCACGGGGACGGCGGGCAGACCCGGGACTTTATCTACGTTGCGGATGTGGCGGCGGCAGTTGTTGCGTCGCTTACGCGCGGGGCGGGGGAAGTCCTTAACATCAGCACCGGTCGGGCGACTTCCGTGCACGACCTCTGCCGGTTGCTCCTGCAGGCTGCGGGGAAAGAATTGGCCCCGGTTTACAAAGCCTCGCGCCCTGGCGATATCCGCCACAGTGTCCTGAGCAACGAGCGGGCCAAAGAGGCGCTCTTGTGGGCGCCGCGCTACGACCTGCCCACGGGCTTACGCGAAACCTACGCTGCTTTTGGCGCTCCCGGCGGCGGATAACGGGTTGCCGTAAATGATGCAGCCCTTAAGGAAATTTAACGGGGCGGCCTGGACGGCCCCTTTTCTTTTGCTTTTTTTTTCGCCCGGGCGCGCTTTCGCTGCAGAATGCGCAGATAGGCCCGGAGTATCCGTTCCTCTGTGGCAAGCCTTTCTTGAAGCCGCATTTTTACCCTCCGGAAATGTGGGCGTCTGCCGGCCTTGGCGGGCCTATGTTAATTATTGCCATTTTCGCTCCGGTTCAGTCGGTAGCGGGGCGTTTTCCTTTACCGGCGGGCGCTTTGCATAAGGCTTTCCGTAGAGGCGAATTTTAATAGCGATGAGACGAAAACTGCGGGGGTGCGCTTATGAACCCGTTCTTGGAAATTCTCCTGCGGGCCCTCGGTGCCTTTGCAGGGGTGGTCCTGGTTACGCGGCTGGTGGGAAAGTCGCAGGTGGGGCAATTGACCATCTCCGACTACGTCAACGGGATCGTTATCGGTTCTATTGCGGCAAGCTTAGCAACCGATATCAAGACGAGCCCTTGGTACTACGCTCTGGGACTTATCGTCTTCACCACGCTGACAATCTTGACGCAGTGGCTGGGTCTCAAATACCGCCCAGCGCGGAAGATTTTAGGCGACGAGCCGACGGTCGTCGTGCATAACGGAAAGATCCTCGAGCGTAATATGCGGCGGATGCGGTATAACGTCGACGACCTGATGATGCAGCTACGCGAGAAGGGCTATTTCAACATCGCCGACGTCGAGTTCGCGGTTGCGGAACCGAACGGGTCCTTAAGCATCCTGCCTAAGTCGGACAAGCGGCCCGTCACGCCTTCCGATCTGGGCATCGCCACCAAATACGAAGGGGTACCCTCCGAGCTTGTTGTGGACGGGGTGATTATTAAGCAGAACCTCAAACAAAACAACCTTACCGAAGAATGGCTGCTCAAAGAGCTGGAAAAACAGGGGATTTATTCCCTGAAGGATGTGCTCTACGCGGGGCTGGACACGGAGGGTAAGCTCTACGTGGACAAGAAGCAGGACGAGCTCGAGCATCTCACGGACATCAGCGACAAGCTACCCGGGAAAATGGGGCAGTAAGGGCCTGAAAGCTGTGGTTAGGAGCAGGATTTTTTACTGCCGGGGTCGAATTTGGCTTGAAAATTCCTGGAAGCCACGATGGGAGGGAAGTGTTTGGCGAAGATTAGCTTTGGAACCGACGGCTGGCGGGGGATAATCGCCCGCGATTTCACTTTTGCGAATGTGGAAAGGGTGGCGGCGGCGATCGCGGCCTACCTCCGGGAAGCGGGGCTTGCGGAGCGAGGAGTGGTGGTCGCTTATGATAACCGCTTCCTGGCGGACCGTTTTGCGGCGGCTGCGGCCGACGTGCTGCGGCGCTGGGGGATTCCCGTCTTTTTTTCGGAAGGGGCGTTGCCCACGCCGGTGGCGGCCTTCGCGATTAAAAACCGTAACGCAGGCGGAGCGGTGATGCTTACGGCAAGCCACAACCCGCCGGAGTACTGCGGGATAAAGTTTATTCCTGAATATGCGGGCCCGGCCCTGCCCGACATCACCCACCGCATCGAGGGCTTCCTGGCCGAACCGGTTGCCCCACCAATGGTATCCCCGGCCCCGCAGCAGCCGCTTGCGCCGCGCGAGGACTACTTTCGCCATCTCTTGCGGTTGGTTGACGGAGAAGCGATCCGCCGGGCGGGCCTAAAAGTCGTTGTAGACCCGATGTACGGGGCGGGAATCGGCTATCTTGAGGCGCTCCTGGAACAGTTAGGGGCAACGGTAACCACGCTTCATAACCGGCGGGACCCCCTTTTCGGCGGCGGCCTGCCGGACCCGGTCGCAGCCCGTCTGGGGGAGCTGCGGGAGCTGGTACTTGCCAAGGAGGCGCATCTGGGACTTGCTCTGGATGGCGATGCTGACCGCCTGGGCGTTATTGACGCCGACGGCACCTTTATTTCGCCCAACCAGATTCTGTCGCTTGTCTGCTACCACCTGCTTGAGAAACGGGGCTGGCGGGGCCCCGTGGTGCGGACGGTGGCAACCACGCACCTCGTTGACCGGATCGCGACGGCGTACGGGGAAGTCGCTTACGAGACGCCAGTAGGGTTCAAGTACATCGGCGCCTACCTGCGCGAGCACGGCTGTGTCTGCGGCGGGGAAGAGAGCGGCGGGCTTTCGATCCGCGGTCATGTTCCGGAGAAAGACGGGATTTTGGCGGGCCTTCTGACCGCAGAGATTGTTGCCACCCACGGCAAATCGTTAGGCGCTTTGCTGGCAGACCTTGCCACCCGCTTCGGCCGTTTGGTAAGCGCACGGGTTGACTACCACACCACACCGGAAGAAAAGGAGCGCATCCGCCGCCTCCTGAGAGACTTTTGCCCGGCAGAGTTTAACGGCGCGGCGGTGGTCAAGCGCACGACAACTGACGGCGTTAAGATTGAACTGGCGAGTGGCGCCTGGTTCCTGATCCGCGCTTCCGGTACAGAGCCTGTTTTTCGCGTCTACGCTGAGGCAGCCACAACCGATGCGGTTACCGCCCTTCATGAAGCAGTGCGGCGGGAACTGAAACTTCCGGCGGCGTAAAGGCGGGATGCTTCCGAGTTTTCGAAGCCTCCACGCCGCGCACGTAACCATTTCTCCCTGGCCTGCATACCGGTAAAGGGGAGGTGGGAGCTTTGTTCAAAGCTTCTGAACTCGCGCGGCGGGATTTCATCAATATTGTTGACGGGCGCCGTCTCGGACCTGTCGTTGACCTGCATATCGACGAGAAAGGAAGCGTAACCGCACTGGTGGTCCGGAAGGGGAGGCGGTATTTTGGCTTGTTCCGGTGGGGGCGTGACCTGATCATTCCCTGGCAGCAGGTGAAAAAGATCGGGGTGGATGCTGTTCTGGTCGAAATGATGCCTCAGGAGTGAAGGCGAACGCGAGCTTGCGCTTATTGACAGGGCTGGTGACCGCTGCTAAAATTAACGGTGAATTTTGGTCGAGGGAGCGTGCACGATGACGAAGCGCCTGTTTACGTCGGAATCGGTTACTGAAGGGCACCCGGACAAGATGGCCGACCAGATATCGGATGCGATTCTCGATGCGATTCTGGCCCAGGACCCCGAGGCCCGGGTGGCGTGCGAAACCTTGGTCACCACTGGCCTCGCTTTTGTAGCCGGGGAGATTACGACCAGGTGTTACGTGGATATCCCCACGATAGTGCGCGAGACGATCCGGGATATCGGTTATACCCGGGCGAAGTTTGGTTTTGACAGTGAGACCTGCGCCGTAATCACCAGTATTCAGGAACAGTCGCCGGATATTGCCCTCGGTGTGGACAAGGCGCTGGAGATCAAGAGCGGGCAGGACCAGGATCCCTACAGCTCGATCGGCGCGGGCGACCAGGGCTTGATGTTCGGTTATGCTACCAACGAGACAGAAGAGCTGATGCCTCTTCCCATCGTCCTGGCCCACAGGCTGGCCCGTCAGCTGGCTGCAGTTCGCAAGAACGGTGAGCTGCCATACCTGCGGCCCGATGGGAAGACCCAGGTGACGGTTGAGTACGACGGTGACCAGCCGGTGCGGGTCCACACCGTACTTGTTTCCGCCCAGCACCACCCGGACATCGACCTGCTGACGATCCGGGAGGACATCCTTACCAGGGTTATCCGTCCGGTTATCCCGCCGCATTTACTTGACAGCGAGACGCGCTTTTTGGTGAATCCCACCGGCAGGTTTGTCGTTGGCGGCCCGCAGGGAGATACGGGGCTTACGGGGCGGAAGATCATGGTCGATACCTATGGGGGTATGGCTCGCCACGGGGGCGGCTGCTTTTCGGGAAAAGACCCTACGAAAGTGGACCGCTCGGCAAGCTACGCCCTGCGTTACGTAGCGAAGAACGTTGTGGCGGCGGGCCTGGCCGACCGCTGTGAGATCCAGGTTTCGTACGCCATCGGTGTCGCGCGCCCGCTTTCCATTAGCGTTGAAACCTTCGGCACCGCCAAGGTACCGGAAAAAAGGCTGGTAGAGCTGGTTCACAAGCACTTCGACCTGCGCCCGGCCGCAATCATCGACCACTTCGACCTGCGCCGGCCGATATACAAGCAGACGGCAGCCTACGGCCATTTCGGCCGGACCGATATCGACTTGCCGTGGGAGCGGACCGATAAGGCTGAAATCCTGCGGGCAGAAGCGTGATCCAGACGGACGGCGGCGGCCAAGTGCCCCGTCGCAGCCGTAGGCCTCCTTTTTCCTTTTGCGCTTTCCTTTTCCCGGCCTTTAAACGCGAGCCTTAGACCTTTCGCCGACCATTGCCTTTTTTATGCCGGTTGAACACCGGCATTTTGCTTTTCCGGCAGGGAAAGGAAGATTGTTGTCGAACTAAACGATGGTGGGAAATGTGCGGCGACGAGCGGTTTTGCACCTAGCTTACACCTGGCTGGTGATTCTGCTCGCTTTTTCTCTGCTTTACGGGACAGCCGGGGCGCTTGATCTCGATGCCCTCTGGGAAATAATGGTCACCGGCCTTCTCTGGTTGACCGCCGAGGGCTTGACCGTTTCCTTGCCGCAGGGGCAGCTATCTGCGGGGTGGGCGGTGGCGCTCACCCTTTTTTTGACGCACGGTCTTCCTGCCGTGATTTGGACGGGCTGGACGGTGACCCTTTTAGGACAGCGGCTCTTTGGCCGGGGAGAACCCTGGCGCGCCAGCCTTTTTAACAGTGCCCAGTGTGTGGTGGCTTTCTGGGTTGCTTACCTGGTTTACCTTGAGGCCGGGGGTGCGGTTCACCACAGAGAGGCCTTTACCAATACCTTATCGGTTCTCGCTTTCACGGCTACCTATTTTGTGGTCAATCACCTGCTAATCTACCTCTACCTTCTGCCGCGGCGGCGTTACCATCCGTTGATGCTTTGGCGGGAGACGCTCAAATGGGACGCGGTTACCTATCTTTTTACGCTCCCGCTGGCCTACATTATGGTCATTCTCTGGAAGGCAATGGCTTTCTGGGCGGCGGTGCTCCTTTTCATTCCGGTCCTGATTCTGCAGTTCGTTCTCCGCCTTTACGTGGTGCTCTGGCTCACCAACCGGGAGCTCTACGCGCTCTACCATGTTGCGCGGCGCCTCGGGGAGACCCTTTCCCTGGAAAAAACGCTTGATTTCATTCTCGAAACCGTCCGGCGGGTGGTCTCCTACCGCACCGGGGTGATCTATATCTGGTCGGCCACGCGCCGCGCTTTCGTGCCCGCCGCCGTGAGTGGTCCTTTTTCGCGGCGGATAAAGGAAAGCCTGGTTGGGCCAGAGAGTATACTGGGCTGGGTTGCGGAAAACCGGGAGCCCGAAATCATCTTCGACACCCGGGAAGACGTGCGCTTTAAGAACGAGGGGAGTTTTCTGGCGGCAGAGCGTTCCCTGGTGGTCATCCCGCTGGTGGCCGAAGATGAGGTGCTGGGGATTTTTGTCTTAGGGGAGCGGCGCCCGTACGCCTTTGACGAACGTGCTCTCTCACTGCTCACGATAATCGGGGGACAGGCCGCGGTGGCCATCAGGAACACGCAGCTTTTCAACCAGATCGAGCACCTGGCGCAAAGCGACCCGGTCACGGGGGTACTCAACCGGCGCTATTTCTTGCTCCGGTTGCAGGCGGCATGCGAGACGGCCCTGGAACGGGACGAGCCGCTGGCAGTCATTCTGGCCGACATCGACAACTTCGGCCGCTTTAACGAAGCTTACGGTCCAATTGTCAGCGATGCTGCCCTCCGCGAGGTGGCCCGGGTGATCAGAAATGTTGTAAGGACACACGACTTAGTCGCCCGGTACGGCGGCGACGAGTTTGCCGTTCTCCTGCCGGGGGCGGCGGAAGGGGTGGCGAAAACAATGGCGGAACGTCTCCGGCAGGCAGTTGAAGGCCACCTTTTCGGGGTAGAAGGCGTTTTTGAGCCGCTGCGGCTCAAGATTAGTCTTGGACTGGCCGTTTTCCCCTCTGATGGTGCGGATCTCACGGCCATCCTGCAGAAAGCAGCGCGGGCGCTCAAAGAGGCAAGCTCCCAGGGGGGCAACACCGTCGTAGCTGCGGGCGGCATAAGGGACGTGGGGTATTTTCGGCCGCAATGAAGGCGTCCTGGTTTGGCAAGGCTCTTCTTAACCTTCTTTTCCCCCTGCGGGGTTGTCCGCTTTGCGGTTCGCGGGAGGCGGCAGGGTTGTGCAGCCGCTGCCGGTGCTTTGTAGCGGCGGCCGCGGCGGAGCCCTTTTGCCCCATCTGCGGTCGCTTTTTCCGGGGCCCCGGGACGGGGGTATGCCGGGAGTGTGCCTCCCGGGAGTGGCCGTTCGTTTTTTGTCGCGCGGCGCTCCCCTACGAGGGAGCACTACGGAAGGCTGTACACCGTCTAAAGTTCGGCGGCCGCCGGGCCGCCGTTGATTACATAGGGGACTTGCTGGCGGGGGTCTGGGAGCGGGAGCCGCAGTACCGGCAGGGAGAGATCTTGGTGCCGGTGCCGTTAAGTCCGGAGCGGCTGGGGGAACGCGGCTTTAACCAGGCAGCACTGCTCGCGGCGGCGCTTGGCGAAAAGTGTGGTGTCAGGTACTTGCCGGTGCTGGCAAAAGATGCCGGAGCGCCACCACAGGCGCAACTCGGCAGGAGCGCCCGCCACGTAAACGTGACCGGGGTCTTCAGCGTTGTCGACCGGAGGGCAATCAGCGGGAAAACGGTCGTAGTAGTGGACGACGTTTTAACCACAGGCAGCACTATGGCGGCGGTTGCTAGCGCACTGCTCGAAGGGGGCGCGCGCCAGGTTTTCGGTCTGGTCCTCGGCGCGGGACGCACTTTTCCGCGAAATGCCCGCTAGACCGGTTACCGGCCCTTCCGGCGGTGGCAGGGGCTTTCGACAAATATAACAAATTTTTTTCGGTGTTTCCACAGGCGAAAGCCTCGGTAGAACAGTTATACACAGATTTATGCACATTATCCACAGGTTTTTATTGCGCGGGGAGAGCTCCGTTTTCTTCGGGACACCGGGAGGATCTTCCCCAGAGATATTCACATAGGCGCCCTTAACCGGCGTAGAATCCTAGCGGCAGACGCTCCGGCGCGGTTTATGAAAATCGCTTGACAATGGTCCGGGGGCTATGCTAAGATAAAACTCCGGAGCCGGTCTTTGAAAACTGAACAGTGGTAGAGCGTATGGATGCCGCGTCCTTTGAGGGAAAGCAAGGAAGATGGATTGAGCCCTCATTAGGTTTTAGTG